>NZ_JBFUJK010000002.1:0-334740 GCF_056401395.1 Arthrobacter sp. P4_F11
GGGGGATGCACACGCTGCACAAATTTGAAACCAGCTAAAAACACCAGACCACACCACGGGGTGGCGGGCCCGGCAAATTCAACCAATTCAATACAATAAATTGGTATCAACAAACTTGGCACACTATTGAGTTCTCAAACAACAGACACACCCGGCACCACCACAACCAACAWTCAGTCGCGGATCGCTCCGGAGCAACTTTTCAAACTTACCCGGCCGCTTCACCCTAGTCAAATCGGCGATCCAGACTCATTCTTGCCATAGGCTTCTGGGTCTTGGTGGCCGTTCAACTCCGGGGAGCAGCGCGGAAATAAACTCTACCACCACTTGGACCGGCTGACAAAGCGGCACAGAAGACGGTGCAGAAAAGCCCGGAATCACGGGGATTCCGGGCCTCTCGCAAACACTTCCCTACGCGCGCCAGACCTGCTGCCCGGGCGCTGCGCCTAGCTCCTAGCGCCTAGCCCAGCGGCTTGAAGTACGCGGCCCCTAGCGGAGGCAGGGTGACGGTGAGCATGGCCGGTTGTCCGTCCAGACCGTCCTTCGTCGCGGTCAGGGTTCCAGTGTTCTCCACCCCGGAACCGCCATAGCTGGCGGCGTCGGTGTTGAGCACTTCCTGCCACTCGCCGGCGGTCGGGACGCCGAGTAGGTAGTCCGTGTGCGGGCCGCCGGAGAAGTTCACGGCGCAGACCAGCGGGTTGCCGTCGGCGTCGCGGCGGATGAACGTCAGCACATTGCGGTCCGAGTCTCCCCCGTTGATCCACTGGAACCCTTCGGGCTGGTTGTCCCGCTCGTACAGCGCCGGCGTGGAACGGTAGAGCTCGTTGAGGTCCTTGGTCAGGAGCTGCATGCCGTTGTGTGCCGGGATGTCCGCGAGCCACCAGTCCAGGCCGTACTGCTCCGACCACTCCGCTTCCTGGCCGAATTCGGTGCCCATGAAGATCAGCTGCTTGCCCGGGTGGGCCCACTGATATCCCAGGAATGCGCGCAGGTTTGCCAACTGCTGCCACCGGTCACCGGGCATCTTGCGCAGCATGGAGCCCTTGCCGTGCACAACTTCATCGTGGCTGATGGGCAGCAGGAAGTTTTCCGTGAAGGCGTAGACCATCGAGAACGTGATGGTGCCGTGGTGCCACCGGCGGTTGTACGGGTCCTCGGCCATGTATTTGAGCGAGTCGTGCATCCAACCCATGTTCCATTTGAGGCCGAAGCCCAGTCCGCCGCCGCTCGTGGGTGCCGTGACGCCCGGGAATGCGGTGGATTCCTCGGCAATCATGACCGCGCCGGGGTGGGTTTTGTAGACCGTGGCGTTGACCTCCTGGAGGAAGGAGATCGCTTCCAGGTTTTCGCGGCCGCCGAAACGGTTTGGCTGCCACTGACCCTCTTCCCGGGAGTAGTCGAGGTAGAGCATCGAGGCAACGGCGTCCACGCGGAGCCCGTCGATGTGGAACTCATCGAGCCAGTACAGGGCGTTGGCCACCAGGAAGTTGCGCACCTCCCTGCGGCCAAAGTCGAAGATCAGCGTTCCCCAGTCCGGGTGCTCGCCCAGGTTCGGATCGGCGTGCTCGTATAGCGCTTCGCCGTCGAACCGGGCCAGGGCCCACTCGTCCTTGGGGAAGTGCGCCGGGACCCAGTCGAGGAGGACGCCGATGCCGGCTTGGTGGAGTTCGTCAACGAGGTGGCGGAATTCGTCCGGGTGCCCGAAGCGCGAGGTCGGCGCGAAGTACGAGGTGACCTGGTAGCCCCACGAGCCGCCGAAGGGGTGCTCGGCCACGGGCATGAACTCCACGTGGGTGAAGCCGAGCCATTTGACGTATTCCACGAGTTCCTTGGCCAGTTCGCGGTAGCCCAGCCCCACCTTCCAGGAACCGAGGTGGACCTCGTAGACGCTCATGGCCGAGTTGTGCGGATCGCGGGCGGCGCGGGCCTGCATCCACTCGGCATCCTTGAAGACGTAAGAGGGCTCCACCACCCGGGATGCCGTCAGCGGCGGGACCTCGGTGCCGAAGGCCAGCGGGTCCGCTTTTTCCACCCAGTATCCGTGCCGGGTCCTGAGTTCAAATTTGTAGCACGCCCCTGCTACAACCCCGGGAATGAAGACCTCCCACACACCGGTGGAACCGAGGGAGCGCATGGAGTGTTCGCGGCCGTCCCAGCCGTTGAAGTCACCCTTGACTCGCACTGCCTGGGCGTTCGGGGCCCAGACGGCGAAGGACACGCCGTCGACGTCGCCAAGCGAGGACTTGTAGTGCTGCACATGCGCGCCGAGGACATCCCACAGACGCTCGTGCCGGCCCTCACCGATCAGGTGCAGGTCCACTTCGCCGACGGTCGGCAGGTAACGGTAGGGGTCGTCCATGACCTGCGGCTCGTGGTCCTTGTAGGTCACCTCGAGCCGGTAATCCGGCACATGGCCGCGCTCGAGCGGCTCCATCACGGCCACCCATACGCCGCTCGATTCGTGCGTCATAGGCGTCGAACCTGCCGACGTCACGACCGAGACCGCTTCCGCCAAGTGCTTGACCGTCCGGATGGTGACATGGCCATGGTCATCGAGGTGGGCGCCGAGGACCGAGTGGGGCGCGTGGTGTTCGCCGCTGGAGACCCTCGCAAGGGTCTCGCCATCCACGGGCAGTGGCGTGCCGGGCCGATCGATACGTGCTGATCCTGTCATTTTTATACCTTCCGCTGCGGCTTCGGCGGCGACGCCGGAACCTGTACTGCCGAGGAGACGACGCGATGCGTTCACCGGGATGGAGAGCCAGTCCGGCCTGTTCCTTAGTTCGTAGATGACTTCGTAGAGGGCCTTGTCGAGCCAGAGCGCCACAAAGAGCGGCGAGTCGCGGTCGATGCTGCCGGGAATGACGTCGGCGTAGCCGGCCAGGAACGCCTCAGCGCAGTCATCCACCCAGGTCCCGGGCACCACGGCTCCGGGGTTTTCGCGGACGGCGGCGCCGGCGGCGTAGTCGAAGGACCGCAGCATGCCGACAACGTCGCGAAGAGCGACGTCCGGGAAGTTGCGCTCGGAGATGGGGCGCAGGGGCTCGCCCTCGAAGTCGAGGATGGCCCAGCGCGGTGGGGCCCCCGGCTCGCCCGGGACCATGCTGCCGGGCACCTGCAGGATCTGCCCGAGATGGAGGTCGCCGTGGATACGCTGGAGCGGGCCAGCGCTGGTACCCTCGAGCCGGCCGAGGAGACGGTCCAGGGCTTCTTCGTATGGCCCGACGGCCTGGCCGGCCTGGGCCCAGGACTGACGGACGCGCTCGGCCACTCCCGGCGCGATGTCCTGCCCCGGCGCAGATTCGGCGGCTGTGCCCAGGGCCTCGGCGAGCCTGCGGTGTACGGTGGCTGTCGCCGCGCCCAGCGCGTGGGCTTCGGCAGCGAACCCGATCCCCCGGCTGGCCGCGTCCACGGCGAGCCGCCACGCATCGAGTCCGCCGGCGAGGAATTCGTGCGCCACAGCAAGCTCGCCGGAGGCGGGACGGACAGTGGCAGGACGGTGGGCACCTGATGGCTCCGCCCCGGCTGCGGCCGCCGGCACCTCCCACTCTCCGGCCACCCAGCCAAGGGTTGCCGGGACCTCCGCGCTGTGCCCCGCAGTCAGCGCCGCACCGATTTCAACCTCGGGATTCTGGCCCTCGGACAGCACTCGGAAGAACTTCACGATGGCGACTGTGCCGCCGTCCTCGTCGTCGACGATAACCGAGCTGTTCGATTGCTCGCCCGCCAGGACCTTGACCTTGCCTGTTGCGAACGGAAGGCTGTAGCCGGACTCCACCAGGTGGCCGGTGGCGTTGCCCGACGGCGTCGTTGCGCCGTGCCGCATGAGCTCCAGCCAGGCGGCGACGAAGGAGGCGTCGTGGACGCCGTCGTACACCCACTGGTGGGCGGCATCAGCGCGGGTGCCGGGAAGTTCGCCGATCAGCGCGCGTTCTGCCCCCGGAAGGGGTTCTGGCCGGAAACTGAGCGGCACCTGGACGACGTCGGTGCGGCTGCCGCCGGGCGTGGGGTAGGACACCGCGACCAGCAACACCTCGAACGTGGCCCCGCCGGCGCCGGCCTCCAGGCGCAGGCCGCCCGCCGGTTCGAAGGTGAACTCGGCGGTCTTGACAGGGAACCATCGCTGGCGCGGCAGCCAGGCGCCAAGCAGTCCGCTCAAGGCCGGGGCAAGGGCTGTTCGCGTCATCTCAACCCTCGATGGACAGTACGGGCATCGCCTGTGTGAACGGGGATGCCGGGTTGGAGGCGGCGGAACGGATCCGCAACCAGAAGAAATCGTGGCTGCCCAGGGTCAGCGTCAGGGTTCCGTCCTCGCCGATGCCCGGGAACGCCTGGCCGCCGAAGACGTCCCGGAGGCCCCTTCCGGCGAAGCCGGGCACGCGCAGTTTCGTCGCCACGGGGTGCTGGGAGAGGTTGAAGGCGCACAGGATGGTCTCGGCGTCCGCGCCGGCAGCGTTGCCTTCGGGGAGTTCACGCAGATAGGCCAGGACGACGTCGTGGTCAGCCTCCACGTGCTTGAACCCGCCGAGTCCGAAGGCGGGGTGGTTCTTGCGGACGCTCAGGATCTGCCTGGTCCAGCGCAACAGGGACCCCGAATGGGCGGCCTCGGCCTCCACGTTCGCCATGCTGTAGTTGTAGACCAGCGACTGGATCACCGGCAGGTACAGCTTGCCGGGGTCGGCGTGGGAGAACCCGGCGTTCCGGTCCGGGTTCCATTGCATCGGGGTGCGGACCGCGTCACGGTCCTCGAGCCAGATGTTGTCCCCCATGCCGATCTCGTCCCCGTAGTACAGGAACGGGCTGCCGGGCAGGGACAGCAGCAGGGCGTTGATGAGCTCGATCTCGGAGCGGGAGTTATCCAGCAGCGGGGCCAGCCGGCGCCGGATGCCGATGTTGGCGCGCATGCGTGGATCCGGCGCGTACCAGCCGAGCATCGCGGCGCGTTCGTCTGAAGTGACCATTTCCAGCGTCAGTTCGTCGTGGTTGCGCAGGAACGTGCCCCACTGGGCGCCTTCGGGAATGTCCGGCGTGTCCTTCATCGTCTCGATGATGGGGGCCGCCTTCTGGTCCCGCAGCGCGTAGTACAGCCGCGGCATGATCGGGAAGTGGAACGCCATGTGGCATTCCGGTTCCTCTTCGGTGCCGAAGTACTCCACCACTTCGGCGGGCGGCTGGTTGGCCTCGGCAATGATCACGCGGCCCGGGTAGCTTTCATCGACCATCCGGCGGAGCTGGCGGAGGAATTCGTGGGTCTGCGGCAGGTTCTCGCAGTTAGTGCCCTCCTCCTCGAACAGGTACGGGATGGCGTCGGCCCGGAAGCCGTCGATGCCCTGGTCCAGCCAGAACCGCACGACGTCGAAGAGCGCGTCAATGACCTTGGGGTTCTCGAAGTTCAGGTCGGGCTGGTGGCTGAAGAACCGGTGCCAGAAGAACTGCCGGCGGATGGGATCGAAGGTCCAGTTGGATTCCTCCGTGTCCACGAAGATAATGCGGGCGTCTTCGTACTTCTCGTCTGTGTCGCTCCAGACGTAGAAGTCGCCGAACGGACCGTCGGGGTCTTTCCGCGACTCCTGGAACCACGGGTGCTGGTCGGAGGTGTGGTTCAGCGGAAGGTCGATGATGACCCGGACGCCCCGGGCATGGGCCTCGGCCACGAGCCGTTTGAAGTCGCTGATGGTGCCGAACTCGTCCAGCACGGAGTTGTAGTCCGAGATGTCGTAGCCGCCGTCGCGCAGCGGTGACTGGAAGAACGGCGGGAGCCACAGGCAGTCCACCCCGAGCCACTGCAGGTAGTCCAGTTTCTCGATCAGGCCGTGGAAGTCGCCCGAGCCGTCTCCGTTGCCGTCGGCGAAGCCCCGCACGAGCACCTCGTAAAAGACCGCCTTGCGGTACCAGAGGGGATCGTGCTGGAGGCCCGGGGCATTCAATTCAAAGCTCCCCCTCGGGCTGAAGTGCTGGCTCGGGTTCTGCGGGCTAAAACTCACTGGCACTACCTCCGGATGCTAAGAATGTGAACGGGCTCGGCGTGCGGGTCCAGGCGGACGTAGTTGTACTCCCCCCATTCCCAACTCTCGCCGGTCAGCAGGTCATCAACCATGAAACGGCCGTTGTGCGTGAAGTTCTCCGGGTCCAGTTCCAGCGCCGGCAGGTCCAGGGACACCGTGCTCTCCCGGGTGCCGTGCGGGTCCACGTTGACGACGATGATCAGGGTGTCCTTGGTCCCGTCCGCGAGGGTCTTGTGCTTGGAGTACACCACGGTGGAGCTGTCCGAGCTCTGGTGCACCGTCAGGTTCTGCAGATCCCCCAAGGCCGGGTGTGCGCGCCGGATCCCGTTGAGCCGGGTCAGGTATGGGGCCAGGGTGCGCCCCGATTCTGCCGCCGTGTCCCAGTCGCGGGCCTTGTACTCAAACTTCTCGTTGTCGATGTACTCCTCGGCGCCGGGACGGGCCACGTGTTCGTAGAGCTCAAAGCCGGCGTACACGCCCCAGATGGGGCTTGCCGTCGCGGCCAGGGCGGCACGGATCTTGAAGGCCGCCGGGCCGCCGAACTGCAGGTACTCGGTGAGGATGTCCGGGGTGTTGACGAAAAAGTTCGGCCGGAAGTAGGCCGCCGACTCGTGGCTGACCTCCTGGAAGTATGTCTCCAGTTCTTCCTTGGTGTTCCGCCAGGTGAAGTAGGTGTAGGACTGCTGGAAGCCGGCCCGGCCAAGCGCGTGCATCATGGCCGGGCGGGTGAACGCCTCGGCGAGGAAGACGACGTCGGGGTGCTTCTTATTGACCTTGCCGATCAGCCATTCCCAGAACCAGACGGGTTTGGTATGCGGATTGTCCACCCGGAACACTTTGACGCCGTGGCTGACCCAGAGCATCACAATCCTTAGAATTTCGTTGGACAGCCCTGCGGGGTCGTTGTCGAAATTCAGCGGGAAAATGTCCTGGTATTTCTTTGGCGGATTCTCCGCGTAGGCAATAGTGCCGTCGACGCGCGTGGTGAACCATTCCGGGTGGCTTTGCACCCACGGGTGGTCCGGCGCGGCCTGCAGGGCAAGGTCCAGGGCCACCTCGAGTCCCAACTCACCGGCCCGCGCTACGAAGGCGTCGAAGTCCTCGAAGGTGCCCAGATCCGGGTGGATGGCGTCGTGGCCGCCCTCGTGGGATCCGATGGCCCACGGCGAACCGGGATCGTGCGGTCCGGCGATCAGGGTGTTGTTCGGCCCCTTGCGGTGCTGGACGCCGATCGGGTGGATCGGCGGCATGTAGATGATGTCAAAGCCCATGGCGGCGACGGCGTCGAGGCGTTGCGCAGCCGTGCGGAAGTTGCCGGAGGTCCATTCACCCGTGTCGTGGTTGCGCACGGCACCTTCGGAGCGGGGGAAGAATTCGTACCAGGCGCCGGCTCCGGCAAGCTTTCGCTCCACCAGCAGCGGGTAAGGCTCGGAAACCGTCACAAGTTCGCGGATGGGCTGGCGTTCGACGACGGCGGCGACGTCGGCGCCGAAGCCGGCGGCGAGGCGTTCCTCGGGTGTCCGGGACGTGTCTGAGAGGACGACGACGGCCATCCGCAGCGTTCTGCGGTCACCGGAGGGGCGGGAGGCGTCTTCGGAGGCTTCGGCCAGCAGGGCGGCACCTTCGGACAGCATGAGCTCGACGTCGATGCCGGCCTCCACCTTGACCTCGGCGTTGTGGTGCCATGTGCCGTAGCGGTCGTGCCAGGCCTCGATGACGAAGGACCAGTTGCCAGTGGCGGGCGGGGTCAGGAGGCCTTCCCAGCGGTCCGTGCCCATTCCGCGGGGTCCGCGCGGCGGGGCGAGACGGACCCGCTGCCGCTCTTTGCCGCGGGGGTCGAGCAGGACCGCGCTGACCCCGAGCTGGTCGTGTCCCTCCCGGAACGCGGTGGCTCCCACGACAATGGTTTGGCCCTCGACGGCTTTGGCGGGAAACTTTCCGCCCTCCACCGAAGGTTGCACGGCGGTGATCGGAAAGCGGCCAAATCGAAGGCCATCCGTGATCAGGGCCTTGGGCTTTTGCTTGGACACGGCGCTGGTTCGCGAGTTATTCGTCACAGCCTCGACGTTATCTACAAAACGGCCAGAATGCTAAGGCCTCGAACGTTTTCCGGAGGTTTCCGGTTCTGGTCGGAGTGATATCCGTCATTTACGGGAAAGAATCTTAAAGCAGTTCCGGGGCACCGACTTGTCCGTTAGTGTTTCGCAGGTGAAGGCAATCCGCAGATTTACCGTCCGAACCGTACTCCCGGAGTCGATCCGGCCGCTGGCCCGGCTCGCCACCAATCTCCGGTGGTCCTGGCACCGGCCCACCCGGGAGCTTTTCGAGGGGCTCAACCCCGGGATCTGGGCGGAGAGCGCCCACGACCCCGTGACTTTTCTGGGCCTGGTGAGCCGGGAAGAGCTGCAGCGCCTCGCCGCGGACCAGGACGTGGTGCGGCGCGTCCACGCCGCGGCCGATGACCTCGACCGGTACCTGGAACAGCCGCGCTGGTACCAGAGCCTGGGCGACGGCGCGCCGGCATGCATCGCCTACTTCTCGCCGGAGTTCGGCATCACCGAGGTCCTGCCCCAGTACTCCGGCGGCCTTGGCATCCTGGCCGGGGACCACCTGAAAGCGGCCTCGGACCTTGGCGTGCCGCTGATCGGCGTCGGCCTCCTGTACCAGGCCGGCTACTTTAAGCAGTCGCTCTCCCGGGACGCCTGGCAGCAGGAAACGTACCCGGTCCTCGACCCCGACGGGCTGCCCCTGACGCTCCTGCGCGAGGCCTCCCCGGACGGCAACGGCAAACCGGTCCAGATCTCCCTGCCGCTTCCCCAGGGCCGGCGCCTGCTGGCGCACGTGTGGCGGGCCGACGTCGGACGTGTGCCGCTGCTGCTGCTGGATTCCAACGTTCCGGGCAACGACGAGGCCGCCCGCGGCATCACCGACCGCCTGTACGGCGGCGGCGGAGACCACCGGCTGCAGCAGGAGCTGCTGCTGGGCATGGGCGGGGTCAAGGCGCTGCGGGAGTTCCAGCGGCTCACGGGCGTCCCCGCGCCGGAGGTCTTCCACACCAACGAGGGCCACGCCGGGTTCCTCGGCGTCGAGCGGATCCAGGAATTGATGTCCGGCGCGGCGCCGCTGAGCTGGGAGGAGGCCCTGGCCGCCGGGCGCGCGTCCACGGTGTTCACCACCCACACGCCGGTGCCGGCGGGAATCGACCGCTTCGAAATCTCCCAGATTCAGCACTTCTTCGAAGCCGGCCTCGCCCCGGACGTCCCGGTGGCCAAGATCCTGGACCTGGGCCGCGAGGACTTCGCCGACGGCAACCCGTTCGTGTTCAACATGGCCGTGATGGGGCTGCGGCTGGCCCAGCGGGCCAACGGTGTGGCCAAACTGCACGGCGTGGTCTCGCGCGGGATGTTCTCCGCCCTCTGGCCGGGCTTCGATCACTCCGAAATCCCCATCACCTCCGTCACCAACGGCGTGCACGTCCCCACCTGGGTGGACCCCCGCATCGCCGCGCTGGCGCGGGACCAGTTCGGTGCCGAGGCGGAGGCGCAGGGCCGGTGGGACCTGGCCTACAACGTCACCGACGAGGACCTCTGGGCGTTGCGGCGCGAGATGCGGGTGTCCCTGGTGGAGGATGTCCGGCGCCGGCTCCGGGCCGCGTGGAAGAAGCGCGGCGCGGCCGACGCCGAGCTGGCGTGGACGGACTCCGTCCTGGATCCGGACGTCCTGACCATCGGCTTTGCCCGCCGCGTGCCGACCTACAAGCGGCTGACCCTGATGCTGCGCGACCCGGAACGGCTTAAGGCGCTGCTGCTGCACAAGACGCACCCCATTCAGCTGGTCATCGCCGGGAAGTCCCACCCGGCGGACGACGCCGGCAAGAAGATGATCCAGGACCTCGTCCGGTTCACCGACGACCCCGCCGTGCGGCACCGGATCGCGTTCCTGCCCAACTACGACATCGCCATGGCCCGGACCCTGTTCCCCGGCTGCGATGTGTGGCTGAACAACCCGCTGCGCCCGCTGGAGGCCTGCGGTACCTCCGGCATGAAGGCTGCCCTGAACGGTTCGCTGAACCTCTCGGTCATGGACGGCTGGTGGGATGAGATGTACGACGGCGAGAACGGCTGGGCGATCCCGACCGCCAACAACGACGCCTCCCCGGAGGAACGCGACGACATCGAGGCGGCGGCACTGTACGAGTTGCTCGAAAAGCAGGTGGCGCCGCGGTTCTACGGGCTGACCGTGTCCGACGCCGCGGGCGCTGCCGGACCGTCCCAGCCCGGCCTGCAGGCCGTTCCTACGCACTGGGTTTCGATGATCAAGCACACCATGTCCCACCTGGGCCCGGCGGTTTCCGCGGAACGGATGCTCCGGGACTACGTCAACGTCCTGTACCGGCCCGCCGCGATCGCAGGGCGCCATGCCGTGGCGGACAACTACGCCCAGGCCAAGGCCCTGGCGGCATGGAGCTCACGGGTCCGGGCCGCATGGCCGCACATCCAGGTTGAACACGTCGACTCGGTGGGGGTCTCCGAGGACCCGCAGATCGGCGATCTGCTGCAGGTAAATGCGTACGTGGCGCTGCGTGAGCTTTCACCGGACGACGTCTATGTTGAGGTGGCCTACGGCCGGGCAGAGGACACCGATGAGCTGACGGACATCACGGTCGCGGAGCTCAAGGCCGCCGAAGACCTCGGCAAGGGCCGGCACCTCTTCAGCGGCACGCTGGTGATTGACCGTTCGGGGTCCTTCGGCTACACCGTGCGTGTGCTCCCCAAGAACGACGGCCTGGCCTCAAAAGCGGAGCTGGGCCTGATCGTCAACGCCTGACTGTCACCGCGGCCTGACCGTCACCGCGTGGCGTGCTAGCTCTTTTAGAGGCAGACGGCGATGACGTCCAGGCTCTTGCCGGCGTAGCCTTCGGCGTCCTGCAGCGTTTCGCAGATGACGCCGAAGGAGCGGTCCGCGCGGAGCGCGGCGGGCACCTGCCAGATGAACGTGACGGGCGCCTCGCCGTCGTCCGTCACGGCATCCGCGACGTCGTGCAGCGAATCGTGCAGGGCATCCAGGTCCGTGCCGTAGTCCTCCGGGACGTCCAGGAGCTCGCCGAACGTGTCCAGGACCGCCTGCTTGGTGTCGGCGGCGGGGACCACCAGGGCGCGCCGGCCGGCGTCGCCGATTTGCGCCGTGAGTTCTTCGATGGTCCAGGTCTCTGCCGAGTAAATCTTCATGGGGGCCTTAATTTCGAATTGTTTAGGTGCGGTAGATATTGATCGTGTTGGCTTGGACGAGGTCGCGCTCACCGGAGGCGACGCGGGCCCCCTGACGCCGGTCATGGAGTTCGGACGTCGTCACGCGGAGTTCGAAGAGCCGGTGCCCGGTGCCGTCCTCATTGCTCAGCCGAGGCAAGGTGACCTTGACGTCGTCGGCGCCGCCGTTGACCACCACGAGGCCGTCGACGTGCCCGTCGTCGGATCCGAGCAGGAGCTGGATCACACGGTGGCCGGGGTCATGCCACGTGTCGGCGGACATAGGCTGGCCGTCCACATCGAACCAGTGGAAGTAGGACTGGTTGTCACGCGCCGGGTAATCATGCGGCTGGCTGGCCAGAAACTCCTTGCGCAGCCGGATGACGCGCTTGGTGGTGCGCAGCATCGCATGGGATTCCGTGGTGCTGGTCCAGTCGATCCAGGTCAGTGCATTGTCCTGGCAGTAGGCGTTGTTGTTCCCCTGCTGGGTCCGGCAGATCTCGTCCCCGGCGGTGATCATGGGTACGCCCTGGGAAATCATTAGGCAGGCCATCAGGTTCCGCCTGCTTTGGGCGCGCCGGGCGAGGATGTCGCCGTCTTCAGTGGGGCCCTCGAAGCCGTGGTTGTAGCTGCGGTTATCGCCGTGGCCGTCCCGGTTCTGCTCGCCGTTGGCCTCGTTGTGCTTGCGGTCGTAGGCCGTCAGGTCGGCCAGGGTGAAGCCATCGTGGGCCGTGATCAGGTTCAGCGAGGCAAGCCGGGACCGGCCCGAGGACTCGAACAGCCGGGCGGAACCGGAGAGGGCGTCCGCGAGGCGGGCCACCGGGCCGCCGCTGCCACCGCCGTCGATCGCGGCGCGGTCGGCGAGCCAGAAGCTGCGGACGGCGTCGCGGAAATGATCGTTCCAGTCCACCCACCCGGCGGGAAACCGGCCGGTCTGCCAGCCGCCGTAGCCCACGTCCCAGGGTTCGGAAATCAGCTTGACGCCGGACAGGACCGGATCGGCTCCGACGGCGACGAGGAAGGGGTGCCGCGGATCGAATTCGTTGGAGCTGTTGCGGCACAGCGTGACGGCGAGGTCGAAGCGGAACCCGTCGATGTGGAACTCGCTCACCCAGTAGCGCAGGGAATCCAGCACCAGCTGCACCACGCGGGGTTCGCCAAAGTTCAGGCTGTTGCCGCAGCCCGTGGTGTCCACGTACCTGCCGTGGCCGTCGTTGCGGTAGTACTGCATCTCGCCCAGGCCGCGGAAGCTCAGGGTGGGACCGTCCGTGCCGCCCTCGGCGGTGTGGTTGTACACGACGTCGAGGATGACTTCGAGCCCGGCGGCATGCAGCAGCTTGACCATGCCCTTGAACTCGTCCTGGACCGCGTGGGCGCCGGCGGCCTGGGCGGCCTCGGTGGCGTAGCCGGGATGCGGGGCGAAGAACGCCGCCGTGTTGTAGCCCCAGTAGTTCGTCAGCCCGAGCTGCTGCAGGTGCGGCTCGTCCACGTGGAAATGCACGGGCAGGAGCTGGACGGCCGTGACGCCCAGCGAGATCAGGTGCTCGATCATGGCCGGGTGGGCCATCCCGGCGTACGTCCCCTGCAGGTCCTCCGGAATATCCGGGTGCAGCTTCGTCTGGCCGCGGACGTGGGCCTCGTAAACGATCGTGTTGCGCCACGGGACCCGCGGGCTGCGGTCCAGACCCCAGTCAAAGTCGTTACCGACCCGGACGCTGGTGATCAGCTCATCGCGTTCGTCGACGGCCCGGCCGTAGGGGTCCATCAGCAGCGGCTGCTCGCCGGCGGCATCGAAATCCGTGGCGGGCATGGACAGCGGGAGGGCCTCGTGTTCCGGGGAGGACCGGAAGCCATAGCGCGAGCCGGCGGGAATGCCCTCAACAATTCCGTGGTGGACGCCGTCGGTGACGTTGGGCAGGGTCTTCACCTGCCAGGTTCCCCCGGGCGCCTGATATTCGATCTCCAGCGTGGTTACGCCGGGCGCGTAGACGGCCACGTTGGCGAACGCGCCCCGGGGATCGTCCACTGCCGGCGACCCGGTATGTGGAACGCTGATCCCCAGCGGAAACGCCCGCGAAGCGTCTACGGTGGAAGCGGTATCTATGTAAGACATAACCATTGCTTAAAGCTTAGCCGGGCCAGACAAATGGCCCCCGTTTTCGTTTTCATGACGTTTTGCAGTGTACGGACCGCCGCACTGCATACTGTAATGGAGCGCCGAGTTGGAGGTAATTGTGCGCGTTGCACTAGCCCAAATCATTACCGGCCGTGACGTGGCCGCAAACCTGGACCTCGTGGACGCCTACGCGCGCCAGGCCAAGGCCGGCGGCGCGGACCTCGTGGTGTTCCCGGAAGCAACCATGCGGGCCTTCGGCAATTCGCTCCTCGATATCGCCGAGCCGCTGGACGGCCCGTGGGCATCCCGCGTCCGTGACCTCGCCGCAGAGCTCGGCCTGGTGATCGTCGCCGGCATGTTCACTCCCGGCACCGCCGGCAACGGCGCCAAGGTGCGCAACACCCTGCTGGTCACCGGGCGCGGCCTCGAGGCCAGCTACGACAAAATCCATCTGTTCGATGCCTTCGGTTTCGCCGAGTCGGACACGGTTGACGCCGGCACCGCCCCCGTCACCTTCGAGCTCGACGGCGTGACGTTCGGCCTCGCCACGTGCTACGACGTCCGATTCCCGGACCTGTTCACGGAAAACGCGGACCTCGGCGCCGACGTCAACATTGTGTGCGCCTCCTGGGGCTCGGGCCCCGGCAAGGCCGAGCAGTGGAAGCTCCTGGCCCGCGCCCGCGCCCTGGACTCCACCACCCTGATCCTCGCCTGCGGCCAGGGCGACCCCGCCAGCGTGGGTCACCCGGCCAAGGGTTCCGCCCCCACCGGCGTCGGGCACTCCGTGGTGGTCTCCCCCATGGGCGACGTCCTCGAAGAGCTCGACGGCGCCCCCGGACTGCTGTTCGCCGACCTGGACACCGCCGTCGTCCAGGAAGCCCGCACCAAACTCCCGGTCCTGGCCAACCGCCACAAGTTCTAAGTCACTATCGGCCAAGTTCCCTCACTTTTGGCACGTTAAGGCACGTTAAACGGAAACGCTCCACCACGTTTCGCACGTTTAACCGAAGCGCTCCCCCACAAGAAGTGAGGGAGCGCTTAGCCGTTTACCGCGAAAGGTGAGGGAGCGTTTGACGTTTTACGACCAAAGGTGAGGGAGCGTCGGAGACGGGACCGGAGTTTTGCTAAGGAGCGCATCGCCGACCAGAGACGGTGAAGGCCGCCCGCGGCCGAAAGCGTCGACGGGAGGTGTCTAAGCGACGGCAAAACTTCGGTTCCGGCGAAGCCGGCCCCGAACGCAGGACTACTTTGCGGCGCGCTGGCGGGAGATTTCGTAGAGGGAGATGCCGACGGCCATGGAGGCGTTGAGGGATTCCATGGCGGAGTCGATCGGGATGGAGACGATCTGGTCGCAGTTTTCGCGGACCAGGCGGCTCAGGCCCTTGCCCTCGGACCCGACGACGATGCACACCGGTTCGGTGGCCAGAGTGAGCTCGGGCAGCGAGACGTCGCCGTCGCCGTCGAGACCCAGGACGTAGATCCCCATGTTCTTGAACGCCTTGAGCGTGTTGTTCAGGTTGGCCGCGCGGGCGACGGGGACGCGGACGGCTGCACCGGCGCTGGTCTTCCAGGCCGAGGCGGTGACGCCCACGGAGCGGCGCTCCGGGACGACGACGCCGTGGCCGCTGAAAGCCGAGACGGAGCGGATGATCGCGCCGAGGTTTCGGGGATCGGTGATGCCGTCGAGTGCGACGAAGAGCGGGGCGTTGGCTACGTGGCCCTTCTTCCAGGCCTCGAGGGTTTCTTCGGCGAGCTCGTACGCGTCCTGGTATTCGTACGGCGGGATCTGCAGCACGAGGCCCTGGTGGATGGCGTCGTCGGTCATCCGGTCGAGCTCGGGCTTGCCGGTTTCCATCAGCGGGATGCCGCGTTCGGCGGCCAGCTTCAGGGATTCCTTGACGCGGTCGTCCATTTCGATGCGGACGGCGACGTGCAGGGCCTTGGCCGGGATGCCGGCGCGCAGGGCTTCGACCACCGAGTTGCGCCCGGTGACGACCTCTTCGGTGGCGCGGCCCTTGGGACCGGAGCGGCCGGTGCGGGCGGCGGCGCTGGTAGTGCGGCTTCCGCTGGCGCGCTTGGCCTCGGAGCGTTCGGCGAGCTGCTTGTTCTTGTATGCCTTGTGGTAGGGGCGGTCCTCCGCCTTCGGCGTGGGGCCCTTGCCCTCAAGTGCCTTGCGGCCGTGACCGCCGGTACCGACGGAGGGGCCCTTCTTCAATTTGACCGAGCGGCGACCGTTGTTGGCCATGAGTTTCACCCTTTAAATACGCGATTCGTTGATAAGTCTGACCTCCAGTCTACTGACTCGAGTAAAATCCACGATTTCGGGGTGGCCCGGAAGGTACGACGGCGGCCCCCTTCACCGGCTGCCGGCAACGGGGCTCAGCCGCGCTTCAGGCTCCAGCTCGCCCCGTCCGGGCCGTCCTCGACGACGACGCCGGCAGCCGCCAGGGTGTCCCGGATCGCGTCCGAAGCGGCCCAGTCCTTGGCGGCCCGGGCGTGGGCGCGCGCCTCCAGCTGAGCCTCGACCAGGACGCCAAGGGCGGTGTTGGCTTGCTCGTCGGCCGCCGGCGTTGCGGTGGCGTTGAGGCCGAGGACGTCCAGCATGGCGGTGACGCCGGCCAGCGCCTGACCCGCGGCGTCGAGGTCGCCGTCGGTGAGAGCCGTGTTGCCGGCCCGGACGGTCTCGTGGAGCACCGCCAGTGCCTGCGGGACGTTGAGGTCATCGTCCATGGCCACCCCAAAAGCTTCCGGAACAGAACCAGCGGACGCGTCCGGTCCCGGGTCGGGCAGGACCCTGCTTGCGCGGCTGAGGAAGCCGTCAATCCGTTCGACGGCGGCAGCGGCTTCCTGCAGGGACGTCGGCTGGTAGTCCAGGACCGAGCGGTACTGCGCCTGCCCGAGGTAGTACCGGACAACGCGCGGCGGAGCGATCTCGAGCATTTCCGTCGGGCTGACGGTGTTGCCGATGGACTTGGACATTTTCTCGCCGGCGTAGGTGACCATCCCGTTGTGCATCCAGAAGTTGGCGAAGCCGTGGCCTGCCGCCTGTGACTGCGCCATTTCGTTTTCGTGGTGCGGGAAGCGCAGGTCCAGGCCGCCGCCGTGGATGTCGAACTCGGTGCCGAGGTATTTGGTGACCATCGCGGAGCATTCGAGGTGCCAGCCCGGGCGGCCGGCGCCCCACGGGGAAGACCAGCTCGCCGTCGTCGGCTCACCGTCCTTGTAGCCTTTCCACAGCGCGAAGTCGCGGGGGTCCTTCTTGCCGCGGGGGTCCGCGTCCGGGGCGCCTTGCATGTCGTCGAGTTTCTGCCGCGTCAGCGAGCCGTACTTGGACCAGGAACGCACGTCGAAGTAGACGTCGCCGGAGTCGTCCAGGGCCGGGTAGGCGTGGCCGCGGTCGATCAGCTGCTGGATGAGGGCGTGCATTTCCGGGATGTGGCCGGTAGCGCGGGGCTCATAGGTGGGGCGGGAGACGCCCAGGGTGTCATAGGCCTTGAGGAATTCCTGCTCGTAGCGGTAGGCCAGGGCCCACCATTCCTCGTTGCGGAGGGCTCCGGGCTCGTCGTCAAAGTCGGCGCCGAAGGAGGCGGCCGACTTGGCAAGGATCTTGTCGTCGATGTCGGTGACGTTGCGGACTGCCGTCACCCGGAAACCGCGGTACTGCAACCAGCGGGTTAGCTGGTCGAACGCGATGGCCGAGCGGATGTGGCCGACGTGTGGCATGCCCTGGACGGTGGCTCCGCAGTAGTACAGGCTCACCTTGCCAGGTACCAGGGGGACGAAGTCGCGGACTTCGGCGGATGCAGTGTCGTAAAAGCGCAGGGTCACCGCTCCAGATTAGCCGATGGGGTTCCGGGGCCCTGACCCGCGGCTTTGCCGGCACGGCGCAGACCGGCACGGCGCAGGCCGGCAGGCCAGCCGCCGGAGACGGCCGGTGCAGTGGCCTACTTGCAGTATTGGCCGATCTTGTTGATCTGCTCCGTGAGCTGGGCCGTCTGTTGATCCGTCTTGGTTCCCGTAGGGCTCGCCGCAACCTGCTTCATGATCTCGGCCATCTGCTGGATCGGGGCGCCCACCTCCGGCGCTACCTTGTCCGCAACCTCCTGGTAGTGCTGGCCAATCTGCCCTGCCTGCTCCTTCGCGCTCCCGGAGGGCACGAAGGTGTCGGTGTTGAGGAACTTACAGCTTTCCTCGACACTGAGCTTCGGAGTGGCGCTGGGCGTTTGGGGCGTTGTCGTGGAGGCGGCACAGCCGCTCAGCATGGTCCCTGCCACGAGTACGACGGCGGTCAGCAGCTTCTTCACGGCAGGTCTCCTGGCAGTTCGGAACGGGTGTCTCGCTTGGGTCTTCCCTCAAGCGTAGGGGACCGGGGCCCGCGGTGCTTAACCAGCGGCGCCCAACCTGCGGTGCTTAACCAGCGGCGCCCAACCGGCGGTGATTAGCCTGCGGTGCTTAGCCTGCCGGATACACGAGCGCTGTTGCCACGGCTGAGATCCCCTCGCCGCGGCCGGTGAACCCGAGCCCGTCGCTCGTGGTGGCCGTGACGCTCACCGGCGCCGCGGCAGCGGCGCTGAGGACCTGCTGGGATTCCTCCCGCCGCGGGCCGAACTTTGGCCGGTTCGCCACGAACTGAACGGCGATGTTGCCGATTTCGAATCCGTGGGCGCGAACAATCCGGGCGGCCTCGGCCAGCAGGGTCACGCCGGATGCTCCGGCATATTCGGGCCGGTCCGTACCGAAGTGCGTGCCCAGATCCCCGATCCCGCAGGCCGAGAAAAGTGCGTCGGCGGCGGCATGGGCCACGGGGTCGCCGTCTGAGTGGCCGGACAGACCCCGCTCTCCCTCCCAGAAGAGGCCGCCGAGCCACAGCGGCTGCGGCTCGTCCTCGGCGGCAAAGGCATGGACATCGATGCCGATCCCGGTCCGGGGAATGACCGGGGGAATGACTGGCGGGTTGGTGGACATGCTCATCCCTCCACCCAGCGCAAGCCCAGGGGTCCTTCGAGAAGGCCTTCTGCCAGGATCAGGTCCAGGGGCGTGGTGATCTTCAGGGACTGGCTGGCGCCGCGTACCGCGTGGACAGGGACCCCGATGAGCTCCACAAGCATCGCGTCGTCCGTGACGAGGGCGGCCTGGACGGCGTCGAACCCGGAGGCAGCTTCGTGGGCGCGCTTGAGGGTGCTCAGGGCGAATCCCTGCGGTGTCTGCACGGCGCGGAGCGACTCCCGGGGCGCCGTCCCGGTGACCAGCTCGGGGGCCACCGCGGCGCCGTCGCCGGTGGTCGGTTCAACGGTCTTGACGGTGTCGACGACCGGTATCACGGGAATGACGGCCGAGGCGCCGGCGCCGAGCGCCGCTGCCACGCGGTGAAAGACGGCTTCAGGCGTCAGTGCCCGGGCGGCGTCATGGACCAGCACTGATTCCGTATCGGGCAGGAGGGCCGCCATCGCGGCGCGGACGGAATCGGCGCGGTTCGCACCGCCGTCGACGACCGTCACAAGGGGAACCCCGACGCCGTTGCCCGACGCTGCTCCGGCTTGCCCCGACGCCGCGCCGGAGTGTCCGGCCGCAAGCTCCTGCGTGAAGGCCTCGCACAGCGCCCGCAACTCAGTGTCGCCCGGGGGGAGCGCAATGCAGATCTGCTGTGCGATCCCGGCAGCCGCCACACCGCGAAGGGCGTGGGTGAGGATGGTGTCCCCGCCGAGAGGCACTTTTGCTTTCGGCATGCCGTAGCCCAGGCGCTGGCCGGAGCCGGCGGCTACAACTATGACCGCCGTGGCGGGACCGGGCTGTGACGTATTCGCCTGTGACGTATTCGTCGGTGCAGTATCCATGGGCACAAGACTACGTCCCCGCGCCTCGGACCATCCCGTTGCCCTGGTTGTGGCTGCCCTGGAGCGCTCAAAGGGACCTCAACTGATAGCGCAACGGAGGGGGCGGCCGCTGAAAAGGGCAAAAAGAAGCCCCGGCGGCTGACGCCACCGGGGTTCGATTCTTAATCTGCGCCGGCCCTGTTGGGCCGGCCTTGTGCTAGGAAGCCAGGACCTCGTCGAGAACGCTTGCAGCCTTCTCTTCATCAGTCTTCTCAGCCAGTGCCAGTTCCGAAATCAGGATCTGACGGGCCTTGGCCAGCATGCGCTTCTCTCCCGCGGAGAGACCCCGGTCGTGATCACGGCGCCAGAGGTCACGGACGACCTCGGCTACCTTGATGACGTCACCGGAAGCAAGCTTTTCCAGGTTTGCCTTGTAGCGACGCGACCAGTTGGTGGGTTCTTCAGTGAACTCGGCCCGCAGCACATCGAACACGTGCTCCAAGCCTTCCTTGCCCACTACGTCCCGAACCCCTACCAGGTCAACGTTTTCTGCTGGAACTTCAATGGTCAGATCACCCTGAGCCACCTTGAGCTTGAGATACATCTTCTCTTCGCCCTTGACGGTGCGCATCTTGATTTCTTCAATTTTGGCTGCACCGTGGTGAGGGTAAACTACTGTCTCGCCGACCTCAAAAACCATGTGGACATTCCCCTTTCCCGCAGACCAGTTTATCACGATTAAGGCATACAACTGGCATCAAAAGGTGCCTGGAACCGCATGAATCCGGGGAAAATGGCCTCAATCCGCCCCCTCAAACCCCTTGACGAATGCGGATAATAGTGCCTGCGGCCCTAACTGCCAAGAGGTTTCCGTCCCCCGCCGAGCCGGGTCCCGTCGCCGGAGGAGCACACTTGACCGCGCTTGTGTGTAGTCGCCGAATCCTTGTTTGCGGCCGATTGCGGCTAGGCTATGGCTGAATAATGTTTCAAGACTCTCAAGGAGTGCGTGACGTGCGTTTCACTGCGATGAACCGGGGCCAGCGCGGCAAGCTGGCAATGGCAACGGCTGCACTTGGCATCGGCCTGTTGTCCCTGACCGGCTGCGGCTACATCAACGCCCAGCAGACCACGGAGCAGTACGCGGCCTCGGACGGAACCCGGACGGATCTCGGTGCGCTGCAGCTGCGCAACTTCATCATCGTCTCCGATGGCGAGGACAAGCCGGGCCGTGTGATCGGCGCCGTGTACAACACCTCATCCAACGACGTGGTGCTGACCATCAAGGGTGCGGAGGGCTCGCAGACCCAGGTTCCGGTCAAGAAGAACTCCTACACCATGCTCAACGACTCCACCGACGCCGCGATCCTGACCCCGGCCGGCGCCAAGCCGGGCGCCGTCCTCGAGGTCACCATCTCCGAGAACGGCACCAACAAGGAAGCCAAGTTCACGGTTCCGGTCATGGACGGCACGATCGTCGACTACAAGTCGTACCTGCCGACGCCGGCGCCCACCGAGTCCGGCACGGCCACGTCGACGGAGACGGCTACGCCGACCGAGACGGCCACGCCGACGCCGAGCAGCACGGCCGGCCACTAGCTTCAACGGCTGGACCTATTGCAAAAGGAGGGGCACCTGTAGGTGCCCCTCCTTTTGCGTGTCCGCTGATGTTCAACTGCGCCGGACTTCCAGCGGCCCGGCAGCCCGGCGTCAGGGCAGTAGCGGCCGCCGGGCTGCCTCGTCCGACCTTTAGGGCTCGAACTTGTAGCCCAGCCCCCGGACGGTGATCAGGTACCGCGGCGCGGACGCATCCGGCTCGATCTTGCTGCGCAGCCGCTTGACGTGGACGTCGAGGGTCTTGGTGTCCCCCACGTAGTCGGAGCCCCAGACCCTGTCGATCAGCTGCCCGCGGGTCAGGACCCGGCCGGAGTTCCGCAGCAGCATTTCCAGCAGCTCGAACTCCTTGAGCGGCAAGGCGACCTGCTCACCCCCGACGCTGACCACGTGGCGTTCAATGTCCATCCGAACGGGACCGGCCTGCACCGTGGTGGAGACAAGTTCCTCCGGCTCGCTCTGGCGCCGCAGGACTGCCCGGACCCGGGCCACGAGTTCCCGCGAGGAGTAGGGCTTGGTGACATAGTCGTCGGCACCCAGCTCGAGCCCCACCACCTTATCGATTTCCGAGTCCTTGGCCGTCAGCATGATCACGGGCACCCCGGAGCGCTGCCGGAGTTGGCGGCAGACCTCCGTGCCGGACTGGCCAGGCAGCTGCAGGTCCAGGAGCACGAGGTCGGCACCGTTGCGGTCGAATTCGGTGATGGCGTCCAGTCCGTTGTCCACCACCTCCACTTCGAAGCCTTCTTTACCCAACAGGTAGGACAGGGGGTCGCTGAAGGACTCCTCGTCCTCGACAATCAGAATCCTGCTCAAGCGGTAGCTCCTTGCTCATGGACGCCTGCGGCGTCACGTCGTTGCGGTCTGGGGTCCCGACTGGAAGTTTGGGCAGCGGGCTTGCCCGCCTCGGGGGCGTCCCCGTCGTCCTGCCCTTCTATCTCGGGAAGTCGAATGGTGAACGTAGAACCCTGGCCGAGCCGGGACCACAGGGTCACCTCGCCGCCGTGGTTGGAAATGACGTGCTTGACGATGCTCAGGCCAAGCCCGGTGCCGCCGGTCTGCCGCGAGCGGGCAGCATCCACACGGTAGAAGCGCTCAAAGACGCGCTCCTGGTCCTCGGCGCTGAGCCCATCGCCCTGGTCCGTCACCGAGACCGCCACGAGACCGTCCTTGGCCCGGATGCCCACGCCCACCTTGGTGTTCTCCGGCGAGTAGCGGATGGCGTTATCGATCAGGTTGCGCAGGGCGGTCACGAGCAGGTCCTGGTCGCCGTAGACCAGGGCATCGGCGTGCCCGCCGACCACCAGCTGGATGTTCTTGCTCTCGGCCGGCAGCACGGAGCGGTCCACGGCCTCGCTGACCACAAGGTTGATGTCCACCGGGCGGCCCTGCTGCGCGACGTTGGCGCCCTGGAGCCGGGAGAGTTCAATGATGTCCTGGACAAGCGCCGCAAGCCGTGTCGACTCCTTGTGCATGCGCTTGGCGAACCGCTTCACCGCCTCGGGGTCGTCAGCGGACGACTCGAGTGCCTCAGCCAGGAGCGAGATCGCCCCGACCGGTGTCTTCAGTTCGTGGGAGACGTTCGCGACGAAGTCGTTGCGGACTTCCTCGGTGCGGGTGAATTCAGTCCGGTCATCGGCCAGCAGGAGGACATATTCCTCCGTGATGACGGCGGCCCGGACCTGGACAACTATCGTGCCCTGGCCGAGCGGGCCGCGCGGCAGTTCCAGCTGCTGTTCGAGGATGACGCCGTCCCGCCGCACCTTGGCCGTCAGTTCCAGCAGCTGCTGGTGGACCACCGTGTGCCCGCGGACCAGGCCGTAGGCGTAGGCGGCCGGGCTGGCGCGGACCACGCCGTCGATCGCATCCACCACCACGAACGCGCGGCCGAGGACGGCGAGCACTTCCGCGGCCCCCTCGGGCAGCGAAGGGTCATCGACGTCGACGTCGACAATATGCCGCTGCTGCTCACTGACCCGGAACGCGAGTACGCCGAACATGCCAAACGAGAGGCCGATCAGGCCGGCGATCACGCCGATGAGCATTGGATCCACGGCTCCAGCTTATGCTCTGCCACGTGACCGAAACCGAAATCTCCTGCGATTCGGGCAGCGGTTCAGCTAACGTTCACCTATTGGGGCGTAACAGTTCACCGGACACTGAAAGAGTTGACAGTTGGAGCGCCGGTAGGTGAACCGAAATAGGCCCGCCACTTCGATTGCAGGCAATATTTCCGAGGAAAGGACGCACACGTGCGTAAGGTTTTTCAGGAGGAGCTCGCCCAGGTAAGGGAACAGCTCGTCGAGATCTCAGCGCTGGTCACAGAGGCCATCGACAAGGCCACGACAGCTTTCCAGGGCGCCGATATCGACCTCGCCGAGGACGTGATTGCCGCCGATGCCCGCATCGACTTCCTGCAGAACAGCCTCGACGAGCGGGCCATCGACATCCTCGCCCTCCAGGGCCCGGTGGCGAGCGATCTGCGCATGCTGGTTGGTTCGCTCCGGATGAGCGCCTCGCTCGAACGCATGGGCGACCTCGCCCGGCACCTGGCCCAGCTGGCGCGTCTGCGCTATCCGGCGTCAGTGGTCCCGGACCAGCTGCGGGAGACCTTCAAGGCTTTCGCGGAACAGGACCTGCTGATCGCCCAGAAGCTCACGGAGCTGCTGGCAACCCGCGACCTCGGCGTGGCCCGGGAGATCATGAAGGCCAATGGCGCCGTCAACGACCTTCACCTGAGCGTTTTCCAGGCGATCGCCCGCAGCGACTGGCAGGAGTCGCCGGCCACCACGGTGGACGTTGCCCTGGCCAGCCGCTACTTCGAGCGCTTCGCGGATCACGGCGTCTCCGTGGCCCAGAAGGTCACGTACCTGGTGACGGGCGCGTGGCAGCCGAGCACGATCGAGCACAACTGACTCCGGCCGACTGCGGCTGACTCAACCGCAGGTACAACGGCGCCGGTACAACGGCGCTGATAGCACCGCGCTGATACGAACGACGGCGTCCGGTCACCTTGGGGGTGGCCGGACGCCGTCGTTTGTGCTCTGTGCCTTGCTTAGTGCTTGGCCGGGCGGGGGCCGGTTACTTCTTGCCCTGGTTGGCGACTGCCTTGATGGCCTCGGCGGCGGCCTCGGGATCGAGGTAGGTGCCGCCCGGGTTCAGCGGCTTGAAGTCGTCATCCAGTTCGTAGACCAGCGGGATGCCGGTGGGGATGTTCAGGCTGGCGATGTCCTCGTCGCTGATCCCGTCAAGGTGCTTGACGAGTGCACGGAGCGAGTTGCCGTGGGCGGTGACCAGGACGGTCTTACCGGCCCTGAGGTCTTCCTTGATGTCTGATTCCCAGTACGGCATGAGCCGGATCAGGACATCCTTGAGGCATTCGGTGCGCGGGATGGCGTCGCCGAGGTCCGCGTAGCGCGGGTCCCCCACCTGGGAGAACTCGGAATCGTCAGCCAGGGGCGGCGGCGGGGTGTCGTAGGACCGGCGCCACAGCATGAACTGCTCCTCACCGAATTCGGCGAGGGTCTGGGCCTTGTCCTTGCCCTGCAGCGCGCCGTAGT
The DNA here is from genome assembly GCF_056401395.1 of Arthrobacter sp. P4_F11. NCBI lineage: Bacteria > Bacillati > Actinomycetota > Actinomycetes > Micrococcales > Micrococcaceae > Arthrobacter > Arthrobacter sp. P4_F11. Next base: position 24,352 of record NZ_JBFUJK010000002.1, read on the forward strand.
GGCGCTCGTTGAGCCGCCAGTCGCGCTTGACGTCGATCCAGCCGCGGTCGGCTTTTTCCAGGGCCATGTTTGCCGTGTTGATGGCCCGCTTCAACCGCGAGGTGTAGAGGATGTCGGGGAGGATGTTGTTCTCCACGAGCAGCTCGCCGCCGCGCACCGCCTCGGCACGGCCCTGGTCATTGAGGTCAACGTCCACCCAGCCGGTGAACAGGTTCTTGGCATTCCAGTCGCTGTGGCCGTGGCGCAGCAGAATCAGCTTGTAAGTCATGGTTTTCATCCTAGCCGAGCGGTTGGCGGCGGTGCCGAGCGTTACACAGCGCGCGTTTCAGAGCGTGCCTCACTTCCTGCTTCACCGCCCGCTTCAGGGCAACGCGGGGTCGCTGCCGGTCCATCCAGCGGCCACCACGGAAGTGAGGTGACCCCGCGTTGGAGGATAGGCTTGGGCGGTGGTGCAGAAGGCTGAACGGGTGCTGGCCCCCCGGAACAAGGGCGGAACGAGGGGCAGCGCGCGCGGCGGCAGGCCCGTGGGTAACGTGACCCGCGGAACCACGAACCCCAACCGGATGCGCCGCGTGGACCGCTGGCTGACCGGGCCGCAGGCATGGCGGCTGCGGGCCGCGGCCCATCCTCTCACCGTCGACCTTGGGTACGGCGCCTCACCGGCCACCGCCGTCGAACTCTTCGAACGCCTTGCCGCGGTCCGCGGGGACGTACAAATGGTGGGGATCGAAATCGAACCGGAGCGCGTCCGGCAGGCCCAAGCCCTTGAACGGCCCGGCCTAAGGTTCCAGCTGGGCGGCTTCGAACTGCCCATGACCGGAGAGCCCGTGCTGGTCCGCGCCTTCAACGTGCTGCGGCAGTACGAGGAGGCCGACGTGGCGGGCATCTGGCGGCTGGTGCAGGACCGGCTGGCCCCGGGCGGGCTGTTCATCGACGGCACGTGCGATGAGATCGGGCGGCGCGCCGCCTGGGTGGCGCTGGACGTCGAGCGGCCGCTGAGCCTGAGCCTGTCCATGCGGTTCGGTGCCTTCGTGCTGCCCTCCGACGTTGCCGAAAGGCTCCCGAAGGCCCTGATCCACCGCAATGTGCCCGGCGAGAAGATCCACGCCTACCTGCAGGCGATGGACCAAGCCTGGCTGGAAGCGGCGCCGCTGGCGGCCTTCGGAAACCGGCAGCGCTTCGGGGCGATGTGCCGCGCACTGCTCGACGCCGGTTGGCCGATCCAGGACGGCCCGTCCCGCTGGCGGCTGGGCGAAGTGACGGTCGGCTGGGAAGCCGTGGCCCCGGGAGCTTAGGTGCCCCCGGTGGTCACCAGGGGCCGTAGGGGCCCATGTTGCTGCCGCGGCCGCGGCCGGCGTCCTTGACGGCGGGGCGGACGTCGGCGAGGTACACGGACGCAGCCGTCACCGCCGCAAGGCCGAAAATGCCTAGCGAACTGGCGCCGCCACCGCTGCCCAGCTGCGAGAGCAGGGAAAACAGTCCCACGGCGAACGCGCCGCCGGTCAGGGCCAGCCAGAAGGTCTTGGTTCGCTTCGATACGGCCTCGAACGCGTTGGCCTTGTGCCGGAGGCAATCGAAAAACGCCCATGCCTCAAGGACAAAGGCCACGACAGCCAGGACCAGGTAAACCCCGGATTCGACAAAGTAAATGAGTATGCGTCCGTCCACTCCCCCAGCCTAGCCGTCCAGAGTGCCCAATGCCTGCTCCAAATCGGCCCAAAGGTCTTCCACGTTCTCAATGCCCACGCTCATCCGGACCAGGTTGTCCGGCACGCTCTCCGGCTCGGCGGCGTGCCGGCGCCGGCGTTCGATCAGGGATTCCACCCCACCCAGGGAGGTCGCGGGGAGCCAAAGCTGCAGGGCGCGGATCATGCGGTCCGCGGCGTCCGCGCCGCTGAGGCCGCTGCCTTGCCCACCCACCGGTGCCACCTCGATGCACAGGACGGAACCGAAACCCTTCATCTGTTCCTTGGCCCGCGTGTGGCCGGGGTCCGAGGCCAGCCCGGGGAAGCGGACGCCGGCCACCTTCGGATGACCGTCGAGCCGCTCGGCCAGGATTTGGGCCGACGCCTGCGAACGCTCGATCCGCAGCGCCAGGGTGCGGAGCCCGCGCAGCGCCAGCCACGCCTCGAATGGTCCGGCGATTCCGCCGTGGATGGTGCGGTGGTGCAGCAGGGCGGCGCGGAGACCGGCGTCGGACGTCACCAGGGCACCGAGTACGACGTCGGAGTGGCCGGAGAGGTACTTGGTCACCGAATGCAGCACGACGTCGGAGCCCAGGCTCAGGGGCTGCTGCACCAGGGGCGTGGAAAAGGTGTTGTCCGTGACGACGATGGCGCCGGCCTCATGCGCCGCGGCGGTCAGGGCCCGCATGTCCGCGACGCCGAGCATGGGGTTCGTGGGGCTCTCCAGCCAGAGCATGCTGGCGGCGCGCCCGCCGGCCGGGGCAAGCGCCGCAAGTACAGCGTCGGTGTCCGCGATGTCCACCGTCCGCAGCTCGAGGAACCCTTTGGCCGCCAGTTCGGTGGCCATGGTGACCGATCCCGCGTAGCTGTGCGACGGCATGACAAGCACGCCCTGGGCGGGCACCAGGGACAGGGCCGAACTCACGGCGGCGAGTCCCGAGGCGTAGAGCAGGCCCGGCAGTTCCGCGCCCTCCAACTGGCCCAGCGCCTCTTCAAAGGGGTCCCACGTGGGGTTGGAATACCGGCCGTAGCCGCGGTCGCCGTCGCCCAGCGGTCCCGTACCGAAGTAGGTCGAGGACAGCACCAGCGGCGGGTTGACCGGTTCGTCTCGGGTGCGCGGCGGGCGCCCTGCCGCGACGACCAGGGAATCCGGCGAAAGCGAGGCGGCCTGTTCTTCAGTAAGACTCATGAGGACAGGGTACGTGGGCGCCCGGCAGGGTACCCAAGCCGTTACGCCGCAGACTTTGCGCAGACTAGAGTGTCGGTGATTGTCGGTACTCTTGAACGGTGACTACCCAGAGCCCCGGAGCGTCCGGCCGAAAGTTGACCGGCCTGTTGCCCGGACTGTTTATTGCCTTCGAGGGCGGAGACGGCGCCGGCAAGTCCACGCAGGCGGCTGAACTCGCCAAAGCCCTGGAATCGGATGGTTTTACCGTGCTGCGGACCCGGGAACCGGGCGGCACGGCGATCGGTGAGAAGCTTCGGTCCCTCGTGCTGGATCACGGCCACGGCCACATCGATGCCCATACCGAGGCCCTGATTTTCGCGGCGTCCCGGGCGGCGCACGCGAGCCAGGTCATCCGCCCCGCCCTGGAACGCGGCGAGATCGTCCTCACGGACCGGTACATCGATTCCTCGGTCGCGTACCAGGGCGCCGGCCGAGGCCTCGGAACGCAGGCGGTCCGGGACATCAATGCCTGGGCCACATCGGACCTGCAGCCGGACCTGACGGTACTCCTCGACGTCGAGCCCGCCGTTGGCCGGCAGCGGCGCACCGCCGGCGAGGCTGCCGAAGACCGCCTCGAGTCCGAGGCCGACGAATTCCATGCCAAGATCCGGGCGGCCTTCCTGGACCTCGCCTCGGCCCGGCCGGAGGCGTATCTGGTGCTGCCCGCCCGGCTGCCCGTCGCCGAACTCGCCGCCCGGATCCTCGAGCGCGTCGAATCCCTGCTGGCCGTCACCCAAAGCAGCACAGCATGACGGTCTGGGACGACCTCCAGGGCCAGGACGCCGTCGTGGCCCAGTTGCGCCAGGCGGCCCAGAACGAAGGGCTCACGCACGCGTGGCTTTTCACCGGACCGCCCGGCTCCGGCCGTTCCAACGCCGCGAAGGCGTTCGCCGCGGCCCTGAACTGCGACCAGGAGGACGTCAGCCTGCGCGGCTGCGGCGAATGCCCGGCGTGCCTGACCATCCTCGGCGAAACCCATTCCGACGTCTCGTTCGTGCGGACGGAGAAGGTCACCATCACCATCGACGAGGCGCGTGAGCTCGTGTCCACCGCCGGGAACCGGCCCTCGTCGGGCCGGTGGCGGATCATCGTGGTGGAGGACGCGGACCGGATGGCCGAGCGGACCACCAACGTGCTGCTCAAGGCCATCGAGGAACCCACGCCCCGCACCGTCTGGATGCTCTGCGCCCCCTCCCCCGCCGATGTCCTGGTGACCATCCGCTCCCGCTGCCGGCCGGTGGCACTGCGGCTTCCGCCGGCCGCCGCCGTCGCTGCCCTGCTGGTCAAGCGCGACGGCGTGGACCCGGCGGTCGCCGAGCGGGCCGCCCGCGCGGCGCAGAGCCACGTCGGGATCGCCCGCCGCCTGGCCCGGGACCCGGAGGCCCGGGAGCGCCGGCTCGAGACGGTGCGGTTTCCGCTGTCCCTTCGCGGCGTCACGGCGGCGGTCATGATGGCCGAGAAACTGGTCAAGATCGCCACCGAGGAAGCCAACAGCTCCAACGACGAGCGCGACGCCGCCGAGAAGACCGCGCTTCTGGCCACCCTCGGGGCGCCCGAAAGCGGCACGCTGCCGCCAGCCATGCGGAGCCAGGTCAAGCAGCTCGAGGACGACCAGAAGCGACGCGCCAAGCGTTCCGTCACCGATTCCCTTGACCGCACCCTGACGGACCTGTTGTCCTTTTACCGGGATGTCCTGATCATCCAGATGGGGAACGCAGTGGAACTCGTCAACGTTGAACTCAGAAGCGAACTCGAAGATTTCGCCTCCCGTTCCACCGCCGAAGTGACCCTTGCCCGAATGGACGCCATCAACAAGGCCCGCACGCGGATCACCACCACCAACGTGGCCCCGCTGCTGACGATCGAGTCCATGGCTTCCAGCCTTATTTGACGGTTCCGGCCGCTCCAACGATCATCTTCGCTTTCGTTCCTAGCCTCCAAGGAGAACCGCATGAAGCCTGCTCGACCCCAGTCCGCAAGATCCCGATCCCTGACGATCGGCATGCGGGCCGTCGGCGCCGTGGCCCTGGCCCTCACGCTGGCCTCGTGCACCCTTTTCGGCGGCGGGGGCGGCAACGGGTCCAGTGCGCCGGCATCGGGGGCAGCGGGGCAGGCGGACCCGTCAATCGTGGCGGCCGCGCCGGCCGAACTGCGCAGCTACTACTCCCAGCAGGTCGACTGGAAACCGTGTGAAGGCAACTTCCAGTGCGCCAAGATCAAGGTTCCGCTGGACTACAGCAAGCCCGACGGCGAACGCATCGAGCTTGCCGCCATCAAGCTCGCCACGACAGGCGACAAGAAGGGCACCCTGATGGTCAATCCGGGCGGCCCGGGCGGCTCGGGGTACGACTTCGTCAGGGATGCGGCTAACACCCACATTTCGGACAAAGTCCGGTCCGCCTACGACATCGTGGGCTTCGACCCCCGCGGCGTGGAGCGCTCCGCCCCGGTCACGTGCCTCACGGACAAGGAACGCGACGCGTCCCGCGCCAAGACCTACGCCCTGGACACCGACGCCGGACTGGACGAGGCCTTGGCCGACAACAAGGCCATCGCTGCCAAGTGCGTGGAGAAAACCGGGCCGGTGCTGGCCCACATCGACACCGTCAGCGCCGCGAAGGACCTCGACATCCTGCGCGGGGTGGCCAACGACTCAAAGCTGAACTACCTCGGTTACTCCTACGGGACCCTGCTGGGCTCCACCTATGCGTCGCTGTTTCCGGACAATGTGGGCCGGTTGGTCCTCGACGGCGCCATGGACCCGTCGCTGAGCAACGAGGAACTGACCCGCGACCAGGCCGTGGCCTTCGAAAAGGCCCTCCACGCCTATGTCGCCAAGTGCCAGCAGACGTCCGGATGCCCCCTCGCGGGAAGCACCGAGGAAGGTGTCCAGCAGATCCGCAACGCCATCAGCGCGGCCGAGGCGAACCCGCTGCCGGCGAAGGACGGACGGAAGGTCTCGGGCTCCACGTTTGTCAGCGGCCTCATCATCCCGCTCTACAACAATGACAACTGGCCGATCCTCACCCGGGCGCTCGCCACCGCCCTGGCCGGCGACGGCACGGGCATGTTGCAGCTGGCCGACTTCGGCGCCGACCGCGATCCCAGCGGCACCTACACGTCAAACAGCACCTTCGCCTTCAACGCCATCAACTGCCTGGACTACCCGATGGTGTCCGACACCGCGTCCATGCGGGCCGAGGACCAGAAGCTGCGCCAGCTGTCGCCCACGTTTGGCTACTACTTCGCCTATGGCGGCAGCAACTGCAAGGACTGGCCGTACAAGAACGTCCGGACCCCTGCCCCGGTCGATTACAAGGGCTCGGCCCCGATTGTCGTAGTTGGAACCACCGGCGACCCGGCTACGCCCGTGCAATGGGCCAGTTCCCTGCGCAAGCAGCTTGGGAACGCCTCGCTGCTGACCTGGAAGGGTGAGGGCCACACGGCGTATGGCCGTTCCAACAGCTGCATCGGCAACGCTGTCGATGACTACCTGGTGGACGGAAAGGCCCCGGCGGACAACACCGTCTGCTAGGTCCGCGACAGGGCCGCATACTGGCTTCGGTCGCTCATTTTGACCCGGACGCCGGGACTCTATTACAGTTGTCTCTTGCATGATCCGCCCGGTTCGCCGGGCATTCATGTGGTTGCTTCCTTAGCTCAGTTGGTAGAGCGTCTCACTCGTAATGAGAAGGTCGCCAGTTCGATTCTGGCAGGAAGCTCGGGAAGAACCCCGTATCACCGTTGACTCAACGGGGATACGGGGTTTTTTGTTGATGGCGGCGGGATGGCCGTATGTGGCCAGGGCACCCAACGAACCACCTGGCGGCTATGACTTCAGACAACAACCGCTGCTGCGTTGGTATGCGTTTTCCGGCCAGACGGGACCCCAGTCCTACGGGCGGGTTCCTGATGCTCTGGCCAGCAGCAGCCAAAAACGCGCTTGGGAGGAATTGGCCCGTCCGTGGGGAATTGTTCATCACCTGTCCATACCGCTGGACATACGCGGCGGCGACCACAACGCCTTCCTTATCCACCGACCTGACCGTGACTTCACCGACCAAGAGCTTGCTCTGGCCAGGCTGTTGCAACCAATTCTGACGGGGATTGCCCTCCACTTTGGGATTGCCCAGTCGAATAGCGCGGCGAACCTCGACGGCTCCGCCCACGATCTGACGTCTCGAGAAATGACGATCCTGACCCTCCTGAGCCAGGGGCTGACCGCGGAAGGTCTGGCCAGACGACTGAGCATTTCCCCACGCACCGTGGGAAAGCACTTGGAGCACATCTACCGAAAGCTGGATGTATGCGACCGCCTGATGGCAGTGCAAACGGCACACGAACTGGGTCTCTTGACACCGACACCTGTCAATTTCCACGATCATCCCGAACAGAATATTTCCGCAACCCTCAGCCAGTGCTGGAATTGCGAATTTCCCATGCTGCTGTGGAATGCCGCGTCAGACAGGCCTGGCCAGCAGTACTCCTCTACTCCGGCAGATGTTCATCTCCTGCGTCAGGCCCGAAAAGTGGTCCCTGATCGGCGCACCGCTACTGAAAAAGACGGTCCTACCCGGGAAAGCAGAGCCCACTCCCGCTGCAGATCCTCGCCGGGGAAAGCCCCAGAAACAGCGGCAGCCGGCCGCCGAGCCGGTGGTCCGAACTCATTATCAGCGGCCAACTGTTCCTGAGGAGCTCCAGACGGACCGCAGGGAGACATGGGCTGAGCTGCACTCTCCCGAAGGGGTCGCCGAAGCCCGACGCAAATTCTTGGGGACAAGAGGACCTCAAACAAGGACGCGGAAGCCGTAGCGGGGAACGCTGAAGAAGCTCTTCGGGTCGTTGGCGGCCCGGAAGTCGTGGTGTAAGGCGATGGCGTCCACCGGCCGGGAGTGAACCACCGCGTACCGGGTCAGGTCCTCCACCCAGGGAAGGATCACGGTGTAATCCCCCACTTCCAGCCCATCGCCGAGCAAGCCCCGCCGTCGTAGACACCATTCCAAGCGAGATCCATCAGTTCATGGATGGCCGCCTCCACTGTTGGCGGCGTCCTCGCTCCATGGCGCTCCCGGGCACTGGCAGTCTCGTGGAGCTCGCAGGCGTGTCCTGGAGGTAGCGGCGAGCCGGGCGATCAACCATCCGTCAACGAAAGTCGCCACTCCCACCGTGGCAACTTGCCAGTTAGCTTCTTGGATGTCAGATGCCAGCTGTGGCCGGCGGTGGGAAGGTCGACTCAGGATAGCTGTACTCGCTCATGTCGCACCCTTTCCACCGCCGGCAACTGGTGGGGTTCCAGTCGATGCAGATGATAGAGGTGGGCACTGACATTTCCGCAGACAAAGATTCTGGTTGAGGATACGATGCAGTCACACACCTCCCGGGCGTCCCGGGGTCCAGCGTGTTGTCACTGACCGTTTTGGGGGAGCACAGTGAAGCGTCGAACATGGATCATCCTTGCGGCGGTGCTGGTCATTGGCGCCGTCGCATTCTTTTTTGTCCGGTCCGCGGAAGACAAGGTCACCGCCGACATGGTCTCCCGGGCCGAGCGGTTCGCAATTCCCGCGGATTGGAAGGTGGAGGACAACGTCGTTCGTCGGGAGATGTTCCTCTGCATGTCAACCAACCCGTGCCCGAGCATCGCCAAACGCTGGGATGCCGGCAAAAAACTCACCATCGATGATTTGAAGGCCGTGAGCTCCACAGCCGGTGTCCCCATGACCATCGAGGGCACCTGCACCCGGAGGCCTAACGTCGGCGGGACAACGACGGTCTGCAGCACCTCGGGAACCGACGGGGAGTACGACTACAAGTTCAATGTGACCAGCCCGGACAAAGACGACTTGACGAACTTCGTGGTCCTCCTGGTCGAACCGCACAGCTGACGCCTCAGGAAAACTCGGCCACTGGTTTCTCTAGTCAGTAGATAAACCCGCAGGTACCCTGAGACCATTCGGGCCGCATCCGTGGCCTTGAGCCGCCGCTGGGGCGGCATTTTTCCAGTTCAGTAACCACTTGGGGGTAATTGCTGTGCGTCCAAAATCTCCGTTACGCATGACCGCGGCCGTCCTAACCGCTGCCTTGTCCGCCTTCATGCTCACGCCGCCGGCGACGGCTGCCGACACTGTCGTCGCCGACGCCTTGATCCGTGACTGCGCGAACGTCGAAACGGTCTTCGCCCGCGGTTCGGGCCAGATCCTCGGTGAAGATCAGGTGACACGCTTCCAGAGCCAGATCGATGACCGAATTAACGACACCCTGACCACGAACCACTATGAGCTCGGAACCCAGCTCGTCAACGGGTACCAGTACGCCGCGGTCCCCGTTGGCGTGGAGACCTGGCAGGCCAGGCTGAACAGTGCCGGAGCGGCCGCGTCCGGCGGCGGAGCCCTCTGGTACGGCACCAGCGTCGACAACGGCGTGGAGGAAATGGCGTCCTACCTCAACGCCCGCTCAGCGAAATGCCCTTCGTCCTACTTCGTCATGGGCGGCTTCTCCCAGGGTGCACAGGTCGCCGGCGAGGCGTACAACCTAAAGCTCAGCGACGACGTGAAGAAGCATGTCGTCTACCAGGCGCTGTTCGGCGACCCCCGGCTCTGGCTCCCGGAAGGGGACGGCCTCGTCCCGCCGGCGTGCCTGGGACTCCCGCAGCGGTCCGAGTGGCGGTTCGATGTTCCGGACTGCGGCGTCGGCCGCGGCTCCCTGGGCGCCCGCGTCCCCTACCTCCCGGCAGGCTTCACTTCCAGCACCGGGCTATCCTGCGCCACCCACGACTTCGTGTGCGGCTCAAGCCCCTACCCGTGGGACACCGCCGGCCACGGGACCTACGATGACCCCGGCCACAGCATTGACCGTGCCGCGGTCGAAATCACCAAGCGCCTCAAGCCACTGTTCCCCGCCGGAACAGTCGACGACACAGTCACCCTCCCGGGTGCCGGAACCTCCGGCCTGGACGTGGTCTTCCTGATCGATACGACGGGCTCCATGTACGGCCGGATCGAGGCGACTAAGGCCTTCGCAGCGGACATGGCCGACACCATCAAGGCCAACCGCGGCCGGGTCGCCCTCGTTGAATACAAAGACGCCGGGGACTCGGTCACGGCACAAATCCTCAGCGGCTTCCAGGAAGACACCACCGAGTTCAGCACCAAGCTCTCCACCTTGTCCGCTGACGGCGGCGGGGACCGGCCAGAGGCGGCCCTGCACGCACTCATGACGGCCTTCAACGGGCTCACGTGGCGGGACGGCGCAACCAAGGCGGCCGTGGTTCTGACCGACGCCGACTACCACGATCCTGACCTGGTGGACGGAAGCACCCTCGCCTCGGTCGCCAAGCGCGCCCTGGAGATCGACCCGGTGAACGTCTACCCGGTCGTCCCCTCCTACTTCAGCAGCTTCTACACCGCGCTGGCCCAGGCCACAACGGGCCAGGTCATCGTCGACGGCGGCGACACCAAAGCAGCTCTCACCACCGCGCTGACCCGGCTGCAGGAACGCCCCGTGGCACTCCTCGAGCACCCTGAATACTGGGGCCCGACCGGCCAGGAGTTCACCTTTGACGCCTCAGCCTCCTACTCGCCGCATTCCTCGATCGCGAAGTACGACTGGGATTACAACGGTGACGGCACCTACGAGGAATCAACCACGACGCCGGTGGCCAAGCACACCTACCAGGCCAAGTCGGACGGAGTAATGCAGGTCCGCATGACAGATGCCGGCGGGCTTGTCGCCAACGCCTCGGCCGCCGTCCACGTCGGATCCGGGCCCCGCGACAACCTCCCCGCTGCACCGCTGAACGTGAAGACCGTGGCAACCTCCACGACCGGCACCACGAGCACCATCCAGGTGACCTGGGAATCCAGCGACCCCCGGGTGGGCGTCTGGGGCCTCAGCGTGGATGGCATCCCGGCAGGGGTCGTCGACGCTGCGAAACGGACTGCAACGATCACCGACGTCTCCCGGGCGAAGACCGCCGAAATCGGCGTCGTCGGATTCACTTCGGACCAGGCGATGGGAGACACGGGATCGGTCACCCTCCTGGCGGCGAGCTCGAGCTACAACTTCAGTGGGTTCATGGCACCGGTCGATCCTGCACCTGCCGTGAATGCCATGCAGGCCGGCCGGGCGGTGCCGATGAAGTTCAGCATCGCCGGCGACCACGGGCTTGGGATTCTCCCCGCTGGCTCCCCGACGTCGGCGAAGGTCACATGTGACACCGGCGCAGCGCTCAGCGAAGTGGAAACCACATCGACGGCGGGCGCCAGCAGCCTCTCCTACAGCGCCGGCGACGACATTTACACCTATGTCTGGAAGACCGACAAAGCCTGGGCTGGCACCTGCCGGACGTTCCAGCTGAAACTGGACGACGGCAGCACGCACACGGCGTCGTTCAAGTTCCGCAGCTGACGACCCGTCACAAAGAAGCGCCCCGTACATCTCGTGCGGGGCGCTTCTTTTATCATCTGGGGACTCAGCAGGCCACGGCTTGGGCTCCTACTTGCAGGTGGCGAGGATGCCGGCGATGGCGTCGTGCTCAGGCTGGGTCATCCAGAGCTTGTACTTGGCCTTCACGGCCGTCTGGCGGGCGACGTATTCGCACCGGAACGCCTTGTTCGACGGCAGCCACGCGTCGGCTGAGGAGCCGCTCTTTTGCCAGGGCACACCTGTGGCGGGTGAGGCGGCCCCAACATGCCCCCGGCCGGGAACCCCGACCAAGGAGAAGGCCCGCAGCCCACAGGGGCGGCAGGGCCTTCTTCTGGTTCGTGCGGGGTCAGTGGGTGCGACCGGATGCTTATGCGGGGACGTCGAACCGCTGGCCCTCGGGTTTTGATTCCAGCAGCGTGAAGACGAGGAGAATGATGCCCCCGATAAACGGGATGAGGATGATGAGGTACATCCAGCCGCTGAAGTTCGAGTCGTGGAGGCGACGGACCGTCAGGGCCAAGGACGGGACAATGACTGCCAGGAACCAGACGGCTGCCAGGATCAGCCCGATCATATAGGCGGGGCCGGGGACGCTGGCGCCATTGGGGCCCAGTTTTGCGCCGGCCGCCCCACCGGCAAGCATGATGACGTTCAAGACGATCGAGACGAGGCCGGAGACGAGCACCCACCACCAGTATTCGCTCCGGCTGGCGCGGCCGGAGAACGTCCCGTACTTCTTGAAGAACCGCGACGCGGCCTCTGGCAGGGAAGCGCCGTAGAGCGGTGCCCAGAGTGGCACGGGCCCGGATCCTTGGGCCGGGTACCCCGCAGCGGCGTACGGGTTCGGCGCCCACCCCGGGTTCTGCCGGGGCTGCTCGCTGGGCCACATCTGCCGGCCGGTGCCTTGCTGAGGATGATGAGGATCTGACATGTGATGCTCCTTCACTGGTGTGGCGGGTGGATCCGGGAGGGTCAGGGGACGTCGGCCGCGGCGGAATCGCTGAAGTGTGGCGCCTGGCTCGGCGGGGGCTGGACATAGGCCTGGGCACGCTCGGCTCCGCGGCGTTGCGCGTTGTGGACCTCGAGGCGGTGACGGCCCGCGATGACGGAGCTTGGACTGCTGCCGAGTAGCCGGCGCGGTTGTGCCATGATTCCCCCAATACCAGGCACCCCAGCGGGCCCCGGCTGTCATGCTACCGGCGTTTTCGTCCCGTGGGCACTATGGCATCCCGGAATGTTTCCGCAGGTCAGGGAGCAGAAAGGCCGAAACCTTGGCGAGCCGTCCTCAGGGACGGAACCTACTCGACGAGACGGACGTTTGGGCGCGGTTTGGGCGGTTTAGGCGGCGCAGACGAAGGTACCCCTCAGGGATGCGGTGCCGCTATTTGCAGGTGGCGAGAATCCCGGCGATGGCGTCGTGCTCGGGACGGGTCATCCACAGCTTGTACTTGGCCTTCACAGCAGTCTGGCGGGCGACGTATTCGCACCGGAACGCCTTGTTGGCTGGCAGCCAAGCATCGGCCGAGGAGTCTGACTTCTGCTGGTTCGCGGGGCCGTCGGCGGACATCAGGTTCAGCGGATCGTTGGCGAGCTGGAGGCGCTGGCCGGCGCTGATCTGCTGGGCGCCGGTCTGCCAGGCCAGCGACAGGGGAATAATGTGGTCGATCTGGACGTCCGCCGAGTTCTCACCGCGGGTGAAGGTGATGGTCTTGCCGGTGTATTTGTCGGCAAGCTTGCCGGAGGCGATGACGCAATCCCTGGTCCCGGGTTTGGTCGTCACGTCGGTGAGGTCACGGCGGAGCATGTCGTTGCGCGTGTCGCAGCCGTTGTGGTCCACATCGGACCAGGCGGGACCGAACTGCCCGCGGCTGTACCCGGTCTTTGGGGCCTTGCCCTTCACCGGGATGGACGCCAGCTGGGCTACGGCCGCGGCGGCCTCGCCCGGGTGCGCGGTGCCGGTGCCGGGAGCCTGAGACGCGGCCGCGCTGTGCACGGCGTCTGCGACTTTGGCGCCAACGTGGGCTGCGGCGTCACAGCCGGCGAGAGAGCCTGCGAGAAGCAGGCCGGCAAGGACGGTCAGGGATTTGGTGGCGGCGGAGCGGGAGATGTTCATGCCAATCATGAGTGCGGCGAAAATGACCAGATTACCCGCACCCCGTTCCGCGCCCGCGCAGGCCGGAGCATGGAGTCGCTCACGTCGCTATCTGCCGCCCCGTGCGCGGATGACGGACTTGGCGTCTGCATCGGGACGGGGACTGACGGTGACTATGACTAATTCATAGAGGTAGTAAGCCCCCAAAGCGAACCGGACAAATTCACTCTTGAAGTCAGGCCGGTCCCGTGATGACATCTTCGCCCGCGGCTCGGGTCAACCCACAAGCGCCTGCGACTGCGGCTGCTGCCCGGATTAGTCTTCGTGCGGGTCGGTACGGTCCGGCTCGGCGGCGTACTCGGATTCCCTGTACCGGATTTCGGCGACCTCTTTCCGGGCCTCCTCTCGAACGTCGGCGAATCTGATGACAGGCCAGTCGTAGTTTGCCATCAGATCCGTGAGTCGCGCGACGATGAGGCTCCCTTCGAGCTGGTCATCGATATAGGCCAAGGTGACGGGAACGGCCCGCCCCATGTCGGCGATGACTTCCCCTTGACCGGGGGTGGCAAAGTCCGGCCGGCCGGTTGTTGTGGTCAGAAATGTCCGCTCTTCAGCGTTGAGATAGGCTATCCTGTCGATCCGTGTGACGTTGAGGGCGTCGGTGGATGTCTGAAGAATGCGCATGGTCCATGCCTTTCTCGCTTCTGCTGTCAGGCTACTCCGGTGTTGTCCTCGTCGGGAGCCGCTCTGACTCCCGGGAGCCCGGTCGCACGAAGCCTGAGAAGAACCCCCGGAATCAACGCTATCCGGAGGTTCTTCATTGACCCCGGCGGGGTCCGGATCCTGGTCCCGGGTTCCGCATGCTCCATTTGCAGTCGGCTGCCCCCTAACAGGCGCCTGATCGAAGGACGCCCGCGCCCTTGCGGCCGGCTACCTCAAGGTGAGCACCGGGTTGACGGGAGCCTTCAGGGAATCCACCTGCAGGCCCACGGACAGTTTCTGGCCGGCGGCGATTTTGGTGGCCCAGTCCGAACCGCTGCAGGTCACCGACACCTTGGGGAGCAGCGTGCAGCTGATGCCCCAGTCCGAACCGCTGCAGGTCACCGACACCTTGGGGAGCAGCGTGCAGCTGATGCCCCAGGAGTTGGCCACCCGGGTGACGTTCGGGTCGGGCCAGCTCACGCTCCAACCGGCCGCCGCCCGGAGGCCGGTGACCTCGATATTGGCCACGTAGCCGCCGGTCCACGAACTGCCGAGTTTCCAGACCGCGCTGATCGGCGCGCCGGATGTAGGGGTGGGAGACGGCGAGGGCGTCGGCGTGGCGGTCGGCGTCGCCGTGGGCGACGGCGTGGCGGTCGGCGATACCGTCGGCGTCGCGGTGACGGTCGGCGTCGGCGTGCCGTTCAGGATGGGCGCGAGCGCGGCCAGTTTGGCGGCCTCCGGGGTGCGCCAGTCCGCCTGGACAAGGCCTCCGGTGATGCCGCTGTTCGGGTTGAACGCCCCATACGCGAAGCTCATGGAATTGGTCCCGAGGTAGGAGACGATCTTCTCCATCCACTGCTTGTCCGACATGGTTTGCAGCGCGGTCCCGAACTCCCCGAGCAGAACCGGGGCGATGCCCTGCTTCTGGATGTAACCCCAGTTGGCATCCCACACGGCCGGCAGGTTGTTGGGGTAGCTGGGGTCGCTAAACCACTTCCGCGCAAACAGCGACGCCGGGTAGTCGTGCGGGGAATAGACCACGCGGTTGGGCGTGGCCAGGGTCACCGGCCTGTTCTTGACGTCGGCCAGGCCCCCGCCCCACCAAGTGGAAGTGCCGTTGCCCTGGTTCTCGATGCCCTCAACGATGATCAGCAGGTTGGGGTTGGAGGCCAAGACGGCGTTGGCCGTTGGCCTTCGCGCGGGCGATCACCGTGTCCATCAGGACCAGGGGCGTCTTGCCCTCCAGCGCGTAGGCGCGGTTGGCCCAGTAGTTCAGGTTGCCCTTGATGGATGCCGCTGCCAGGCACTCGTTGGAGAACGGCAGGCGGACGGTGTTGAATCCCATCGATTTGATGTTGGCCAGGGCCTCGTCGGTGGTCAGGGTTCCGCAGAGCCCGTGCGGCATGCAGTCGGTGGTTTCCATGCCGAACCAGGACGCGGCCTTAATCGTATACGGGGCGTTGTTCGAGTCCAGGATCCTCCCGCCAGAGGTGTGCAGCCAGCCGGTGGGCGGCGGCGTTGTGGCGGCAGAGGCCAGGGTAAGCGAGGCCGCGGCGACGCCGGTGAGGGCCAGCCCGGCAGCCACAGCGGTGGGTCCCGTCCGAGCTCATGGGTGTGTTGCCTTTCAGTCCGTCATTTGGGTCCCCCCGGCCCGCACAATACGGATCGGCTCTCGAAAAGTACCAAGCTGCCGCCCAGAAAGAACCCCTTTGGCCAATATTTTCTTCTGCACCTCAACGCGGCCACGGGCCCCTGACCTGCGTATTGTCTTTTTCCGGGCGGTCCGTCAGCCTTAGGAAATGGAACGGCCCGGGCGCAGGATGCCAGCCGGCCGGCAATACCCGCCGTCGCGGTCCGGAAGCCAAACCGGGAATTGGCGGCACCGGCTGTGGGGCCCGGTTGTCGGCTTCGGCCTGGTCAGCCTCGCCGCGGACATGGTGTCCGACGGCGCCCGCCCGCTGGGCGGTCCCCTGCTGGCCCAGCTCGGTGCGTCCGCGCTGTTCGTCGGCCTCGTGACCGGCGCCGCGGAAGCCGCGTCCCAGGGACTCCGGCTGGTGTTCGGCCCCTGGGCGGACCGCACCGGGAAGTACTGGACTTTCACGATGGCCGGCTATGTGCTGACGGCGGTGTGCGTCCCGCTGCTGGCGTTGACGCCGTTCGCCGGGACCGCCGGGATGGCCCTGGCGGCCGCGCTCATCATCGGGGACAGGGTCGGCAAAGCCGTCCGCAGCCCGGCGAAGACCGTGCTGCTCGCCGCCGTCGCCGGGCCGGTTGGCCGGGGCCGCGGCTTCGCCGTCCACAAGTCCCTCGATCTGGCCGGGGCGCTCCTGGGCCCGCTGCTCGTCTCTGCGGTGCTGGTTGCCACCGGCTCACTGCCGGCAGCCTTTGCGGTGCTCATCATTCCGGCGGCGGCGGCGCTGGTGATTCTCGTTTGGCTGCGTCGCCGCGTCCGGGATCCCGGCGCGGACAGGCCCGTGGCCGACCCCTCCGGCTTGCCGGAGCCGCCCCGTGGGAAGCCCGCCGGGCGGCCGCCGTCGGCGCTCTCCAGCGTCTTCATCTTGTTCGCGTTGGCCGGGTTCTTCTGGAGCGCCGGACTGGTCGCCTTCGGCGTCATCTCCTATCACCTGACGGCCGACGTGGCCGTCCCCGTTTCGGTGGTTCCGCTGTTGTACGCCGGCGCCATGGGGGCCGCCGCCGTCGGGGCCCTCGCCAGTGGCGTCCTTTACGACCGCGCCGGGGCGGCCGTGCTTCTGGCGCTGCCCGTGCTGATTATGGGGGTGCCCGTGCTGGCCCTGGCGCCGAGCGCCGGGCTCGTGCTCGCCGGCGTCCTGGTCTGGGGGGCCGCCACGGGCATCCAGGACTCCACGGTCAAGGCGCTGGTTGCCGATCTGGTGCCCCAACCCCGGCAGGGCACGGCGTACGGGGTGTTCGCGGCGTTCGAGGGCGCCGGCGCCTTGGCCGGCGGCGCCCTGTACGGGTCACTTTACGGCGCACGGCCGGCGCTCATCGCTGCCGTGGCCGCACTGCAGGCAACGGCCCTTGTCCTGCTGCTCGTCACGCTGCACCGGGCCCGGCACGCATCACCTGGCCAAGGGCCCGCGGATGGGCTGACTTAGCGCGCCCAGACCGAGGCCGCGCCGGAATGTCCCGTGATGATGCTCTGGTAAATGAAGAAGGCCCCCGCGAGGGCGCCGGCAATCAGGACGGCTCCCCGGACAATCCGGTTGCTCCGAAGGCCGCCAAGGAACGCCAGGCGCCGGCCAAAGGGCTCGTAGGTGACCATCAACATTGCCGCGACCAGGACGAAAAAGATCACGGAAAGCACTTTGAGTACGTCACCTTCCTGGGCGTGCTCGTGGACCACCGCCGACGCCGGACGGACTTTCTCCAGCTGCTCGCCTGCCTGCGCGGTCAGGAGTGTTACTGGCACCAGCCCCAGTGACAACACGCCCAGGGGCCACGCCAGGTAGCCCCACCAGCGCCGTGCCACGGCATAAACGATGGCGCCAAGACCTGCAATGGGCGCTAATACCACTACGGCGTGGACGAGCAGGACATGGGCCGGGAGCCCACCAATTTCGATCAATTGAAATCTCCTCCAGAACGTGACGGCACCGGGTCTGATGACGGGGCAGCGAACTCGCGGCGGGGCCAGACTCCTATGATTCTTGCATGGGATCGCGGGAACTAGCGGGCATTGCCGGGCCGCTCTATGCATTGCCCTACGGGGAGTTCGTGGCTGCTAGAACGGCGGCGGCCAAAGACGTCAGTTCCGCGGGTGTCACCGCCGCCGAGCAGCGTGCCCTGGCGGCCGCAGTCCGTGCCCTGCCCAAGCCGTCGGTCGCGGCGTGGGCGGTGAACATGCTGGCGGCGCACAGCCCCGAAATCCTGCGGGAGCTGGCTGCACTGGGGACGTCGATGCAGGCCGCACAGGATGCCTTGGATGCAGCGGACCTCCGTCGCCTCGCCCAGCAGCGGCGCCAGCTCCTCGCCAGCACGGTGAAGGCGGCGCAGGCCTTGGCGGCCCGGCACGGACGGGCCATCAGCGCCGCCGTCGCGACGGAAGTGGAACAGACCCTGCGGGCCGCCACCGCCGATCCCGGGGCCGCCGCCGCCGTGCAAAGCGGCTGTCTCCTCCGGGCGCTCTCGGCGGACGGGGTCGACGTCGTCGACCTCGCCGGCGCAGTGGCTGTCGAGGGGAGCCATGCGGCGTCGGTGCCCGGCACTGGAGCCGCGCCTGGAACGGCCAGCGTCCACCGGTCAGAACCAGCGACCGCCGCCGGCGGGACAGAACCGGCGGACCGGACCGCACAGCGCGGCGGAACTGCCGGTGGAAAGCCGACAACGGAACAGCCCCGCCTCCGGACCGTCGGGACGGCACGGATGACGCCCACGCCGTCGGCGGTGGAACGGGCGCGGACCGCCCTGGAGGCGGCCGAAGTGGCCGCCGCGGAAGCCGACGAGGAGGCAGGCCGCGCGGCCGCGGAGCTGGCGGAGGCGACGGCGGAAACCAGCCGACTGGCCGACGAGGTGCGCGAGCTCAGGCGGCGTCTGGACGCGGCAGAAGCCGGGCTCAAAACGGCCCGGAAGGATCACGAGCTGGCGTCGGCTCTGGCGCAGCAGACGGCACGGGCCGCCGACCGGCAGCGTCGCAAGGAAGTCCTGGCGCGGGAACGGGTGCTGCGGCTCGGCAACACGCCGGAAGAGTGAAGTCTTAGTGTCGGTGGTCAGTCGCACACTGGAATCATGGAGAACAACCAGAATTTCCAGCAGGGTTTCCGCCATGATATCGAGTCAGATTTTGAGGCGGATTTCAACGACGCACAGGATGGCGCACTGCATTTCGTGGTCACCTACCTGGACACCGACTGCGGCCGGATCCGCACCGAGAGCTTCGATGACGCTGCCTCCGCAGACCGCTTCGCCAGCCGCTGCGTTGCGGGCGAAGACGGCTGGGCCGTGGTCGATGCAATCCCGGCGAAAGAGCGCCGGGCCGCCGCCTGACTCCGGAGACTTTCGGGACCGGAGCCTGTGTCCGGGCCGTCTTTCTCCGAGCGCGTGGGATTGGCCGGTCACGGTCGCGGACGGCGGGAAGGTGCCGGTCGCGGACGGCCGGAACGGGCCGGACGGCGGGAAGGTGCCGGACGCCCGAAGGGCCTCCACCCCGTGCCGGGTGAAGGCCCTGTGTGATCGCCGGCTGGCTGCCGGCGTCATGGGAGGTGCTTAGGCGAAGTCGGAGACGGCCGGATCCGGTCCGATCCGGCCGGCATCTTCGGCGGAACGATCCAGCCCGTTGATGGCCTGGATGTCGGTCTCGTCGAGGCTGACGTCCAGGGCCGCGTAGTTCTCGCGGATCCGGGACTCGGTCACCGACTTCGGGATGACCACGTTGCCGATGGCCAAGTGCCAGGCGATGACAACCTGGGCCGGGGTGGCGCCGTGCTTGGCGGCAATCTGGGCAATGACGGGGCTCTCGAGGAGCTCGCCGCCCTGGCCCAGCGGCGACCATGCCTGAGTGAGGATGCCCTTGGACGCGTTGAACTCGCGCAGGTCGGCCTGGCTGAAGAACGGGTGCAGTTCGACCTGGTTGATGGCCGGAACAACGCCGGTCTCATCGATCAGGCGCTGCAGGCCCTCCTTGGTGAAGTTGGAGACGCCGATGGTCTTGACTCTGCCCTGCTTCTGGAGCTCGATGAGGGCCTTCCAGGTGTCAACGTATTTGTTCTGCTTGGGCTGCATCCAGTGGATCAGGTACAGGTCCAGGGTCTCGAGGCCGAGCCGCTCCATGGATTCCTCGAACGCCTTCAGGGTGGACTCGTAGCCCTGGTCGGCGTTCCACAGCTTGGTGGTGATGAAAATTTCCTCGGGCTTGAGGCCGGAACGCTCGATGGCGCGGCCTACGCCTGCTTCGTTGCCGTAGATCTTTGCCGTGTCGATGTGGCGGAAGCCGGCCTCGAACGCCTGGACAACCACCTTTTCGGCCACGTCATCTTCAACCTGCCACACGCCGTAGCCAAGTTGGGGGATGGTGTTGCCGTCATTGAAAGTCAGTTCCGGTGAAAAAGTCATATAAGTATCCTGCCAACGTCGGCGCCCTCCGGCCAGCGAGAGGGCGCCGCTAAGCTAGGCGCGTAACCGGGAATACCCGGGAATACCCGGGAAATATCGGGAACGCCGGCCATGCCGGGGCGGGCCTGTGCAAAGACCAATTCGCGCAGCGGCTCAGGCTGGCGTCGGCCCGCCGCCGTCGGCTTCCACAAGCCGCCGCTCGGCGTCGTGAACCTGTTCCAGCACGGAATCGGCGCGCCGCCGCACCGACGCGGCACCCGCCGGGACCGGCCCCACGGCGAGCCGGAGCATCGCGGCCGCCTCAGCCGTCATGGCCAGGGAGTTGCCCGCCGTCGACAGGGCGCGGTGGACCCCCGCCAGCGGCCCCGGGATGTCCAATCCATTGCTGGGAAAGCGCCGCTGGGCCTCCACGCAAACCTGCCGGACCCGGGGCGCGAGCGCGGAGAGCTGATTGGCGATCTCGACGAGCTCGCCGTACAGGGCCTCGTCTTCGACCCCCTCAAGGACCTGGTGGTAGCGGTCAAGTCCGCGGTTGAACCGGTCGTGGGCGCGCCGCCAGAGCCCCTTGCCAAGTTCTGCGTCGTCCCTCCGGCCTTGCCGTGCTGCGCTGAAGAAGCCCAAGGTCGCGCTAAAGGTACTGGCCCGGGCCATGGTCCGGGTCCGCGGGTTCGGACGGCTCGGAGGAGTCAGCGCCGTGACGCGGCGCGGCGGCGCGGACCGGTTCGCCGTTTTCCCCGATGATGACGCCCGGTGCAATCACGGTTCCGGGCGGCAGCTGGCGCAGCTGCATTTGGGCGTAGGCGTGCTCCCTGGCGGCGTGCTGCGCCGCGATGGCCGTCTGGATGCCGTGGAAGAGTCCCTCGAGCCAGCCGACCAGCTGGGCCTGGGCTATCCTCAGTTCCGCGTCGGAGGGGGTGGCGTTCTCTGGAAAGGGAAGGTTGAGCCGTTCGAGCTCCTCAACGAGCTCCGGGGCAAGTCCGTCCTCGAGTTCCTTGATCGAACGGTCGTGGATTTCAGCCAGCCGGACGCGGGCCGCGTCGTCCAGGGGCGCGGTCTTCACCTCGTCCAGCAACTGCTTGACCATCGTGCCGATCCGCATGACCTTCGCGGGCTGGTCCACGAGGTCCTGAAGTTCGCTGCCCCGGGGCGGCCTGGGCCCGGCACCGGATCCACCGGCGCGGCCAGGCGGCACTGCAGCCGGTGGCGCCAGCGGCGTCCCGGGCAGGGCGTCATCCACGGGTGTGCCTTCGACGGGCACGTCGTCGGCAGTTTGGGCACGGGGCTGAGTGTCGTGCTGATCGCTCATGGCTTCATACTCTCACGCGCCGGGCCGCCCGGACCCGGCGTCCGCCGGAAGCGGAGGGGCGGCGTCGGACACCGTTGTGCCCCACGCCGCCCCTCCCCCGGCCCGGCCGGGCCAGCCTTTCAGCAGCACCCGCTTAGCAACACCGGCTCAACAACACCGCTCAGCAGCACCGCCCCTGCGGACTGGTGTCCTGCCGGTCGGTCCGGTCACGCCAGAACTCCCGCTCGGTGAGGGGACGGCTGGTGTGCCCGGAGGCCTCATGGTGCTCCAGGTACTTCTTGTAGGCATCGGCGCCCAGCACACCGCCGAGGTACCCGGCAAACCCGCGGAACCCCGCGAGGACCGCGTTCACGCCCGGCCCCGCATCAGTGGTGCCCGGACTTTTCGAGCCGGTCCCCGGCCGGGAGCTGGTTCCACTCGGCCACGAGGTCACGCTCCGCCGCCGTGGGGACAAACCCTGCCGGGGCGAAGACTCGGGAAGCCTGTGCGGGGTCTTCGTGCTCGGCGTTGGGCAGCCCCGCGGCCGTGTTCCGCAGGGCCTTGATGCTTGCCATCACTGCCGTGATGATGACGACGATGCTCAGCACCACGAAGATGATCGAGAGCCATCCCTGGATCATCGTGTTGCGGACCACGGCCTCCATGGCGGCCTGGGTCTTTGCGGTCCCAAAGGAGGTCTTGCCGTCCGCCAGAGCCTTGGCGAAGGCTGCGTTGTTGGCGAAGTAGCCCACTGCCGGAACGGGCGAGAAGATCTTGTAGAAGCTCGCCGTGATGGTCACGACGGCGGCCAACGCCAGCGGCGCCGCCACGATCCACAGGAACTTCGGGACGGTGCGCTTGGCGGTAATGGCCAGGCAGACCGAGAGTGCGATGGCCGCGAGCAGCTGGTTGGCGATCCCGAACAGCGGGAACAGGGTGTTGATGCCGCCCAGCGGGTCGGTGACGCCCATCAGCAGGACCGCGCCCCAGGCGGCCACCATGATGGCGGTGCAGAGCCAGGCGCCCGGGCGCCAGGAGTGTTCCTTGAACTTCGGGACGAAGTTGCCGATCGAGTCCTGGAGCATGAAGCGGGCAACGCGGGTGCCGGCGTCGACGGCCGTGAGGATGAAGAGGGCCTCAAACATGATGGCGAAGTGGTACCAGAACGCCATCATCGCCGTGCCGCCGATGAACTGCTGCATGATGTGGGCAAGGCCGACGGCGAGGGTGGGCGCGCCGCCCGAACGCGACACGATGCTTTGCTCCCCCACGTCCTTGGCCGTCTGCGCGAGATCACCGGCCGTGATGTTGACGCCGGACAGGCCCAGGCTGTTGACCCACGCGGCCGCGGTCTCGACGGTCCCGCCGGTCAGCGCCGCGGGGGCGTTCATGGCGAAGTAGATGCCGCGGTCAATGGAGATTGCGGCCACCAGGGCCATGATGGCCACGAAGGATTCCATGAGCATGCCGCCGTAGCCGATCAGGCGCGTCTGGCGCTCCTTCTCGATCAGCTTCGGTGTGGTGCCGGAGGCGATCAGCGCGTGGAACCCGGACAGCGCGCCGCAGGCGATCGTGACGAACAGGAACGGGAAGAGGGCGCCGGAGAACACCGGACCGTTGTCCCGGCCGGCGAATTCGCTGAAGGCCGGCACGGTGATTTCGGGGCGGACCACGATGATGGCCAGCGCCAGCATCACAATCACGCCGATCTTCATGAACGTGGAGAGGTAGTCGCGGGGGGCCAGGAGGAGCCAGACGGGCAGGATGGCTGCGATGAAGCCGTAGATGATGAGGCCCCAGGCGATGGTGACCTTGTCCAGGTGGAAGAACGCGGCACCCCATTCGGTGCCCGCCACGGCGCCGCCGCCGATGATGGCGGCCATGAGCAGCACGAAACCGATCAGGGACACCTCCATGACCTTGCCCGGCCGGATGAAGCGCAGGTACACGCCCATGAAGAGGGCGATCGGGATGGTCATGCCCACCGAGAAGACGCCCCAGGGGCTCTCGCCGAGGGCGTTGACAACCACGAGGGCGAGGATGGCGACGATGATCACCATGATGAGCAGGGTTGCGATGAGGGCGGCCGTCCCGCCGATGACGCCGAGTTCCTCGCGGGCCATCTGGCCCAGGGACCGGCCCCCGCGGCGCATGGAGAAGAACAGGACGAGGTAGTCCTGGACGGCGCCGGCAAGGACGACGCCGATGATGATCCAGATCGTGCCGGGCAGGTAGCCCATCTGGGCCGCGATGACCGGGCCCACCAGTGGGCCGGCGCCGGCGATGGCCGCGAAGTGGTGGCCGAAGAGGACGTTGCGGTCCGTCCGGACGTAGTCCTTGCCGTCGGCCTTGTATTCGGCCGGGGTGGCACGGCGGTCGTTGGGCTTGGTCAGGTAACGCTCAATGACCTTGGAGTAGAAGCGGTAGCCGATCAGGTAGGTGCAGACGGAGGCGAACACAAACCAGATGGCATTGACGGTCTCGCCGCGGATGATGGCGAGCATGAACCAGGCGATCCCGCCCAGCAGCGCAATGGCCGCCCACAGCGCGATCTTGGCGGGCGTCCAGGCGCGGTCCGCGGCGTCGCGAACCGACTCATCCACCGACGTCGGCGGGAGGGACGGGTCCGGAACGACCCCGTCGTCGAGTTGCGCGGTGCCACGCGCGCTGCCCTGCGTGAGGTTGTTTGTGCTTTCGCGTTGTGTGCCATCTGGCATTGTGCCCATGTCTCCTCCTTGAGAAACCCAGCTGGGCAGTCCACCGGTACAGAACTGCCCTCCGGCACCCTACCAATGCGGGCGGGTCCCGGCCGGGGCCCTGCGCCCGGCGGTGTGGATTGCGCGACGAGCGGTCGGCCCGGCTACGCCGGGAGGTTGCTGAGCTGCATGAGGCGGGCCTCGCAGAGGTCCAGCCAGCGCACCTCGGCTTCGGTCTGGAAGATGAGGGAATCCAGCACCAGGAGCCGGGCGGTATCGGCCGGTCGCTGAAGCGCGGCCGTGTCGCGGCGGGACTTGGTGTAGTCCTGCAGCGCGCGGATGGAGACCGTCCGCTGGGCCTGGATGATGGCGCCGACGTCTGTCCCGGGAATCGTGAGGCCTAGGGCGAGCTTGATGGCCAGTTCATTCCGGGGCGGATTCGCGCGGGATACCGGGGCCGTGAACCAGGCGCCGACTTCGGTCCGGCCGGCCGTGGTGATGCTGTAAATGACGTGCCCGTCGCCGTCGCCGCCGTCGTTGCGGACCAGCCCGTCGCGTTCCAGCCGGTCCAGGGTGGTGTAGACCTGTCCGATGTTCAGCGGCCAGGAGGACCCGGTGCGGTCCTCGAATTCGGTCCTGAGCTGGTACCCGTAGCGCGGGCGGTCCTGCAAGAGGGCGAGGAGACTGTGACGGATCGACATGGCGCCCCCCGGAATCGCTAAGTCACGAAATCACACAGCATACACGCGCCCCAAGACGCGTGTATACCGCGTATGGAACCACGCTATCGTCTTTGGTGTCCTTGCCGCAAAACAGCGCATGCCCCGCACGGAATATGTCTGCCCGGACCTGCGGTTTCAGGCCGGATCCGGCGCCCCGCTACATGACCAGCAGGACCTTGCCCACGTGGTCGCCGGAGTCGAAGTAGGTGTGCGCGGCGGCGACCTGGTCCAGCGGGAAGCTCTTGGCCACGAGCGGCCGGATCCTGCCGTCGGTCAGCATCGGCCACACGGCGTCGCGGACGGCGTTCATGATCACGGTCTTTTCCTCCACCGGGCGGGGACGCAGCGCGGTGGCGATGATGGCGGCCCGTTTCTGCAGCAGCTGGCCAAGGTCCAGTTCCGCCTTCGCGCCGCCCTGCAGCCCGATCACCACGAGGCGTCCGTAGTCGGCGAGCGCATCGATGTTCTGCTCGAGGTATTTGGCCCCGACGACGTCGAGGATGACGTCCGCGCCTTTGCCGCCGTTTTGCGCGCGCAGGCTCGCCGGGAAGTTTTCCTCCGCGTAGTTGATGGCGATGTCCGCCCCGAGGAAGGCCTTGGCTGTGCCGACTTTTTCGGCGTTCCCGGCCGTCGTGGCCACGCGGGCGCCAACGGCCTTGGCCAGCTGGATGGCCATGGTGCCGATACCGCCTGTGGCTCCGTGGATGAGGACAGTTTCGCCCGGCTGCAGCTGCGCCGTCATGATCAGGTTGGAATAGACCGTCGCCGCGACTTCGGGCAGCGATGCCGCCGTGACCAGATCCACGCCGTCGGGGACCCTCAGGACCTGCCCCGCGGGCACGGCCACCTGCTGGGCGTAGCCGCCGCCGGCGAGCAGCGCCACCACTTTGTCCCCCACGGAAAACGCCTTGGTCACGCCCGGACCGAACCCTGCGATCCGGCCGGAGACCTCCAGCCCGGGGACCTCGGAGGCGCCCGGGGGCGGCGGGTAGAAGCCCTTGCGCTGCTGGACATCGGCACGGTTAAGGCCCGCGGCCACGACGTCGATCAGCACCTCGCCGGGGCCGGCCACCGGGGCCTGAACCTCACGGACTTCCAGGACCTCGGGTCCGCCGGGCTCTGAGATATAGACAGCCTTCATGGAGCACTCCCGATTCCTAACTGGCTCCGCGCACGTTCGCCGCGATCGCCAGGTCCGATCAACATCACTCCCCAGAATATGGCGGGGAGCTGCACGCGTCCGCAAGCGCACCGTGTTTTTGGTTTTTGTTGCAGCCGACTGCCTATGAAAGACTACTCGTTAGGGAAGGTTGTCCGAGCGGCCGATGGAGCTGGTCTTGAAAACCAGTGTGCGGTGACCCCGTACCAAGAGTTCGAATCTCTTACCTTCCGCGGGAGCGCAGATCATGCGCGGTTCAAAGGCCGGCTCGGGGCGATCGAAAGATCGTTCCGGCCGGCCTTACTCGTCTCCGCCCCGGAGTGAAACTCCCGACCGGCCCAAGAAACGTCAGCTGTGAATGTTGGCCGTGTTGGCGGCCAACTGGCAGCCCAAGGTAACGGTTCTGCACCGTCTTGCAGACCTGACAATAACTTCCGGCCCTGTACCTGATACTGAGGGTGCCCGTCAGCTGGTTGCCCGGCGCCGTTCGATCGTGGCGTCTTCGCTGGCACTCCAGCTGGCGAGGAGGTGCAGCCGTTCCGCTGAGGGCGAGCCCGGCTCGGCGGTGTAGACCATGAGGACCAGGCCTGGCTCCGCGGTGATGGCTAGTTCCTCGTAGGCCAGCGTGAGTTCGCCGGCCACGGGGTGGTGAAAGCGTTTCGTGCCGGACCCGTGGGTCCGCACGTTATGGGCGCCCCACAGAGTCCGAAACGTCTCACTGCGGGTCGACAGTTCGCCGACCAGGTCCTGCATGGTCCGGTCGTGGGGGTCGCGGCCGGCTTCAGCGCGCATGATGCCGACGCACATTTCACCGAACAAGTCCCAATCCGGGTAGAAGTCGCGCGAGGCGGGGTCGAGGAACTGGAACCGCGCCAAGTTCGGGGTTCGGCCACCGTCTCCGATCACCGGAGAGTAGAACGCCCGGCCCAACGCGTTCGTCGCGAGCAGGTTCTGGTACGGGTCGCGAACGAATGCGACGCCCTCGGTGATCGCTTCCAGCGCCCACTGCAGGCTCAGACGCGCCCCGGCCGGGACGGTCGCGCGCTTGCGCGACCGTCCCGAGGTCGGGATGCCGTCTGCGGCGCGGGCCAGATCGAACAAGTGGGCACGCTCGGTGTCATCGAGCCGGAGGGCACGGGAGATGGATTCGAGCACGGACGAGGACGCACCGGCGATCGAACCGCGCTCCAGCTTGGCGTAATACTCCACGCTGACGTCGGCGAGGACCGCAACCTCGCTGCGCCTCAATCCGGCCACCCGTCGGTTCGAGCCTGCCGCAAGGCCCGCTTCTTCCGGCGTAAGTCGTGCACGGCGCGACATCAGGAACTCACGCACTTCACCCCGGTTATCCATGCATCAAGGGTAAATCGCTGCGGCCGAACAAGGGGTTCCCTCCCGGTACACGTCTCACCGGGGACTCCCCCGCCCGCGGAAATCGGGATTGACTGGCCGGAGGGTTGAGCGGTGCTTCGGGCCTGCGGAACGGTTGACCGACGTCGGGCGAGGCGCCGCTTCCTGTGGCTACGCAGCCACGCTTGACCAACCCCAACGCTGAGGCATTACCGCCACGCACGGAAGGAACCGCATGACGACCGCCCCCACCCGGACACCGGCACAGGAAGCTATTGCATTTGTCGACGGCACACCAGAGGGCAGCGAACAAGAAAACAGCGCACAAGAAAACAGCGCACAGCAAAGACTGCCCCTGACCGCACTGGTGGTCCTGGCCGCCATGGGATTTATCCTCGTCGCCACCGAGACGATGCCCGCCGGCCTGCTTCCTGTCATTGCCGCCGGCCTCCACACCGGCGAAGGTACGGTGGGTCTGCTGGTCAGCGCGTACGCCCTCGGAACGGTCATCGTCACCATCCCCGCGATCATGCTGACGCGTGGCATGCGACGAAAGCCGCTCCTGCTCGGCGGTATCGCCGGCCTCGTGCTTGCCACCACGGTCACCGCAGTCTCCCCCGATGTGACGTTGTCACTCGTGTCACGATTCTTTGCGGGCGCGTTCTCGGGAATCATCTGGGGAATGCTCGCCGCCTACGGGCGCCGCATCAGCCCGCCCCGGCACGCAGGGTTGTCCTTGGCCATCGTGTCCACCGGGGCGCCCCTCGGATTCGCGTTCGGCACCCCACTCGGCGCCTGGATCGGAACAGCTTTCGATTGGCGCTGGTCATTCGGTGCCCTGTCCGCCCTGGGGGTCATCGTGGCTGCGCTGATCCTCGGATGCGTCCCCGACGCCGCCGGCCAACCGCGAGCGTCACGGCTCCCCCTGGGCCGGGTGTTCAAAATCCCCGGCGTCGCAGTCATCCTGGCCGTCATCGTCGCCTGGATGCTCGCCCACAGCACCATCTACACCTACATCGCCCCCTACCTCCGGGCCACCGGCACCGGCCTCTCCGCCAGCCTGGTCCTGCTGGTCTACGGCATTGCGTCCGTTGTCGGGGTCGCCGTCACCGGTGCGCTGCTGGACCGCCACCCGAGGCCCCTCCTTCACCTCAGCGTCACCGTGTTCGTCGCTTCCGGACTCATTCTGCTGATCGGACATGCATCGGTAGTCGCCATCCTGATCGCCGCCGCGCTCTGGGGCCTCACCTTCGGCGGCGCATCAGCCCAAGTCCAGGGACCACTCACCACCGCCGGAGGCGACAACGCCGACGTCGCCAATGCATTCCTCCCGGTCGCCTTCAACCTGGCTATCTTCGGCGCGGGCATTCTCGGCGCGCTCCTCCTGACCCCATTCGACGGGCTGGCGCTCCCGGTCGTCATGATCGCCCTCGGCATCACCGCCCTGCTGCTCACCCTGTACGGCCGACGCTCGGCATTCCCGCGCCGGCTCTGACTGGCTATGCATTGAAACTGTCCGTGCCCCGTCATAGTCTCTCTGTGTCTCCACCACCCCATCTCCACACAAACCAGAGTCCGGCGGCCGCACGTCAACGGCCGCCACAGAGAGCAGGAGCTTCCATGCCCACACCCGAGCACTCCAACGGCGCACCATGTTGGATCGACCTCATGACATCCGATGCCGAGAAGGCCAAGTCGTTCTACGGTGCGCTGTTCGGTTGGACGTACCAGACCGGCGACGAAGCAAAATATGGCGGCTACATCACCGCGTGGAAGGACGGCAAGTCCGTCGCCGGCCTGATGCAGAAGCAGGAGGATCAGGCCGCCTGGCCGGACATGTGGTCCACGTACCTGCGCTCGGAGGACGCCGCCGCCACCGTCAAGGCTGCAACGGAACACGGCGGCCAGGTCTACATGCCGCCCATGGACGTCCCCGAACAGGGCAGCATGGCGATGATCGCCGACGCCACGGGTGCGTCGGTCGGCGTGTGGCAGCCGGCTGAGATGAAGGGCTATGAACTGGCGGCCGAGCCCGGTGCCCCGGCGTGGCACGAGCTCCACGCCAAGGACTACGCCGCCGCCGTCAAGTTCTACCAGGACGTGTTCGGCTGGGACACCGACGTCATGAGCGACACCCCGGAGTTCCGCTACACCACCCTGGGCGCGGGCCCGGCGGCCAAGGCCGGGATCATGGACGCGTCTGCCTACCTTCCCGCCGAGGTCCCGTCCAACTGGCAGGTTTACTTCGCCGTGGAAGACGCCGACGCCTCCATCGAGACGGCAGTATCCCTCGGCGCCAAGGTCATCGACGGGCCGGACAACACCCCGTTCGGCAGGCTCGCCACACTGACCGACCCCACGGGCGCGATGTTCAAGATCGTGGCTGACACCGGACAGGGCGGGCAGTCCGCCACGGACGCCTAATAGGCCAGGACGCCAGAGCTTTTCCCACCTAATTACAAAAATTGTTGTAGGAAATACCGGCCAGAGCCTTCCCCGAGGGCTACTGGCCGGTATTCTGCTGTGGAGCGTCCGGTGGAGGCACCCGGACACCGCTCACCCGTATCACCAGTCACCATTGCCCGGGGCTTTCGAGCCGCTCCGGGAAGGCTGCGGCGCGTCCCGCTGGGGGGCGTCCCGCCGAATGCACGTTTAGTCCATACGTTGTTCATTCACCCCTGTTTGGATGGGCCCGGCACGACTTGACCAGGAGTTCTGGCCGGCCACTGTCCGCTGCACCCTGCGGACGCACTGCACCCTGCCCTTTACCCGGGGCACCCTAGTGAGAGTTAGAGCGGATGAAACTAACACCCTGGAAAACAGCGCTGGGCTCAGCACTGTCGGCGGCGCTGATTGCAGCTCCACTGGCGGCGGCCGTGCCGGCTAACGCCACCGAACCCTTGCCGGCAGCAACCGGAACCTCGCCGGTGGTCATCAACGAGGCCTATCTCAGCGGCGGCAGCGCCGGCGCGGCCTTCAAGAACAAGTTTGTCGAGCTGTACAACGGCTCCGACGCGCCGGTCTCACTGGAGGGCTGGAGCCTCCAGTACCGCTCAGCCCCGGGCACCGGTGCGCCGAGCTCGGTGGCAGCCCTGGCTGGCAGCATTCCCGCCAAGGGCTACTACCTGCTCAAGGGCGGCAGCAACGGCACGGCCGGCGCCGACCTGCCCGCCGCGGACGCCACCGCCACCGGCTTCAACCCGGCCGGTGGCGGCGGCACGATCGTGCTGGCCAGACAGGCCACAGCACTCAACCCGCTGCCGACAGGCTCGGTCATCGAACCGGCCAACGTCGCGGACCTCCTCGGCTACGGCACCTCCAACACCTTCGAGGCCCAGGCGGCCACGGCGCCGTCGGGAAACACCGACGTCAAGAGCATGAACCGCAGCAACGGCGGGGACACCAACAACAACGCCGCCGACTTCGCACTGAACGCCGCCATCACGCCGACGGCGGCCAGTGGCGCTGCCGGCCCCGTGGACCCGCCCGTGGATCCGCCCGTGGACCCGGGCACTCCCCCGGCCGCCAAGACCATTGCCGAAATCCAGGGCACCGGCGCCGCAAGCCCGCTGGCAGGATCCTCGGTCACTACGCGGGGCCGGGTCACCGCGACGTTCCCCACCGGCGGATCCGCCGGCTACTACGTCCAGACCCCCGGCACGGGCGGCGATCTCACCCCGGCCAACCACGCGGCGTCGGACGCGGTGTTCGTCTACTCCCCGTCCACGGTCGACTCCGTCAGGATCGGCGACTACGTCGAACTCACCGGCGCTGTCAGCGAATTCTTCGGCATGACGCAGTTGAACGTCGCCGCGGCGGCCGATCTGAAGAAGCTCACCGAGGCCGCCCCCGAGGTCAAGGCCACCGGCTTCGCGCTCCCCGCCGACGAGGCCTTCCGTGAATCCCTCGAAGGCATGCTGCTCACCCCACAGGGCCCCGTCACCGTGGCGGACAACTTCTCGCTGAACCAGTACGGCGAGATCGGCCTGGCCGGCGGCACCACCGCGCTGGAGCAGCCCACCGCCGTCGCGTCCTTCGGTTCTCCGGAGTACACCGCCACGGCCGCGGCGAACGCCGCCCGCGGCATCAAGCTCGACGACGGCGCCACCACGAACTTCCTCAAGGACGCCGCCACCAAGGCCCAGGTGCTCCCGTACCTGACCACGGCCGATCCCGTCCGGGTCGGCGCGCCGGTGACGTTCAAAACCAACGTGGTGCTCAGCTACGCGAACAGCGCCTGGAAGTTCCAGCCCCTGACCCAGCTGACGGCCGCCAACGCGGACACCGTGCAGCCGGCCAGCTTCGGCGCCACCCGGGCCGGGACCCCGGCCGCCGTGGGAGGCAATCTCAAGCTTGCCTCCTTCAACGTGCTGAACTACTTCCCCACCACCGGCGACCAGATCTCCGGCTGTACGTTCTACCCGGACCGGGACGGCAACCCCATAACGGTCAAGGGCGGCTGCGACGTCCGCGGCGCGGCGAACGCGGAGAACTTCAAGCGGCAGCAGGACAAGATCGTAGCGGCGATCTCCAAGTCCGGGGCCGACGTCGTCACGCTCATGGAGGTCGAGAACTCGGCCCAGTTCGGCAAGACCCGGGACGACGCGCTCGCCAAGCTGGTGGATGCGCTGAACATCGCCACGCCGGGGATCTGGGACTATGTCCGCACGCCGGCCAACGCACCCCCGCTGGCGGACGAGGACATGATCCGCACCGCGTTCATCTACAAGTTGGCCGCCGCCGAACCGATCGGCGAATCCAACATCCACAACGACACGGTCGCGTTCGCCAGCGCCCGCAAGCCGATGGCCCAGGTCTTCAAGCCGGTCGGCGCCGCCGATGACAAGAAGTTCATCGCGATCGCCAACCACTTCAAGTCCAAGGGCTCCGCCGCGACACCGGAGGACACCGACAAGGGCCAGGGCGCCTCGAACCTGGCCCGCACCGCCCAGGCCAAGTCCCTGCTGGCATTCGCCGACGAACTGCAGAAGTCCAAGGGCACCGACAAGGTCTTCCTGATCGGTGACTTCAACTCCTACGCCAAGGAGGATCCGATCAACGTCCTCACGGGCGCCGGGTACGTCAACCAGGATGAGAAGGCCAAGAACGCCGACGGTTCCGCCAAGCACTCCTACCTGTTCGGCGGCCTCGTGGGCTCGCTGGACCACATCCTCGCCTCCCCGGCGGCCAACGCCGCCGTCACCGGCGCGGACATCTGGAACATCAACTCCGTGGAATCCGTGGCGCTGGAGTACAGCCGCTACAACAACAACGTCACCGACTACTACGCTCCGGACCAGTTCCGGGCGAGCGACCACGATCCCGTGGTGGTGGGCCTGAACTTGCCCGTCACCCCGGCCAGCGTGGAGCTGAACTTCCTGGGCATCAACGACTTCCATGGCCGCATCGATTCCAACACCGTGTTCTTCGCCGGGACCATCGAGAAGCTGCGCGCCGCCGCCGCCCCGGGCGCCACGGCGTTCATTTCGGCCGGCGACAACATCGGCGCCTCGCTGTTCGCCTCGGCGATCGCCAAGGACCAGCCGACCATCGACGTGCTGAACGCCCTGGAGCTGCGCACCTCCGCGGTGGGCAACCACGAGTTCGACGGCGGCTGGGCTGACCTGCGCGACCGCGTCACCGCCGGCGGGAACAACGCCAAGTTCCCGTACCTGGGCGCCAACGTCTACGCAAAGGGCACCACCACCCCGGTCCTGCCGGAATTCACGGTCCTGGACATGAACGGCGTGAAGGTCGCCGTGATCGGCACGGTAACGCAGGAAGTGCCGTCCCTGGTCACGCCGTCAGGCATCGCGGACCTTGAATTCGGTGACCCCGTCGACGCGATCAACCGGGTCGCGGCGAAGATCAAGGCGGACAAGCTCGCAGACATCATCATCGTGGAGAACCACGACGGCGCCGGGTCCGGCGCGCCCGAGGGCGCCACTTTGGAGCAGGAAATCGCCGCCGGTGGCCCCTTCGCCAAGATGGTCCAGAAGGTCACCCCGGATGTGGCGGCGATCTTCAACGGCCACACCCACAAGCAGTACGCCTGGGACGCCCCGGTCCTGGATGCGGCGGGCCAGCCCACGGGCAAGACCCGCCCGATCGTCCAGACCGGAAACTACGGCGAGTTCATCGGCCAGATCCAGCTGACCATCGACACCAAGACCATGTCGGTGACCGGGTACAAGGCCGGCAACGTCCAGCGCACCACCAGCGCCGCGCAGCCGGCAGCCGATCTTGTGGCGCAGTACCCGCGCGTCGCGGCCGTCAAGGCCATCGTGGACAAGGCCCTGGCCGAAGCCGCGGTGGTCGGCAACCAGCCTGTCGGCAAGGTCACGGCGGATATCACGACGGCGTTCGCCGGTTCCCCGGCTGTCCGCGATGACCGTGCCAGCGAGTCCACCCTCGGCAACCTGGTGGCGGACTCCCTTGTCGATGCGCTGAAGGCGCCGGAACTGGGCGCCGCCGAAATCGGCGTCGTCAACCCTGGCGGCCTGCGCAACGAGCTGTACTACGCGCCCGACGGCACCATCACGTACGCCGAGGCCAACGCGGTGCTGCCGTTCGTGAACAATCTGTGGACCACGTCCCTGACCGGTGCGCAGTTCAAGACCCTGCTGGAGCAGCAGTGGCAGACCAACCCTGACGGCACGGTTCCCAGCCGCGCCTACCAGCAGCTGGGCCTGTCCAAAAACGTGAACTACACCTACGACGCCGCCCGCGCCGCCGGTGACCGGATCACCTCGATCCGGGTCAACGGTGCACTGATCGACCCGGCGAAGTCCTACCGGATCGGGACGTTCAACTTCCTGGCCACCGGCGGCGACAACTTCCGCATCTTCAAGGAAGGCGCGGGCACCAAGGACTCCGGGCTCGTGGACCGCGATGCCTGGATCAAGTACCTGCAGGCCCACAACCCGGTCTCGCCGGACTTCGCCCGCCGCTCCGTGGCGGTCGTGAACACGACGGCGGCCGAGGTCAAGGACGGCGAATCCATCACACTGGCGGTTTCGAAGCTGGACCTCACCTCGCTGGGCAGCCCGGTGAATGCCTCGCTGCGCGCCGAGTTCACGGACGCTGCCGGCACCGTGACGGCCCTGGGCACGGTACCGGTGACCGCCGGCGCCGCTCAGGTGGACGTGAAGGTTCCGGCCGGAGCCGCCGCCGGCACGGGCACCCTGGTGCTTACCGCCGTCGAATCCGGCACTGTGGTGAAAACGGCGGTGAAGGTCGCGGCCAGCGTCCCCGTCCCGCCGAAGTGCACGCCGCCGGCCAAGCCGGCCAGGCCCGGGGATCTCGTGGGCCAGGTGAACTACGGGACAGCCATGGCCGCCTACCGGAAGTGCCTCAAGGGCTGATGCCTTAGCCCGGATTTCAGGTCCCCCACCACGGCACATGCCCTCCCCTGGCCCGCAGCACTGGACATAAGCACCAACTGTCCACTGCCCGGCCCCAGGGGAGGGCATGCCCATTCTTGGAGGCAGGCGCGCCGGGGGACATGCCCACTTTTGAGCGGCTCCTGAGCGGCGGGCGGGTGCGTGCAAGGGGCTAGGGGCTAGGGGCTAGGGGCTAGGGGCTAGGGGCTAGGGGCTAGGGGCTAGGGGCTAGGGGCCAGGATGTCGCGGGCGATCTCGTCGGCGTCGCGCAGGGTGCGCTGGCCGCTGCGGTAGACCGGGCCGGTCTTCGGCCGGGCCTCGGCGGCGATGGCCGTGCCCCATTGCGTGGCGGAGAGCTGAAGCCCGAGCACGTAAAGCCCCGGCGTCACGGACCCGTTGGCACCCAGCGGCCGGTACGGATGCGGGACGACGTCCAACCCGGAAGTCTGCACCGGGATCCCCTCCACGCTCATCATGAGGCGCGGCCGCACCAGCCCCTCGGCGAGCAACTGCTCCAACAAGGGCGAAGAGTTAACAGCCACCCGGTTGGCCGGGGCCAGCGCCTCGATCATCGCCACCGCGGACACGGCCCCCGCCCCTGAACCGGACACGGCGGCCGCCCCGGAACCGGACACAGCGTTCTCCGTCCTGTCCCTTACCGCACCGGGCTGCGCCGTCCCAGAAGCAGCACCGATCACGCCGGCACTGCCCACAAAACCGCGGACCCCAGCACCGCCCGTGGCAGCACCACCGACGCCGGCAGGCTCCATCGCGGCACCTTCCGCCGCGCCGTCGGCGCTTTCATCCATTCCGCCGCCCACCCACGGTGACGCCGCGGTGAACATGCGGGCCCGCCGGTCCACGCCGAACTTGGGGTCAGGGCCCACGAAACGCACGATTCCCGCCCGGGCCAGCGCCGCGAGCTGCGCGGAGCGCAGAGCCGGCGGGCCGCTCGCCAGGCCTTCCACGAATGATTCGAACCAGCCCCGGAGGCCCGCGACCCAGGATTCGTCCGTGATGCCGCTGTCGGCCACAGCGGTCTTGAGCACCGCCCGGCCGTGGTGCAGCGCGCCGATCGCCATCTTCACCGGATCGTCCTCGCCAAGGGCCGAGCGCCGGGCGTCGTCGAGCAGGTAGTCGACGACGGCGGCGTCCAGTTCGGCTCTGGAGTCAAACGAGCGCCCGGCCAGGGGCGCCGCGAGGCCGAGCAGGTCCAGTCGGTGGGATGCCCGGACATGGACGGCAATCACCGATTCCGCGGTGTGCTCCCACTTGGCGGTCGAGTGGGCGTGCGGCCGCAAAGACTCGTCCAGGGCGCGCAGGAACTCGGCCGGGCCGGTCAGGATGGCATCGGGCTGCGAGCGCGCGAGCGTGGAGTAGTAGGCCCAGACCGCGTCCCGGTGCAGGAGCGGCCAGAGGTCGTAGTCAAAGGAGGGCCGGATTCCGGAGTCGGCGAACTTCGCGATCGCGCCCTCAGTGCAGTAGCGCAGCCGGACCGTTCCGGGGTAGTAGCCGGCGAGTGTCGCCTTCGCCCGGTAGGGGGTGCCGCGGCGTGAGGCGGCGATGATGAGCGGTTCGCGGCCGGACGGCAGATACCTCAGTTCAGCGGTGCCCTCCCCGGCAACGAACCGGCCGCCGCGCCCTTCCGTCAGCTGTCCCATCACGTCAAAGAAGTTCAGGCCCATGCCGCGCACCAGGACAGGTTTGCCTCCCGGCACCCGGGACCAGTCGACGTCGGCGGGCGCCGCCGGCGGCACGTACAGGAGACCAAGTTCCTCCGCCGCGGAAAGCAGCTCCCGCTGTTCAGGGTTCAACCGCGCGTCGAGGTGGCCCACGGCCAGCACCACGGAGTCGACGGTAAGTATGGTGCCGTCGTCGAGCACGACGTCGAACCGCACCGCAGCGTCCTCCGCGCCGGCCGGCCCGGAGGCGGCCAGGTCCGGGCCCGGCGCCGCGGCGGCCTCCGCGGCGGCGTGGCGGACGGACGTCGCCGCCGCCGCGTGGAAGTCCACGCTGACGCCGCCCGGCAGCACGGTGAGCAGTTCCTCGAGGGTGGACCGCAGGTAACGGCCGTAGAGGGCCCGGCTGGGGAAGTCCGCCTCGCCGAGCCGGGAGAGCTCGGCACGTTCGTCGTCAGTGAGCGAAGGGTGCGGGTGGGCGTGCTGGAGTTCGCGCCACTGGTCGAATGTGCGCCCGGCCAGGGGCGGCACGAGTCCCGGGTCTTCGGGGACCACGGTGGGATAGAAGGACTGCGTGTTCATCAGGTACAGCCGTGACTGTCCGGGCTGCCAGACGTGCCCCGGGCCTGCCGGGTAAGGGTCGACCACGTCGATGTGCAGGGTGTCCGCGGAGCCGGCGGAGGCCCAGTTGGCGAGGAGCCGTTCCAGCACGCTCGTGCCCCGGGGACCGGCGCCTATCACTGCCGTCCGGATGCTTCGAGATATGCCCACGGCATCCAGCGTATCGGCAACCCGGCCGCCGGCTTGACCTCCGTGTGACTTGCCACTGCCGCACCGATGTTCTTGGATGGGAAAATGACCACCACAGAAGCTGACCACCCGTCCGCGTCCGGCGAGGCCACCGGCGCCCTCCCGGCTGGAGGGACTTCCCCCGAACCCGTCGACGAGAACATCTGGCTGGAGGACATCTACGGCCAGGAGCAGCTGGCGTGGGTCCGTGAACAGAACGCCCGCACCGAGCAGCTCCTCGAGGACGCCGACTACGCCGATCTGGAAGACCGGATCCTGGAGGTCCTCGACTCCACCGACCGGATCCCCATGGTGGGCAAGCATGGCGAGTGGTACTACAACTTCTGGAAGGACCGGGACAACCCCCGGGGCCTGTGGCGGCGCACCAGCTGGGACAGCTACCGGGCCGGGACCCCCGAGTGGGATGTCCTGCTGGATGTCGACGCCCTCGCCGCCGCCGAGGGCCAGGACTGGGTCTTCCACGGCGCCAACTTCCTCCGCCCGGCCCCGGGTAAACCCCACCGGCGGGCCCTGCTGGCGTTCTCCCCCGACGGCGGGGACGCCAACCGCCACCGGGAGTTCGACGTCGAGGCCCGCGGCTTCGTGGACCCGGCCGACGGCGGCTTCGACCTCCCGACCGGCAAGGGCAATGCCTCCTGGCTGGACGGGGACACCCTGCTGGTCGCCACCACCGCCAACGATCTGCCGCGGACCACCTCGTCCTATGCCCGCACCGGGGTTAAGCTGCGCCGCGGCGAGTCCCTGTCCCAGGCCGAGCAGCTGTTCGACATTCCCGAGGACCACATGATGACGATCGTGGCCCACGACTCCACACCGGGCTTCGAACGCACGTTTGCCGTCGACTGGATCAGCTTTTTCGAGAAGAACACCTCGGTGCTGCGCGATGGTGGTTGGGTGCAGATCGACGTGCCGGCGGACGTGAACCTGAGCTCGCACCGTGAATGGCTGCTGTTCCGCCCGCAGCGTGACTGGACCGTCAACGGCACCACCCACCCGGCGGGCTCCCTGCTCGCGGCCGGCTTCGAGGACTTCCTCGCCGGCTCCCGGGACCTCGCCGTGCTCTTCACGCCCGATCCGCACACCTCCCTGCAGTCCTGGAGCTGGACGCGGGACTTCCTGCTGCTGAACCTGCTCCGGGACGTGTCCTCGGAGATCCACGTCCTGGATCCGCGGCGCCCCGGCACGGACGCCGCCTGGGCGGCCACTGTGCTGGACGCCTGCCCGCCCCTGCACGACGTCAATGCCTTCGCGGTGGATGACGAGGACGACGCCGAAGGCTCGGACGACGACGGTACCGGCGGCGCCGCCTCGGTTGCCGAAGCCGAGGCGCCAGGGAACGACTTCTGGCTGGTGGCCACCGGCTTCACGACGCCGACCACCCTGACCCGCGGGACACTCGCCCGCGACAGTGACTGCGGGGCTGCCGAAGGCGTGACCAGCACGCACGAGGTGATAAGGACCGCGCCGTCGTTCTTCGACGAGGCCGGCTACGAGGTCCAGCAGCACTTCGCGGCCTCCAGCGACGGCACGAAGGTTCCGTACTTCCAGGTGGCCGCCAAGGACCTGGTGCTGGACGGCCAGAACCCGACCCAGCTTTCCGGCTACGGCGGCTTCGAGATTTCGCGGACGCCGGCGTACAGCGGCGCGATCGGCCGGGCGTGGCTGGAGCGGCGCACGGCGGAGTCCAGCGGCGTAGAGGGCGAGGGCACACACCGCCGCGGCGGCGTCTACGTGGTGGCGAACATCCGCGGCGGCGGCGAGTACGGGCCGGACTGGCACCGCGCCGCGCTGCAGGGCAACCGCCACCGGGCGTACGAGGACTTCGCCGCCGTCGCGAAGGACCTGATCTCCCGCGGCGTCACGTCCCGTCAGCGGCTCGGCTGCGTGGGCGGCTCCAACGGCGGACTGCTGGTGGGCAACATGCTCACCCAGTACCCGGAGCTGTTTGGCGCCGTGTCCTGCGGGGTCCCGCTCCTGGACATGCGCCGGTACACCAAACTGTCCGCGGGCTATTCCTGGATCGGCGAATACGGCGACCCTGACGTGCCCGAGCAGTGGGAGTTCCTGAAGACGTTTTCGCCGTACCACCTGCTCAAGGACGGCGTGGACTATCCGGAGACGTTTATTTGGACGGCGACTTCGGATGACCGGGTGGGGCCGGTCCAGGCCCGGAAGATGGCGGCCCGCATGCAGGCCATGGGCATCCCCAATGTCTGGTTCCACGAGGCGCTCGAGGGCGGCCACGCGGGGGCTTCGGACAACCGGCAGGCGGCGGCCCTGCAAAGCCGCAGCCAGCACTTCCTGTGGCGGGCCCTCGCCGGCACCGAGGCATAAGGCCCACACCCAAGCAACGCGGAGTCACTTAGCCCCCATCCGGAGGCCCGCATGGGCCGGATCTCACCCCGCGTTGCCCTGGAGCGGGCCGTTTTGCACTGCGTGGCACCTTCTGCGTATCCTTGGTTGGCTAGTTATTAGCAATTGGAGACGTGCCAGAGCGGCCGAATGGGCTTCACTGCTAATGAAGTGTGGGGCACAACTCCACCGGGGGTTCAAATCCCCCCGTCTCCGCGTTTGGCCCCGGTCCTCGGACCGGGGCCTTTTGCGTTCCCGGGCAGATCAGGGCGGATCGACGCCGTTCATTCGCGCTGGTCTGCCCCCGGCAGTCACGTCCCCCCGGCCCGGACCGTCCGGTGGCCGGACGCCTCACGCCCGCTGGCGGATCCGGATGGCAGGATAGGCCCATGTCGAGCAACACGGAATTTGACGCCATCATCGTCGGCGGCGGCCACAACGGACTGGCCGCGGCCGCGTACCTGGCCAAGGCCGGGCGGGACGTCCTGGTCCTGGAAAAGCTGGAACACGCCGGCGGCGCAGCGGTTTCCGCGCACGCGTTCGACGGCGTCGACGCCCGCCTCTCGCGCTACTCGTATCTCGTCAGCCTCCTGCCGCAGCAGATCATCGACGACCTCGGCCTGCGCATCACGCTGGCGCGGCGGCGCTATTCCTCCTACACCCCGGACCCCGCGGACGGCAGCCGGGCCCTGCTGGTGGATAACGGGGACGAGGCCGCCACGGCCGCGTCGTTCGCCGCCGTCGGCGCTCCCGACGGCGAGTTCGGCGCCTTCACCGCGTTCTACGCCGCGTGCCGGCAGCTCACGGAGGCTCTCTGGCCCACCATGACCGCGCCGCTGCTGGCGCGGTCCGACGCGCGGGCCCTCGCCGCCCGGGCCGGGGCCGACGCGGCGTGGGAGGCCATGATCGAACATCCCATCGGACAGGCGATCAGCCGGGAGCTGGGCAGCGACCTGGTCCGTGGTGTGGTCCTGACGGATGCGCTGATCGGTACCTTCGCCCGGGCTGACGACGAGGACCTGCAGCAGAACATCTGCTTCCTCTACCACCTGATCGGCGGCGGGACGGGGGACTGGGACGTGCCGGTCGGCGGCATGGGCGCGGTCTCCGGCGAGCTGGAGCGGGCCGCGCGCGACGCCGGTGCGACCATCCTGACCTCCGCGGACGTCACCGCCGTCCGGCCCGGCGGCGCCGTGGACTACCGCCACGGCGGGCAGGACCATTCGTCTTCCGCCCGGTGGGTGTTGTCCAATGTGGCGCCGGTGGTCCTCGACCGGCTGCGCGGCCGGCCTGCCGCCGGCCTGTCAGCCGGCGCCGCTGCCGGCCCCAACCCGAACCATCACCGCGAGGGCGCGCAGGTCAAGGTCAACCTCCTGCTCAAACGCCTCCCGGAGCTGCTGGACGGATCCGTCAGCCCCGAGGCCGCGTTCGGCGGAACGTTCCACATCAACGAGACCTGGTCCCAGCTCGACGCCGCCTACAGCACCGCCGCCGCCGGATCCGTGCCCTCGCCGCTGCCGTGCGAAATCTACTGCCACTCGCTGACCGACCCCACCATCCTGTCCCCGGAACTGCAGGCCGCCGGCGCCCAGACGCTGACCGTCTTTGGCCTGCACGTCCCGGACCGGCTGGTCACGGCGGAGAACAACGAGGACCGCCGCGCCGAACTGCAGGCGGCCGTCCTGGCCTCCCTGAACTGCGTCCTGGCCGAGCCCGTCGAGGATCTGCTCCTGACCGGTCCGGACGGGCGGCCCTGCATCGAAACCAAGACCACCCTGGACATTGAACGCGCCGTCGGGATGCCCCGCGGCAACATCTTCCACGGCGGCCTCGACTGGCCGTTCGTGGAGGACGGCGAACCGCTGGACACCCCGGCGCGCCGCTGGGGCGTGGCCACGGACGATCCGCAGATCCTGCTCTGCGGCTCCGGCGCCCGCCGCGGCGGCGCCGTCAGTGCGATCGGCGGACACAACGCCGCCATGGCCGTGCTGGAATCGGAACCACCCCTGCACCATGCGTGAACCAGTGCAATGGGTGAACCAGTGCAATGGATGAGCCGGCGCTATGGGTGAACCGGACCGTGGGGACACGCGCATGAACGCCTCCCCGCGCGGCGCGGACCCTGCCGGGGGCAGCTGGAGCCCGCGACTGGCCCTGCTGGTGGCCGCGACGTTCTTCATGGAATTCCTCGACGGGACCGTCCTTACGACCGCCATACCCAGTATCGCCGCCGATTTCGCGGTGCCGGCCGCCGACGTGAACATCACCATGACCGCGTACCTGATGACGGTGGCGATGGGCATCCCGCTCAGCGGCTGGCTCGCGGAGCGGCTCGGTGCCCGCCGGGTGTTCTGCCTCGCCATCGCCAGCTTCACAGCCGCGTCACTGCTCTGCGCGCTCAGCCAGGACCTGACCATGCTCACGCTGAGCCGTGTCCTGCAGGGTGCCGGCGGCGCCATGATGGTCCCGGTGGGCACGCTGGTGGTGCTCCGCGGCACCCCGAAGAAGGATCTGCTGCGCGCGACGGCCTTCCTCGTGTGGCCCGGGCTGCTGGCCCCGGTCCTCGCCCCGCTGGTGGGCGGAGCGCTGACGACCTACCTGTCCTGGCACTGGATCTTCCTGGTCAACCTCCCCCTTGGCTTGGCAGCCTTCCTGGCCGCGCTGCGCCTGGTCCCCCCAGCACGCGGCGACAGCACGCGGCGCCTGGACTGGCTCGGACTGGTCCTGACCACGCTCGGGGTGGGATCCCTGCTGGTCGGCCTGGAATTGATGGGCGGCCGGGACGCCGGACTGCTGGCGGCCGCGGGGATCGCTGCGGGCCTGCTGTTCCTGGCCGCCGCCGCGGCCTGGATGCGGCGGACCAGCACGCCGCTGTTCAATCTGTCCGTCTTCGGCACGCGGACGTTCCGCGCGACGGCGACGGGAGGCTTCGTGTACCGCCTGACCATCAGCGCGGTGCCGTTCCTGCTGCCGCTGATGTTCCAGGTCGGTTTCGGCTGGGACCCGCTGCGCGCCGGGGCGATGGTGTCGGCCGTGTTCGTGGGGAACATCGGGATCAAGCCCGCCACGACGCCCCTGATCCGGCGTTTCGGGTTCAAGCCCGTCCTGGCGTTCGCGTCTCTGGCCTCCGCGGCCACTTTTGCGCTGTGCGCGCTGCTCGACGCCGGCACGCCGGAACCGCTGATTGTCGCGGTGCTCGTGGCCAGCGGGGCGTTCCGCTCGATCGGATTCTCGGCGTACGCGTCCGTGCAGTACGCCGACGTCGTCCCGGCCCAGCTGCCGTCCGCCAACGCAGTCTCCGCGACGCTCGTGCAGCTCGCCACCGCGGCCGGGATCGCGGTCGGGGCACTCCTGCTGCGGGTCTTCGAGGCAGGCAGCCGCGCGGGATCCACCGGGGTCGCCGGTGATCCGGCGGCGCCGTACCGGGCGGCGTTCCTGGCCATCGCGGTCCTGATGCTCCTGAGCACCCTGGACAGCCTGGCCCTCCCCCGCCACGCCGGTGCTGAGGTCAGCCGGCTTGGCCCAGCACCAGCGGCAGAACGGCGCCGGCGCCCGCGAGCCTGAGGGCCCGGCCGGAGACGGTCAGGGTCCAGCGGCTGTCCACGAGGTCGTCCACCAACATGACGCTCTGGCCACGGATTCCGGCCAAAGCCTCCTCCAGCTCCGGTCCCACCACCAGGCGGTCCCAGACGCCGGCGAGCCGGTAGGCGCTGTTCCCGCCACGGCCGCCGGTGGGTCCGCCGTGGTTGAGCTGCATTTGGCCCAGATACGGGATGCGGCCGATCTCGGAGATCCCGCGGGCCAGGGAATCCACCAGCAACGGCTTCCCGCGGGAGGGCAGGCTGATGATCGCGGCAGGCCGGCCGGCCCCGCTCCAGCCAGCGGTCCGGGCATCTCCGGTGCCCCACTCCCGGAGCACCTGGACGCAGGCCTGCAGCATGCCCGGGTCCACGGGCCGGTCGGGCGCACCGGCGGCGAAGGCCTCCCGCAGGGCCCCGCCCCAGCCAAGGTCCGTCAGGCGCGCCAGCACCCGGCCGTCCGCGAGGGCCTCATCCGGCTTGATCTTGCCCTTGACCGGCACGCCCAGACGGTCCATGCCGCTGGGCCACTGCAGCCGCGGTTCCAGGGCGACGCCGGCCCGGCGCAGGGTCTGCCCGGCGGTCTCCGTGGCGTCCTCGGCGATGTCGGCGCGGAACCAGCGGCCCGCGCAGTTGTCGCAGCGGCCGCAGGCGCGGGCCGTTTCGTCGTCCAGCACCGAGGTGATGTATTCCATCCGGCAGCCGGCCGTGTCCTGGTAGATGACCATCGAGTCCTGTTCATCCACCCGGGCCTCGGCGATCCGGCCGTACCGCTCGGCGTCGTAGTTCCACGGCTGTCCCGTGGAACGCCAGCCGCCGCCGACGCGTTCGACGGCGCCGTCCACGGCCAGGACTTTCAGCAGCAGCTCCAGCGGGGTGCGGCGCAGGTCCACCCGGGCCTCGAGCGCCACCGTGGACACCGCCGTGCCTGCCTCGGCGAGGGCCGTCAGGACCGCGGCAGCCTTCTCCTCGGACGGCATGGACGCCGTGGCGAAGTACTGCCAGATGTCGCGGTCCTCGGATCCCGGCAGCAGCAGGACGTCGGCGTTCGCCGCGCCACGGCCGGCGCGGCCCACCTGCTGGTAGTACGCCACCGGCGACGACGGCGCGCCCAGGTGCACGACGAAGCCGAGGTCCGGCTTGTCGAAACCCATGCCGAGGGCGGAGGTGGCCACGAGCGCCTTGACCTGGTTGTCCTTCAGGAGCTGCTCGGCGCGTTCCCGGTCCGCGGGGTCCGTGCGGCCGGTGTAGGCGAGGACCTCGTGCCCCGCCTCGGCCAGCAGGCGGGCGGTGTCCTCGGCGGCGGACACGGTGAGGGTGTAGATGATGCCGCTGCCCTGCAGATCTTGCAGGTGGGTCAGCAGCCAGCCGAGGC
The DNA here is from genome assembly GCF_056401395.1 of Arthrobacter sp. P4_F11. Taxonomy (NCBI): domain Bacteria; kingdom Bacillati; phylum Actinomycetota; class Actinomycetes; order Micrococcales; family Micrococcaceae; genus Arthrobacter; species Arthrobacter sp. P4_F11. Next base: position 68,937 of record NZ_JBFUJK010000002.1, read on the forward strand.
GTTCGCGGGAATCGGGCAGGGTCAGGACACCGAGCCGGAGCGAATCCCGGCCCAGGGCGCCACGGATGGTGAGCACGTCCTTGCCGAGCTGTTCCTCGATGTCATGCACCACCCGGGAGTTGGCCGTGGCGGTGGTGGCGAGCACCGGGACCGTGTCCGGGAGCTGCGTGATGAGGTCCGCGATGCGCCGGTAGTCGGGGCGGAAGTCGTGGCCCCAGTCCGAGATGCAGTGGGCCTCGTCAATCACCAGCAGCCCGGTCCGGCGGACGAGCTCGGGCAGCTGGTTTTCCCGGAAGGACGGGTTGGTGAGTCGTTCCGGCGAGACCAGCAGGACGTCCACTTCATCGGCGGCGAGCTGCTCGCGGACAGTGTCCCAGTCCAGCTGGTTTGCGGAGTTGATCGCCACCGCCCGCACCCCGGCCCGCGCCGCGGCCGCGACCTGGTCCCGCATGAGGGCCAGGAGCGGGGACACGATCAGGGTGGGCCCGGCGCCGCGGCGGCGCAGCAGCAGGGAGGCGACAAAGTACACGGCCGACTTCCCCCAGCCGGTGCGCTGCACCACCAGGGCCCGCCTGCCGCCGTCGACCAGGGCCTCAATGGCCTCGAACTGGCCGTCATGGAACTCGGCTTCAGGATGGCCCACGAGCTCCCGCAGTACGTTCTGGGCCTGTTCCCGGGTCGAGGCCGTGGGGTCGGCGAGGGCAGTGCTGGAAAGGGCGTTCTGGTTACTGGCCATTGCTTCAGTATCCCAGCCCCCTCCGACAGCCACGAAGCCGGTACCTGCTATGTGCACAAACCAGGCGTGTAGACAACGGTGCGGACAGGCCGGCGCGTCAGGGCCGCAACGTAAGATAAGACGCGTGACTACGGATAAGACAAAGACTTTTGACCTCTCGACCTCGTTCAAGGCCTACGACGTGCGCGGAATCGTGGGGCAATCCATCACCGCGGAGATCGTCGAAGCCGTCGGTGCCGCCTTCGTCGACGTCCTGGAACTCACAGGGCAGACCGTGCTGGTGGGCGGGGACATGCGCCCTTCCTCCCCCGAGTTCGCCAAAGCCTTCGCGAACGGCGCAGCCACCCGCGGCGCCAACGTCCAGCTGCTGGACCTGATCTCCACCGACGAGCTCTACTACGCGTGCGGGGCCCTCAACGCCGCCGGCGCCACGTTCACCGCGAGCCACAACCCGGCCGAATACAACGGCATCAAGATGGCCAAGGCCGGCGCCGTGCCGATCTCCTCCGAAACCGGGCTCATGGAAATCCAGGCCCGCGCCGAGGAATACCTCAACGCCGGCGCCATCCCCGCGGCCGGCAGCACTGGCCTGATTGGCGTGCAGGACGTCCTCAAGGGCTACGCGGAGTACCTGCGGTCCCTGGTGGACCTGCGCGGTTCCCGGCCGCTGAAGGTTGTGGTGGATGCCGGCAACGGCATGGCCGGCCTCACCACCCCCGCCGTGCTTGGCGATGCCCTGCTGCCCAAGCTTCCGCTGGAGATCGTGCCGCTGTACTTCGAGCTCGACGGATCCTTCCCGAACCACCCGGCCAACCCGCTGGAGCCGGAAAATCTGCGCGACCTGCAGGCCGCCGTCGTCGAGCACGGCGCGGACATCGGCCTGGCCTTCGACGGCGACGCCGACCGCTGCTTCGTGATCGACGAGAAGGGCGCGCCTGTCTCGCCGTCGGCCATCACCGGTATGGTGGCCCGCCGCGAAATCGCCCGCGCCCAGGGCCTCGGTGAAGACACGCCCACCGTCATCCACAACCTGCTGACCTCCCGCGCGGTTCCCGAACTCGTCGAACGCCACGGCGGCCGGCCCGTCCGCACCCGCGTGGGGCACTCCTTCATCAAGGCCGTCATGGCCGCGGAAGGGGCCATCTTCGGCGGGGAACACTCGGCCCACTTCTACTTCCGCGACTTCTGGAATGCGGACACCGGCATGCTGGCCGCCATGCACGTCCTCGCCGCCCTGGGCGAACAGGAGGGCCCGCTCTCCGAACTCGGCCGCGAATACGAGCCGTACCGGTCATCCGGTGAGATCAACTCGGAAATCGAGGACAAGGCCGCCGCGGTCGAGCGGGTCCGCGAGGACTTCCACGACGAGGACGTCGAGGTCGACTACCTCGACGGCAGCACCTTCATCGCCACCGACGGCAGCTACTGGTTCAACCTGCGCCCGTCCAACACCGAACCGTTCCTGCGCCTCAACGTTGAAGCCACGGACGCCGCCACCATGGAACGCGTCCGCGACCGCGTCCTGGCGCTGGTCCGGGGCTAGCGGTGGCAGTACACCCGGAAGAATCCGCCAACACCGGATCCTGGCGCGAATCCGTGCCGGACGCCAGCGCCACGGACCTGGAGAACCTGCTCGGCACCGGCGTCGGTGCCGCGCAGGAGCAGCTGGAACGCAACGGCGGCTTCCTGCCCTTCGCCCTGGTGGTGCAGAACGACGGCGAAGTCCGGCTGGTGGCAGTCACACCCGCCGACGCGAGCGACGGATCGGACGCCGACTTCGACGCGGACGCCATGATCCGGGACCTCCACGAGTTGCTCCGGCAGCACCGGGAGGAGTTCCGGGCCGCCGCCGTCGTCTGCGACATCACGCTGCTCGAGGAAGACTCGGACGCCATCCACGTCGCGGCAGAGCACCAGGACGGCTCCCTGTTCGCCGCCGTACTGCCCTACGCCGCGAACGCCGGGACGCACGAACTCGAATTCGGCCAGCTGGCCGCCGATACCAACGAGCCCGCCGTCTGGGTGGACTAGACCGCCCTTAGGCTGGGGATATGAAGATCAATGCGTTCGCCGATGTGAGCCTTCGCGCTTTGCTGGTGCTCGCGGCCGTTCCGGACGGCGGGCTCCTGACCACCCAGAGCATCGCCGACGCTGTCGGCACGCCGTACAACCACGTGAGCAAGGCGATGGCGAAGCTGCGCGCACTGGGGCTGATCGAGGTCGAACGCGGCCGCAACGGCGGATCCCGGCTGAGCAGCGCCGGCCGGACCGCAACGGTCGGCCAGCTGCTGCGCCAACTCGACACCCGCCTGGACCCGGCCGACTGCGTCGCCACGGGCGGGACGTGCCCGCTCATCACCGAATGCCGGCTCCGGGCCGCGCTGGCCCGGGCCCGCGAAGCCTTCTATGGCGAACTCGACGGGATCGTGATCGCGTCGCTGCCGACCTCCCGGCAGATGGCGCCCGTCTTTGCGGCGATCGGGCTGCGCCCGGGGCTTTAAGCGGCCCGGCAGGTTCGGGCCGCCGTCCGGCATGGCGTTTACGAACGTGGGCACCACCGGTTCCTTCCCCGGCAGCGACACTTGCCACTGACACCCGCCCATTCCCGCCGCCGCCACGCCCGGAATCCCGTCGATTTGGAATAGATTTCTACGCAGTGTAGAACTTAGGCATAGATATTTGCATTTGAAATGCAAGTATCGCCGCGGACCCGGCTGACGACGCCGGGCCACTACCTCAGGAGTCAACATGCTCTCGGACAAGTCCTTCCCCGTCATCGAGGCCACCCTGCCGCTGGTCGGTTCCCGGATCGGGGACATCACCCCCAAGTTCTACGCCCGCCTCTTCGCCGCCCACCCCGAACTGCTGGACGGCCTGTTCAGCCGCTCCAACCAGCGCTCAGGCAATCAGCAGCAGGCCCTGGCCGGAAGCATCGCCGCCTTCGCCAGCCACCTGGTGAACAACCCGGACACCCTGCCGGAGACCGTGCTGTCCCGGATCGCGCACCGTCACGCTTCCCTCGGCATCACCGAACCGCAGTACCAGGTGGTCTACGAGCACCTCTTCGCCGCCATCGCCGAGGACCTCGCCGAGGTCATCACCCCCGAAATCGCCGAAGCCTGGACCGAGGTCTACTGGCTCATGGCGGACGCCCTCATCAAGCTCGAGAAGGGCCTCTACGCCGCCCAGGCCAACGCCAAGATGTGGACCCCCTGGAAGGTTGCCGCCAAGACTCCGGCCGGCACCGGCTCCATGACCTTCACCCTGGAACCGGCAGACGACACCCCCATCACCGCGGCGCTGCCGGGCCAGTACGTCAGCGTCAAGGTCACGCTTCCGGACGGGCTCCGCCAGGTCCGCCAGTACTCCCTCTCCGGCGACGCCGGCACCAGCCGCAGCTTCACCACCAAGCTCGACGACGGCGGCGAGGTTTCCCCCGTGCTGCACAACAACGTGGCCGTGGGCGACGTCATCGAAATCTCCAACCCCTACGGCGAAATCACGCTCGCGGAGGGCGACGGCCCCGTGGTCCTGGCCTCGGCCGGCATCGGCTGCACGCCCACGGCGTCCATTCTGCGCTCCCTGGCCGAGTCCGGCTCGGACCGCCAGGTCCTGGTCCTGCACGCCGAAAGCACCCTGGACAGCTGGGCGCTGCGCTCCCAGATGACGGACGACGTCGAACGCCTGGACGGCGCCGACCTGCAGCTCTGGCTCGAGCAGCCCGAAGCCGGTTCCAACGCAGGCTTTATGTCCCTGCGCGAGGTGGACCTCCCGGCCAACGCCTCGCTCTACCTGTGTGGCCCGCTGCCGTTCATGAAGAACATCCGCAACGAGGCCATCAACGCCGGCATCCCGGCCACGAAGATCCACTACGAGGTCTTCGGCCCGGACATCTGGCTCGCCAGCTAAAGCACTCATCGACGGCGGCCCCGCACTTCTTCGTGAAGGTGGGGGGCCGCCGTCGTGAAGCGGTGCCCGCGGAGCCCGCACAGAGCGCGTCAGCCCGCCGACGGCACCCCGGTGATCGCGTGGCCGAAGCGCAGGAGGTTGCCGGGGTCGTACGTGGACTTCGCGGACCGCATCCGCTCATAGACCTCAGGAGACCACGCCCGGGCCCGGTCGGCCTCGTCGCCCGGCTCGCCATGGAAATTGACCAGCGTGTACCCGGTGGAGTGCGGAGCCATCGCGGCCAGGATCCCGCTGATGGAGGCCGATACGGCCTCGGCAAGGGGCGGTATCTTGAACCCGACGAGGAACAGCAGGAAGGCCGCGTCCCGCCCCGACACGGCGTCCGGCAACGCATCCGGCACTGCAGCAGTCCGCGCCAGCGCGCCACCGAGCGGCCGGACCTCCACCAGCAGCAGCGGGCAGTCCGAACCGTCCCCGGTGAGCTCGAGCAGGTCAGCCACGGCATCGTCGCCGAAATCCTTCAGGAGCGCGCCGCCGTCCATGAAGGGCAGCGGGTCCGCCGGGTCCATGTGGATCTGGTCAACGTCGAGGTAGCTCATGGGCCCGGCCGTGTCCATCAACGGGGTCGAGACCGCCCGCATCGGGGCCAGCAGCGCGTCGCCGGCCTCGCGCTTGCCCAGGAAGGCAAAGCGCAGGTGCACGACGAACTGGTTCCGCAGCGGCTCGGGAACGAAGTCCATATCCGGAAGCCGCAGCAGCGAGATCGAGGGTGAGGCATCTTCGGGCAGCGTGGGCAGCCAGTGGCGGAAGGCAGCCAGGACGTTGGCCGCATCCGCCCCGGGATAGATGATGCCGCCGCCGTAGAAGTCACTGAACGGAAAGAGACTGAACTCGAGGGCGGTCACGATCCCCAGGTTGCCCTTGCCGCCGCGCATCAGTGCAAACAGCTCGGCCTCGGCGTCGGCGTCGATCCGCCGCAGCGCGCCGTCGGCCGTAACAATTTCCATGCTGCGGACATGGTCCGCCGCGAAGCCGTGGGCGCGGCCGAGCACGGGCAGCCCGCCGCCGAGCGTGTAGCCGACGACGCCGACGTCGGTGCTGGAGCCGTGCAATCCGACGAGCCCGTGCGGCACGCTGGCCTCCAAGAGGGTGCGCCACTTCACCCCGGCGCCGACGCGTGCGGTGCGTTCATCCGGATCGATCTGCAGGTCCTGCAGCCGGCGTGTGTTGATGAGCAGGCCGCCATCGATCGCCGATTCGGCGCCGTGCCCGGTGGACTGGACGGACACGGGAAGCCTGCGCTCGGCCGCCCATTTAACCGCGGCCACGACGTCAAGGGCATCTGCGGCCCCCAGAACGACGTCGGGCCGGTGCACTGTTGCGACGTTGAAGGCGAACGTCTCCTCCGCGAATTCGGGGCTGTCCGGCAACGCGACCGGGCCGCTGACAGCGCTGGACAAAGCATCGATGTCGTCGTTGACAAGCATGAGGAACTCCTGAATCTCGCTTACCGCGAGCAGGTCGGGGGCGCGGCCGCACCCGCCCGGAATGCCCCCAGCGCACGCTCCAATCGGCGGCCGGCCCGGCTGATGGAATGCGGACAAGCCTAGGGATCCGGCCTGACGCGGCCTAGGGACCTAAGTCCCGGCGTCACGCACCCAACGAAAACGGCGGCCCCGCATCTTCCGGGAAGATGCGGGGCCGCCGTCGCTATTGCACTGTTATAGGTGCTGTTGTGCTGGCTGCTACTGCTCGGCAGCCATGCGCTCCTTCAGTCCTGCGAGTTCGGCGCGCAGCGCCTCGGGCAGCGAGCTGCCGAAGTTGGCGAACCACTCCTCGATCGAGGCCAGCTCGGTGGTCCACTCCGCGGGGTCGACACGGACGGCCTCTTCAACCTGGGCCGGGGTCATGTCCAGGCCCTTGAGGTCGATCGCGTCAGCGGTGGGGACGAACCCGATGGGGGTCTCCACGGCGTCGGCCTTGCCCTCGAGGCGTTCGATGGCCCACTTCAGGACCCGGGCGTTGTCACCGAATCCGGGCCAGGCGAATCCGCCCTCGGAATTGCGGCGGAACCAGTTGACCAGGAAGATCTTGGGCAGCCGCTCCGGGTTAGCCTTCGCGGACAGGTTGACCCAGTGGTTCAGGTAATCGCCTGCGTCGTAGCCGATGAAGGGCAGCATGGCCATCGGATCCCGGCGGACAACGCCGACGGCACCGGCTGCCGCGGCGGTGGTCTCCGAGGACAGGGTGGAGCCCATGAAGATGCCGTTGGACCAGCTGCGCGCCTCGGTGACCAGCGGGATGGTGGTCTTGCGGCGGCCGCCGAACAGGATCGCGGAAAGCTCCACGCCGTCCGGGTTGTAGTACTCCTCGGCCAGCATGTCGATCTGGTCGATCGGCGTGCAGAAGCGGGAGTTCGGGTGGGCGGCGGGCTTGTCCGAATCCGGGGTCCAGGAGTTGCCCTGCCAGTCGGTCAGGTGCGCGGGCACCTCGTCGGTCATGCCCTCCCACCACACACCGCCGTCGTCCGTCAGGGCGACGTTGGTGAAGATGCTGTGGCCCTTGGCGATGGCGCGCATCGCGTTGGGGTTGGTGCCCCAGCCGGTGCCCGGAGCCACGCCGAACAGGCCGGCCTCGGGGTTGACGGCGCGGAGCTCGCCTTCCTTGCCGAACCGCATCCAGGTGATGTCGTCCCCGAGGGTTTCGACCTTCCAGCCTTCGATGGTCGGATCCAGCAGGGCGAGGTTGGTCTTGCCGCAGGCCGACGGGAAGGCGGCGGAGATGTAGTAGTTCTTCTGCTCCGGCGAGGTCAGCTTGAGGATGAGCATGTGCTCGGCAAGCCAGCCTTCGTCGCGGGCCATCACCGAGGCGATGCGCAGGGCGTAGCACTTCTTGCCGAGCAGGGCGTTGCCGCCGTAGCCGGAGCCGAAGGACCAGATGGAGCGCTCCTCCGGGAAGTGGACAATCCACTTGTCCGGGTTGCAGGGCCACGGGACATCGGCCTGGCCGGGGGCCAGCGGGGCGCCCAGGGAGTGCAGTGCGGGGACGAAGAACGCGTTGGTAGCGGTGATCTTGTCCAGGACCTTGGTGCCGATGGTGGCCATAATGCGCATGGAGGCCACAACGTAGGCACTGTCGGTGATTTCGACGCCGAACTTGGGGTCCTCGGCGTCCAGGTGGCCCATCACGAAGGGGATCACGTACATGGTGCGGCCGCGCATGGAGCCGGCGAACAGGCCGCGCAGCTTTTCCTTCATCTGCGCCGGGGCCATCCAGTTGTTGGTGAAGCCGGCGTCGTGCTCCTTCTCGGAGCAGATGAAGGTCTGCTCTTCGACCCGGGCCACGTCGGCGGGGTCGGAGAAGGCCGCGAACGACTTGGGGAAGAGGTCCTCGTTGAGGCGGGTCAGGGTGCCGGCGGCAACGAGCTCGTCCGTCAGCCGGGTGTTTTCCGCTTCCGACCCGTCAACCCAGTAGATCCGGTCCGGCTGGGTCAGTTGAGCTACCTCTTCTACCCATGCCAGTAGACCGGCATGTGTGGTGGGTGCTTTTTCAAGCAACGGCAGTCGCGCCAGATCTCCCATTACGGTTCCCTTCCTCGGGTTCAGTGGTGTGTCCTAAATGCTAGGGCTCGGCAGGGGGCCCATTTCGGGCCCGGACGTGGGATGACCGGGGCGGAGCAATTCAAAAACCGCGGAAATTCAAGGAACTGGCCGGCCATCATCCCTCCTTTTTGTGACTAAGGTCACGTAGACCGGTCTAGTCGGCTAGATTACACCCGTTTCGATTTGTAACTGGGCCCGGGCTCGCGTAAAGTAATTCGAGGTTCGGGGAGCGAGAAGTTCTCCAAGAGCCGAGAATGCGCCCATAGCTCAGCTGGATAGAGCGTCTGTCTACGGAACAGAAGGTCAGGGGTTCGAATCCCTTTGGGCGCACAGATGAAGATCCGCCCCGGTTCGCCGGGGCGGATCTTTTGCTTTAACCGCCTACTGCCCTAGGCGCCAGGGCGCCGGGCCGGCTGCCTTAGGCGGCGGGCTGGGCGCCGGCGGCAGCCGTTGGGCCGGAGCGGCCCGGCCGCAGGGCTCAGGCCGTGGTCCGGACGATGATGGTGCGGATGTCGTCGAAATGCGTGCTGAGCCGCTCGGAGGCGAGGGCCTTGTCCGCCGTTGCGACCGCCTCATAGATCCCCCGGTGCACTGCGGCCGTTGCCTGCAGGTCGACGGCGTACGGTCCGCCGAGTTCGAGGTGGATCCGGCGGTAGACCTTCCAGAAGACGTCCATCAGGCTGATCAGCAGGTCGTTGTTCAGCGGCTCGAAAAGCCTGCGGTGGAACTCCGCGTCGGCCTCGATGAAGGGCTCCCCCGCGTCGGCCAGCGCTTCCATGCGGTTCACGGACTCCTCCACGGCGGCCAGCTGTTCTGCGCTGATCCGGTCCATGGCGGCGCCGACCAGGCCGGATTCGAGTGCTTGCCGGACCTCCACGAGCTGCAGGGCTTCCTCGCCCTGATGGCGCAGCGACAGCCGGGCGCGGAAAGTGAGCCCATCGGTCAGGGCCTCGAAATTGCTCGGCGCCACGAACATGCCGAATCCGTGGCGGATCTCAATGACGCCCAGCGCCTGGAGCGCCTTCAAGGACTCCCGCAGGGTGTTGCGGCCGACGCCGAGTGCCGCCGTCAGCTCGTTTTCGGTCGGCAGCGGGTCGCCGGGAACCAGGTCGCGTTCCAGGATCAGCTCCAGGATGTCCGACTGGAGCGCCCGGAGCCGGGCCTGGGCGCTGAACCTTGCCAGCGGTATGGCCGGGCCTGTTGTCATGTTGCGTGCGGCCATGGCCGCCTCCTCCCCCAAGTATGGTCCCAACAGTATCGACCGTCCCCCGTCCTGCAAAGGGTTCGGCCCGGCACATTACGCCGGAAGCCCGCATCGCCGGAGCCCGGAGCTCCCCCGGATCCGGCCATGGCCCCGGCGTAGGCTGGTGCCATGACGGCACAGATTGAGCGGGAATTCGATGTCATTGTGATCGGCGCCGGGGCCGTGGGCGAGAATGTGGCGGACCGTGTGGTCCGCGGCGGCCTGACAGCAGTGCTCATCGAGGCGGAGCTGGTCGGCGGCGAGTGCTCGTACTGGGCCTGCATGCCTTCGAAGGCGCTCCTGCGGCCGGGCACTGCGCTGCATGGCGCGCAGACGGTCCCCGGCGCCCAGGAAGCGGTCACCCGCACCCTGGATCCGGCAGCCGTGCTGAAGCGCCGGGATTACTTCACCTCTAACTGGCAGGACGACAGCCAGGTCAAGTGGGTGGAGGACACAGGCATCGAACTGATCCGCGGCCACGGCTGGATCACCGCCCCGCGGCACGTCGAGGTGGCCGGGCTGGACGGCAACAGCTACGCACTCACGGCCCGGCACGCCGTGGTGGTCGCCACGGGCTCCGCCCCGAACCAGCCGCCGGTCGAGGGGCTTCACGACGTCGAGTACTGGACCACCAGGGAGGCGACCTCAGCCCGCGCGGTTCCCCCGCGGCTTGCGGTCCTCGGCGGCGGCGTTGCCGGCGTCGAACTCGCCCAGGCCTATGCCCGCCTTGGTTCGTCCGTGACGCTCGTGGCCCGCGGCGGGCTCCTGGGCGTTTTCCCGGAGCAGGCCGCAGACCTGGTCGCTGCCGGCCTGCGCGCCGATGGCGTGGACCTCCGCCTGCACACCGGTACGCGGAGCGTGCATGAGAACGACGACGGCTCCCTTACCGTAATGCTCGACGGCGGCCCCAAGAGCAGCCCCAAGGACGGCCCGGGCGCCGGTCCCGCTGACGGCACGGCCCATGGCGCCACGATCACGGCGGACAAGCTGCTCGTCTCCACCGGCCGGCACCCCGCCCTTGAAGGACTCGGCCTGGACAGCGTCGGCCTCCCGGCACCCGAGGGCGGGACCCTGCGGCTCACCACCGATTCCACCGGACTAGTCCACCACGCCACCGAGAACGATGCGTCCGGCAACCCGTGGCTCTACGCGGCCGGCGACGCCGCCGGACGGGCCATGCTGACGCACCAGGGCAAGTACGGTGCCCGGGCCACCGGAGACGCCATTGCCGCCCGGGCCAAGGGCGAACTCACCGGCGAGCCGGCACCGTGGAGCCGCTTTGCCCAGACGGCCTCCGAGCATGCGGTGCCGAACGTGGTGTTTACCGATCCGGAACTGGCGAACGTCGGCCGGACCATGGCGCAGGCGGAGAAGGACGGCTTCCGGGCCTCCGCCGTGGAACTCCCCATCCAGGTGGCCGGCTCCTCGCTGCACGCCGAACACTATGAAGGGTGGGCGCAGCTGGTCATCGACGAGGACCGCAAGGTGCTGCTGGGCGCCACGTTCGCCGGCCCGGATGTCGCTGAACTCCTGCACGCAGCCACCATTGCGGTGGTGGGGGAAGTCCCGCTGGACCGGCTGTGGCACGCCGTGCCCTCCTATCCAACCATCAGCGAAGTCTGGCTTCGCCTGCTCGAAAGCTATGGCCTGTGATCCGTTGATCACAAGCGGCTAGTCTATTTGAACTGACCAGTCAGTTCGGTTAGCCTTGAAGCAGACTAGACCCTGCGAAAGGCTTACATGCTCTCCGTGCAACAGCTCCGTGTGAACGGGCGCCGGAATGACCTGCTCCCACCCACGTCCCTTGAGGTACGTGCCGGGGAGCTGCTCTTGGTTGAAGGCGACGGCCAGGACCAGCGAACAGCCCTCGCCCTCACACTCAGCGGCCGGATGAAGCCCTCCGGGGGAGTGCTCAGCTGGGACGGAAATTCCAAGATTAAGCGCCTCCGGTTGGCCAGCGCACTCGTGGACTCCCCCGGTGTCAACGAGCCCGAACAGCATCTCAGCGTGGGCGACCTCGTCACCGAGGACCTCGCGCTCATCCCCCGGCGCTATCGCGGTGCTCTGCTGAGCAAACCCTGGCTCAAGGTCAACCGCTTCGAGGACATTGCCGGCCTCTGGACCGAACAGATTCCGGCCCGGCGACGCGTCGAACTGCTCACCGCCCTTGCCCTGGCCAACCCCGGAACAGATCTGCTGGTGGTCGATTCTCCGGACAGGCACAGCGCAGATCCCGCGGACTGGCTTCCCAGGCTGGAAGATCTGGCGCACGACGGCGGCCGGCCGCTCGCCGTCGTCGCCACCGTCGCGGCACTGCCGGACGGCTGGACCGGGCCCTCCGCCGCAATCGGGAACGCCGTTGAGGCTGCCGCCGCAACGGTTTCCATCGTTGACGCATCCGCGGACCCCTCCCAGCCTGATGCGCAGACGACAGAAGGCCATCCCGCGAAACACCGGAACCCTGAACCCATCCCGTTCGAAACCGAGGCCTTAAAGTGACTGTTCTGCGGCTGGCCCGCTCCGAGCTCAAGCGCATGACTGGCGGGCTCCTGCCCAAACTGACCATCCTGGCGCTGACCATGGTGCCTTTGCTGTACGGCGCGGTGTACCTCTACGCCAACTGGGATCCGTACGGGAACCTGGACCAGATCGACGCCGCCTTGGTAGTCGAGGACACCGGCGCGTCCGCCAGCAACGGGACCCGGCTCGAGGCCGGGAAAAAGGTCGCCGACAGCCTCGTGGACGGCCACGTCTTCAACTGGCAGAAAGTCACCACCGCCGCGGAAGCGGACCAGGGCGTGAGCAGCGGCAAGTACGCGTTCGCGCTCAAGATTCCCAAGGACTTCTCGGCCAACCTGGTCTCCCCGGGCAGCTTTGACGCCGCGAACCAAGCCATGCTGAATGTCACCACCAACGATGCCAACAACTACGTCCTCAGCAACATCGTGGACAAGCTGACCGCTGCCGTGCATTCGACGGTTGCCAAGGAGGTGGGCGAGGAGACAGCGAACCAGCTCCTGACGGGCTTCGGCACAATCCATACTCAGATAGTCCAGGCCGCCGACGGGGCCGGAAAACTCTCCGACGGCATTGCAAGACTCCGGGACGGGGCAGTCAGTTTGCATTCCGGAACGAGCCAGCTGAACGGCGGAGTCGCAGAACTCGCCGCCGGTCAAATGAAGCTGCGCGATGGCGCCAACCAGCTCAATTCCGGCGCCGGCCAGCTCAGCGCCGGCCTGACGCAGCTGAAGGACAGGACGGCCACACTCCCTGCCGACTCGCAGAAACTCGCGGACGGCGCCGCGCAAGTCGCGGCGGGAAACGCGGCATTGAACACGAAAGTCCAGGACGTCGTCGGGCAACTCAGTGCTGCTGACAAGGGCCTCCGGGACCGTGTGGTGCAATCCAACAGCCGTCTGATTGCCGCCGGGATCATCACCCCCGACCAGGCCGGCAAAATCCTGGCCGATTTCGATACCGCCGCAGCCTCAAGCCCGGTGGCCGATGCGAAGTCCAGAATCCAAACGGATGCAGCCCAGATCCAGCAGCTTGCCGACGGGTCCGCCGCCGTAAGTTCCGGGGCGGCCAAACTTGCGGGAGCAACGCCGGCCCTGACTGATGCCATCTCAAAGGCTTCAGCCGGCGCCACCCAGCTCTCAGCTGGCTCGGCCGCGCTGGCCGCGGGCGAGCAAAGCGCTGTCGACGGCACTGCCAGGCTCGCAGATGGCGCCCGTCAGCTCGACGACGGGGCGGGCCAGCTGGAGGATGGCGCCCGCACGGCCTCGGATGGCGCCGCCACCCTGGCCTCAGAGCTGGACAAGGGTGCCGGGAAGATCCCCAATCCCGATGACGCCCAGAAGAACAGCCTGTCAAAGGTGATCGCGGACCCTGTTGCCGTCAGCGACGTCTCTCAGGCCAAGGCAGCGTCGTACGGTGCCGGCCTGGCGCCATTCTTCCTGACCCTGGCCCTGTGGATCGGCGTATTCATGCTGGTCCAGGCCATGCGGCCCATCACGCAACGCGCGCTGGCGTCCAACGCCCCGTCATGGAAGATCGCCGTCGGCGGCTGGCTGCCGTTCTTTGCCGTTTCAGTCATCCAGGCCACGCTGCTCACCCTCGTGGTGGACCTGGGCCTGGGCCTCAAGCCTGCCCACCCGGTGCTGATGTGGTTGTTCATGTTGGCGGCCGCCATGGCCTTCAGTGCCATCATCCAGGGCGTCGTGGCCCTGTTGGGAACTCCCGGGAAATTCGTGGTGCTTATCCTGCTGGTCCTGCAGCTGGTTTCCTCCGGCGGAACCTTCCCGTGGCAAACCACCCCGCAGCCGCTGCACTTTGTCCACGAGGCGCTGCCTATGGGTTATGTGGTGGCCGGCATGCGGCACCTGATCTACGGCGCAGACCTTTCCTTGATCGTGCCCACGGTGGTTGGCCTCCTTGGGTACACTGTGCTCGGGGCGGCGCTTTCCACGCTGGCCGTTCACAAGCACAAGTTCTGGACCCTGAAGTCCCTAAAACCGGAGATCGCCGTATGAGCACAGTGGGGACCGGAGAGAAGAAGCTCCGTCCCGCCCGCACGAACGCCACGAAGCAGAAACTGTTCGAGGCGTCCATGGAACTGATCGGGGAGCGCGGCGCGGCGGGCGTGACGGTGGACGAGATCGCCACGGCAGCCGGGGTGTCCAAGGGCACGGTGTATTACAACTTTGGCAGCAAGTCGGACCTGATCGCCCAGCTGCTGCGCCACGGCGTGGACATCCTGCTGGCGCGGTTGCTGAGTGTCCGCGACGGCTCCGCCGACCCCCTCGCCGCCATGGAGGAGATGATCGGCCAGGCCATGGACTTCATGGCCGAGTACCCGTCCTTCGCGCGGCTTTGGGTCAGCGAAAGCTGGCGCACCCCCAGCGAATGGCAGGACACCTTCGCCGAGCTCCGCGGGCGCCTGCTCGCGGTGATCGGCTCTGCCATCGACGGCGTCGCCGCCGTCTACCCCGTGGATTCCGCCGTTTCCCGGGGCAGCCTGGAAACGGCAATCTTTGGGGCCTGCTTCGTGGTGGGCCTGGACCGCCAGACGTACAACCCGGAGCGCACCAGGGAGCAGAGTGTGGCCGCAATCATGGCCTCCATGCGCGGCTACGTCGTGAAGCAGCCGCCAGCTCGGGCATGATTGTTCACATGCGTCACATGGGTACCAACGGGAAAGTCGCCATCGGAGCGTTTCTCACTGCCCTGGCACTTCTGGTCCTGACCGGAATCACCCTGCAAGAGTGGGTGCTGGTGTGGTTCGTCGGGGCTGCCGCGACGGCCTATGTGGCCTGCGTGGCGGAGGTGGTGGTCCGGCGCCGGCACAAGACTTTGGCCGCGAGCGGGGTCGGCAGCATCCTCTTCATCGCGTTCGGGGTCGCTTTCCTGCGTCAGTGGGGGCTGGCCTTCAACCCCGATCCCGAGGCCCTGTCCACGCGCGTCGATTCCGAGCATCCGGATTTGTACTTCTATCTGGCCATGGCCGCCGGAGCCGTCACCTTACTGTTGCTGTTCGCCGGCACCGTCCTGCCCGGCAGGAGCCACGGCCGGCGTTCCCCGGGCCGTGCTCCGCGACGCCGCCCGTCGCCCGCCGCGCGGGGAGCGGGGGCCAGGTCTGCGAATCCGAGGCCTTCCGCACCGCGGCCGACGCCGAGAGGAACCGCCGCGCGCCCGGCGGCTCCGCGGGCGGCTGCTCCGCGGGCGGCTGCTCCGCGGGCCACTGCCCGTCCCGCGGCCAAGTCACCGGCGAAGACACCGGTCAAGCCAGCAACGAAGACCCCGGCCAAGTCGCCTGCCCCCAAATCACCAGCCCGGGCCTCGGCCCGCCGCTGAGTCCCGCGCATCACCACCCGGCGAAAGGCTCAGCACAGGCGGAGAGGTTCAGCACAGGATCTTCCGCCTGGAGCCAGCTCAGGAGTTCCGCTCAGAGGTTTCGAGGCTTGTCTTCCCGTGGGGTGGCATCCGGGCCCGGGTCCGTGTCGGTCCGGGTTACGTCCTCGCGGCTGCGCTGGTCGGCTGGCACTTGCTGGCCGGACGCTGGCTCGCCGGACGCTTGTTCGCCGGAAGACACTTGCTGGCCGGACGTTTGCTGGCCGGGGACCTGGCTGCCCGTTGCGGGTTCGGCGGCGGCCCTCTCGGCGCGCAAATCCCCGCGGGTCGGCATCTGCCCGCTCTCGCCGCCGCGTTCAGATGTGACTACGTCAGGGTCCACTTCGTCGGCTTTGCGCAGTTGCTCCTGCGCGCCGGAGCGGACGCTTTCGGCCTCTTCCTGGCGCTTGCGGGCTTCCTGCCGCAATCGCTCGGCCTCGAGGTCGGCCTCCTGCGCGTCGGCCTCGGCACGGGCCGCCTTGGCGTCGCGTTCCCGCGCAGCGAATTCGTCGGCCTTGGCCTGTTCACGCATCTCGGCCGCACGGTTCCGGTCCGCGGCCACCTTGCGTTTGCGGCTGACCATGACCGCCACCGCTACGATCGCGAGCACCACGACGATGCCGACAATAATTCCTATGAGCTGCCCTGAATCCACGTTGATCACCTTTTCTCCGGGTTGCAACAGATGCCCCAAAACCACTGGAAAAAACCACATGACTAAACAGCATCAGTAAACCGCAGATCGGCGCCGGTTGCTATGGATTCCGCAGCCCTCACCGGGCGGACCTGCGGCTATTTAGCGCGGGGGACCTTGAAGTGGGTCAGCTTGGCGTCCTGCCCGTCCAGTTCGGCCCACGACTTTTCCGTTTCCAGGATGGTCAGCCCGCTGGTCGGATAGCGTGTGGCAGCGTCCATGTAGGCATCGTGGTCGGAGTCGCGCGACGCCAGATGCATCGCAAGGTCCTGCACCCCGGGCATGTGGGAAATCACCATGAGGGTGGTGACGGTGTCAGGGACGTGGTTGATGACGGCCAGCATGCGCAAGGCGGAGGCGGCGTACAGCCCATCCTCGAGCTTGGGCGTTGGCGCCTTGTCTCCGAGGGCGTGGCACACCCACGTGCAGGTCTGGCGGGTCCGCAAAGCGCTGGAGCAGAGGATGAAATCGGGGACCACGCCGTGCTTGAGCAGCCACTTTCCGGCGACTGGGGCGTCCTTGTGGCCGCGTTCTTCGAGCGGCCTTTCGTGGTCGGCAACCCCGCCGGGCCAATCGGACTTGGCGTGCCGCATGATCACCAGCCGTTTGATGTGATGCGCGCTCATGCCCCAATCCTAGTGCGGCGGCTGGCCCACGGGCGCGCATCCCACCAGCGTCCGCTCAGTCTTCAAGGACAAAGGTCACTTCCAGCACGACGTGCCAGGCAACGACGGCGCCGTCGCTGATTTCGACCTTCTGTTCCTTCACCCATGCCCCCGTGACATTGCGAAGCGTCTTATTGGCCCGGTCGATGCCCTCCTTGATGGCGGCATCGAACGAGGTCTTGGAGTTCGCGCTCAGGGTAGTAATCCGTGCAACAGACATGTCTTCCTCCCAATAGTCGGCTCAACGGTCCGAGACTACGCCGGACCCCCGAAAGGCAACAGAGTCCAACCAAAACCACCAGCAGCGGCGGCGAAGGCCCGTCAGCCAGCCCACCCAATGCGCCCGTCGGGGAATGTGGCTGCCGGCGGAAAGCCACTGAAGCTTCCGGAAACGCGAAAGCGCCCGCCCCCTAAGCAGGGACGGGCGCTTTGCGTAAAGCTGAGGCTAGATCGAGTATTCCGGAGCGGCCCAGACAACCACTTCGGGGTGCTCGTAGAACCGGTAACCCTGGCCGCGCACGGTGCGCACGGTGTTGGCGAGGCGGCCGAGCTTGGAACGCAGGCGGCGGATGTGGACGTCGATGGTCCGCTCGTTCGGGACCTCTTCGGCGTTCCGCCACAGGCCTTCGAGGAGCTCGTCGCGGCCAACGGTGCGGGTGCCGTTCTCCACGAGGTAGTTCAGGAGTTCGAATTCCTTGAACGTGAGGTTCAGGGATTCGCCGTCGAGGTGCACTTCACGGCGGGCGAGGTCGATCAGCACCCCGGAAGGCCGCGGATCCTGCGGCTGCTGCAGGCGGGCGGTCTCGGTGCGCTGGCGGGCCCCCGCGGTGGGGTCACCGAAGGTCGAGCGGACGACGTCGAGGGCGGAACCCGGGGCACTGGCCGGCGCGACGGCGACGGCGGCATAGCTTTCGGCACCGGCCACGAGCGACTGTGCGTAGGCCCGGATTTCCTGGGCAAGCTTGGCGATGGATGTGCCGGCTGCAGCCGCGGTTTCCTCGTCGATGCCCATGTACAGCACGAAGCCGCGGGCGACGTTGTCGCTGGGGGCCGGACGGACCGGGCTGCCGGCACCCGGGGCGATCACCGGGGTGGGTGCCGTGGCGGGGGCGGGGGGGACGGCACGGAGCTGGCCGTAGGAGTCAGGGTTGTAGCCCTGCGCTGCATATCCGGGGGCGGGGAAGCTGCCCGCGGATCCGGCGGGGGCGAACGCGGAGCGCCCGCCGAAGCCCTGGCGGATCCCTGAGGCCTGGCCGGCCTTGCTGGCGTTACGGACGGAGATGTGGACGTATCCGGATGCAACTGACATGGAATGCTTACCTCAATGTGAATGGCCGTCATCGCGGCTCGAATGCTTCTTTCCCCGCAATGAAATTGGGGAGGGGCGCCCGACTCTGGGCTTGGGGGCGAATGCCTAGAAACCTTTAGGGGTGTAAAAGTTAGGCGTGCATTCGACAACAGCGCATCTCGGTACCAGCGGGTGTGCTGATCCAGGAAGCTGCGGCTGCAGGTGCTGTTGAGTTCTTGTTCACAATTGAAGTGTGCAACGTAACAATGTAAACGTGCAAGTAACAATGGACCCCAGGTTCCACATAGTGAGACAGATCGAGGATTTGTAGCGCAAGTCACAATTCTGTAGCGGCAATAAAATAACAAGTGTTTTACTGACCGGAAGGTCAGCAGGTACCCTTTCTCGAATATTATTCGGTCCACGGCGGCTACATCAGGCAAATCGTTCACAGCACGGCAAGTTGGGCCAAACCGCGCCTGCGCACCGCTGCCTGCGAGGCGGTCCACGGAGTGGGCAGCCGGAATCGCCGCCGGCCAGGCACGGTGGCGATGCCGGCCGCGGCGGCTCAGTTCAACTGGCCGGTGGCCGTCGCCGCGACCAGCATGACGGAGGCCGCCGTGTAGCCGGAACCGTCCTTGGCCGCCACGATCCGCACCGTCCCGCCAGCGACAATGTCCGCGACGCTCAGCTGCGTGCCCGTGCCGCCGGCCTGCTGGCGCCGCTGTTGCAGATTACTCACCACCACGTCGCTGCCCAGCGCATAGCTGCGCGTGAAACCGTCGCTGCTCTTGACCGTCACGGAGGACGAGCTGACCTCGCTCACTGTGCCCAACTGCTCGGCCATCGTGGTGTACGCGCTTCCTTGCAGCACCACGTATTCGGCGTGCACTGCCGCGGAAAGCCCGCTGCCCATGCCACCGGCAGCGAAGTCGCCGGGACCGCCCGGCCCCGGCATGCCGCCGCCCGCGAAACCACCTTGCGCGGAACCGTCTTGCGCTGAACCGGGCACGCCCGGGGCGACACCCTGGCCGCCGGGTCCGCCGGCTGCCGCCCCGCCGGGCGCACCGGTGGCTGCCGTTGCGCTTGAGGTGAGGGCATAGACGCCGGCCCCGGCGCCGACGGCCAGGACTGCGGCGGCCCCGGCGACGGCGAGCCCCCGCTTGAGGGTCCAGGGCTTCGCCGCCGAGGCCGTCTTGGCGGAAGTTCCCGGCGCGCCCCAGCCTGTGGCTGCGGCGGGGACAGGTTCCTGCCGGGGCATGCCCCAGGCAGGTTCCGAGGCCGGAACCTTCCAAACCGGAGGCGCGCCCCAGCCGCCGGCAGCGCCTGCTTCAGGCCGCCCGCCGTCGGCGTGCCCGGCGCCGGCGTGTCCGGTGTGGTCTGTTCCGCCGTCGGTGTGTCCGGCGCTGTACTGCCAGGCAGTACGGGGTGTGGCTACGGGCGCGGGCGCCATTGGCGCGCCGGTGGTGGGCGTGGGGGCGGGTACAGGGGCTGACTCGGGGGCTGGTCCGGAACCGGCTCCGGGATGCTGACCGCTCATGGTGTTTCTCCTTTAGGGTGCGGATCGGTGTTCACCCCAGCGTGGTGAGCGATCCTGTGCTTGGGCTGTGCGGGCCGACAGCCCGGCCTGTGACGTTGGCGCCGGACGGGAAAGGGGTTTGAACATGGCCGGTGCGGCCAACAAGGTCCCGCAACGGCATCCAGCTCGCTAGGCTGGGATTCACAGGTGCCGCACAGGGTCCCCAAAGCCCCGCCTAACCGGCAGATCGGAGAGTTGTCCCCATGGCCACTTCGCACTCCATGACCAACAACCTTCCCCAGCTCACGCATCCGGACGGCTCCCCCATCCGCGCCCTCGTGGTGGATGACGAGCCCAGCCTCTCCGAGCTCATGAGCATGGGACTGCGGATGGCCGGCTGGTCCGTGGCCGTGGCCGAGGACGGGCCTGGAGCCGTCCGGCTGGCCAAGGATTTCCGCCCCGACGTGCTGGTGCTAGACGTGATGTTGCCCGGGTTCGACGGCGTCGAACTGCTGAACAGGATCCGCGCGTTCGCGCCGGAGGTGCCGGCGCTGTTCCTCACCGCCAAGGATGCCGTCCAGGACCGCATCACCGGACTGGCGGCCGGCGGCGATGACTACGTCACCAAGCCGTTCAGCATGGAAGAGGTGCTGCTGCGCCTGCACCGGCTGGTCCAGCGCTCCGGAGTGGCCGCCATGGACACCGCCGAACTCGTGGTGGGAGACCTCGTGCTCAACGTCGACACCCGCGAAGTCACCCGGGCCGGTGAGGAAATGCACCTGACCGCCACGCAGTTCGAGCTGCTGCGCTACCTCATGGAAAACCCGAAACGGGTCATCAGCAAGGCCCAGATCCTGGACCGTGTCTGGGACTACGACTTCGGCGGGCAGGCGAACATCGTGGAACTGTACATTTCCTACCTCCGCAAGAAGGTCGACGCCAACCACGCTCCCATGATCCACACGGTGCGCGGAGCCGGGTACGTCCTGAAACCGGCGGACTGATCCGTGCCCTCACTTTCCGGCATGACCCGCGTCCCCGGACGCGACTGGCGCAACCCGTCCACGTGGCATTTGCGCACCCGGCTGGTCCTGGTAGCCATGGCGCTGCTCGTGGCCATCTGCGGCGCTGTGGGCTTGTTCAGCTACGCCTCCATGGACCTCTTCCTCACCCGGCAACTCGACACCCAGCTGGACCAGGCCTCGCACCGTTCGAGCGAATTCGGCCGGCCCTCCTCGGACGATTCGGGCAGGCGTCCCGACCCCCTCGAAGCCCGGGGACAGGGCGTCGGGACGCTGAACGCACGGATAGTGGACGGCGAAGTCAGCAGGGCCGGATTCCTGGCCGGGGACGGCGCGGTCAAGAGCCTCTCCCCCGCCGACAACAACGTTCTCCTGGCCCTCACCCCGAGCGGCGTGTCCGTGGACCGCAACCTTTCGGCCGGCGCCTACCGGCTCACAGCCGCGCGCACACCGTACGGCGACGTGATCGTGACCGGACTCCCGCTGGCAGAAAAACAAAACACCCTGGCCTCCCTGGTCTGGACCATGGTGGTGGTGTCCGCAGGGGGACTCGTGCTGATCGGGCTCGCCGGCACGGCCCTGATCCGGCGGACCATGAAGCCGCTGGAACAGCTCTCCGAGGTCGCCACCAAGGTCTCCCGTCTCCCGCTGGACGCCGGCGAGGTGGCGCTCGGGGTCCGCGTCCCGACGTCGGCGGCCCATCCCGGAACGGAAGTGGGCAGCGTGGGCTACGCGCTGAACAAGATGCTGGACAACGTCTCCAACGCTCTCGAGGCGCGGCAGGAGAGCGAGATGAAGGTCCGGCAGTTCGTCGCCGACGCCTCGCACGAACTCCGCACCCCGCTGACGGCCATCCGCGGCTACACAGAGCTGATGCGGATGACCGAGCATTTCACCCCCGACGGCGAGAGGTCCCTCGCCCGTGTGCAAAGCCAGTCCGAGCGGATGACCACGCTCGTGGAGGACCTGCTGCTGCTGGCGCGCCTGGACGAGGGGCAGCCGCTCAAGATCTCCGACGTCGACCTCACCCAACTGGCCATCGAGACGGTCAGCGATGAGAAAGTCATGGCCCCGGACCGCATCTGGCAGCTGGAACTTCCGGACGAGCCCGTGGTGGTGCGCGGTGATGCGACCCAGCTTCACCAGGTCCTCGCCAACCTGCTATCCAATGCGCGCAAGCACACTGAACCCGGGACCAAGGTGGTCACGGGCGTTATGCGCTCGGCTGACGGCAGTGCCGTGGTCACCGTGACAGACAACGGCAGCGGCATCGCCCCGGAATTTATCGGCCGGGTCTTCGCCCGCTTCGCCCGGGCCGACGCCTCGCGCACCAATCCGGCGTCGAATCCCGCAGCCGTCCCCGCCGATTCTGCCGTCGCGACGGCGAGGGTAGGGTCCGGGGCCCCCGCACGCTCGTCCTCCGGCGCCGTTTCCGGCAGCCGCGGAGGTCACGGCACGGCGACCGCCGCGCCGACGTCCGAGGGCACCAGCGGGTTGGGCCTGTCCATCGTCCAGTCGATCGTGGAGGCCCACGGAGGAACAGTCGAGGTCACGTCCCGGCCGGGCCGCACGGAGTTCGCCGTGCGGCTGCCCGCCGCGCCGCCGCCGGCTTAACCGGAACGGCCGCCGTCGGCGCAAACGGCCCGGACCGGCCGGCCCGCGAACCCGGCGCAACCCGACACCCCGGCACTGTGACTCCTGTTACCAAAATGTGACTTAAGCGGCCAGGTCCTGTAGCGTCGTTAGCGTGCGCCGCCATCGGTGCCGCATATCCGGACGGACGCCAAACTCTGCCGCTTCCCGGATTCCGCTGGACCAGGCAGAGGCGGGGGACCCAGAGTTCCCGGGCATTCTGCTTTCATGCGCCCTCGGGGTGAAGCCGACACGTGATGTTCCGTGCGGCCGGATGACCTCATCCGAACCCGACAGCTAACTCCGCCGGCGTTGAGAGGCCACCATGACTGAATTCCAGGTACAAACACGCCCTGACGGCGGTTCGCATTCCCGCTCAGTTGGCGCAGCCAAGTCGCGCCACCGCGCCGAACCGGTCAAGCAGGCATCCGCCCTGTCGCGGTTCGCCGCCGGGCTCGGTGTAACCGGCCGCCGTGCCGCCGTCGTCACCGCCGCGTGCGCACTGCTACTGGGTGGCGGTGCCGCCAGCCAAGCGGCAGAGCCCGGCGCCCACACGGCGAATGTTGCGAGCCAGACGGCCACGATCGCCGACCCGCTGGCCAAGCTCAACTTCGAGCGGGTCCAGGTGGCTGGCCCGGGCGCTCCAGCGGAAAAGAACGTGGCTCCCCAGATCTCGGAGGTTAAGGCAGCCGAAGCGCTGATCCACGCCCCCGCTGCTGCCGCGCCGGCAGCCTCGGCAGCACCTGCTCCGGCCCCCGCGGCAGCCCCCGCACCTGCTCGGGTTCCCGCGGCAGCTCCCGCTCCGGCACCCGCTCCGGCACCGGCAGCCGCTCCGGCCCCCGCACCGGTCGCAATCGACGACCCCGCCGGCGCGCAGGCCTACGCCGCGTCCCAGCTGGGCCGCTATGGCTGGGCACCTGGCCAGATGCAGTGCCTGCACAAGCTGTGGACCAAGGAGTCCGACTGGAAGACCACCGCCACGAACGCCAGCAGCGGCGCCTACGGCGTGGTCCAGTCCCTGCCCGCCTCGAAGATGGCGAGCGCCGGCGCCGATTACATGACTAACTACCGGACCCAGATCAACTGGGGCCTGAACTACGTCAAGTCGCGCTACGGTTCCCCCTGCGGTGCCCTGAACTTCCACTACGCACACAACTGGTACTAAACCGGCACTAGCCGCCCCCGCCAAGGAGGCCCCGGATCCGCATGGATCCGGGGCCTCCTTGCGTCTCCACTGCGGGACCGGCCCGGCGGGCCAGAATTCCACAGTCCCCGCACAGCTTGACCCTAAAGCCCTCATATGGGCCGCCGGGAAAGTTGAGCCATGACATTCACAGACCAGGCCACAGGAACCCTGCCCCGCTCCACGGCGACGCCGGCTGGCCCGGCGACCCCCGAGGCACCCTCGGGGCTTGCGCTGGCCGACGCACCGGTCCCGGGCCCGATCGCCGGGGCGCTGACCGGCACCGGCGGCCGGCGCACGGCCATTGATACGCGCGCCAGCACGCCCCTGCTGGACGTCACCATCCCGGTCTTCAACGAGGAACGGGACCTCGAGGCCTGCCTGCGCCGGCTCCACGCGTACCTGCTCGGCGCCTTCCCGCATTCCTTCCGGATCACCGTGGCGGACAACGCCAGCACCGATGGAACGCTCAAGGCCGCGGAACGGGTAGCCCGCGAGCTGCGCGAAGTGACGGTGGTCCATATGGCGGAAAAGGGCCGCGGAAACGCACTTCGCAGGGTGTGGCTGGCCTCGCCGTCGCCGGTCCTGGCGTACATGGATGTGGATCTTTCCACTGATCTGGCGGCCCTCGGCCCGCTCCTAGCCCCGCTCATTTCCGGGCACTCCGACCTGGCGATCGGGACGCGGCTGACCCGCAACTCCCGCGTGGTCCGCGGACCCAAACGGGAATTCATCTCGCGCAGCTACAACTTACTGCTCCAGGCCCTCATGGGCGCCCAATTCAGTGACGCGCAGTGCGGCTTCAAGGCGATCCGGGCGGACGTGGCCCGGCAGCTGCTTCCCCACACGCTGGACAACGCCTGGTTCTTCGACACCGAGCTGCTGGTCCTGGCAGAAAAGTGCGGCCTGCGCGTCCACGAAGTCCCGGTGGACTGGACCGACGACCCGGATTCCAGCGTGGACATCGTCCAGACGGCCCTCGCGGACTTGCGCGGCATGGCACGGTTGAGCCGGGACCTGGTCTCGGGCCGGATCCCGGTTCCCGACCTGCGCGCGGCCCTGGCCCGTGGACCGCTGCCGGCCGCCTCGCGGGCCCAGGAACAAAGCCCCGGCGGAAGCCTCTTCGGACAGCTCGTCCGCTTCGGCAGCATCGGGGTGGCCTCCACCCTGGCCTACCTGGCGATCTTCCTGCTCTGCCGCGGGTTCGTGGACCCGCAGCTGGCAAACTTCCTCGCGTTGCTCACCACCGCCGTGGCCAACACTGCGGCCAACCGGCGCTTCACGTTCGGCATCCAGGGCAGCAGCCAGGCGGCTCGCCACCATTTTGAGGGGCTGCTGGTCTTCGGCATCGGGCTGGCCCTGACCTCGGGCGCACTCGCCCTCGTTCACGCCGCATCGGGAGCGGCACCGGACCGCTGGCTTGAACTGCTCACGGTCACCGCCGCCAACCTGGCCGCCACGGCCGTGAAGTTCTTGCTCTTCCGGCTGGTTGTTTTCCGCCACAGGCCCGCCGCTGCCGTTCCGGCGCCCCCGATCCTTCCCTCCCCCGCACAGAAAAGGCCAAGTAAATGACGGCAACCATCAGCCCCACCGCCGGAGCCCAGGGCGGTTCCCCGGCCGGCAGGCCGCCGGCCGCCGAGGAACAGCAACACCCGGTTCCCGGAGACGGCGGGACCGCGACCCATCTGCCCGCGTCCCCGGCGCCGGCCGCCCAAGGCCGCCGGGGCCGGCTGCTGTTCGGACCGCAGCCCCGCTGGGTGCGGCCCTCGGCAGCGCTGCTCCTGGTGATCACCGCGGCGTTGTACCTATGGAATCTGGAGGCCACCGGCTACGCCAACTCCTTCTATGCCGCGGCGATCCAGGCCGGGACCAAGGACTGGACCGCGCTGCTCTTCGGCTCCCTCGACGCCGGCAATGCCATCACGGTGGACAAACCCCCGGCCGCACTCTGGATCCCCGCCCTCGCGGGACGGATCTTTGGTTTCTCGGCCCTGAGCATGCTCATCCCCCAGGCGCTCATGGGAGTGGCCGCCGTCGGGCTTCTCTACCTGACCATCAAGCGGGTGTCCGGGCCGGCCGCGGGCCTGCTCGCCGGCGGCGCCCTGGCGCTGACCCCGGTAGCCGCCCTCATGTTCCGGTTCAACAACCCGGACGCGATGCTCACCCTGTGCCTGCTGCTGGCGGCCTACCTCACCACCCGCGCCATCGAGAAGGCCGGCTGGAAGTGGCTCGCCGCGGCCGGCGCGGTCATCGGCCTGGCCTTTCTGAGCAAGATGCTGCAGGGCTTCCTGATCGTTCCCGGGCTGGCCCTGGCCTACCTGTGGGCGGCGCCCGCCACCCTCGGCCGCCGGCTCCTGCACCTGCTGGCCGCCGCCGCCGGGATCGCCGTCGTGGCCGGAAGCTACGTTGTCCTGTTCCAGCTGACCCCGGCCTCGGTCCGGCCGTACATGGCAGGGTCGGAGACCAACAGCTTCCTGGAACTCACGTTCGGCTACAACGGCCTGGGCCGGATCACCGGGTCAGGCGGGGGCATGCCCGCCGGAGGAAACCTGGGAGGCAACCCCGGCGGCCCGGGAGGCAACGGAAACGTCGGCTTCGGCGGCGCGGCCGGGATCACCCGGATGTTCGGGACCAGCTTCGGCGGCGAGGTGTCCTGGCTGCTGCCGGCGGCCCTGATCCTGCTGGCCGCCGGCCTGTGGTTCACCCGGCGCGAGGCCAGGACCTCGAAAACCCGTGCGGCGCTCCTGCTGTGGGGCGGCTGGCTGGTCATCACGGCGGGAATCTTCAGCTTCATGAGCGGCACCGTGCATCCGTACTACGCCGTGGCGCTGGCCCCCGCCATCGCCGCGCTGGCGGGCATCGGTTCCCTGGAACTGTGGCGGGGCCGGGCCTACTTGCCGGCCCGGGTTGTCCTGGCCGTGACGGTGCTGGCCACCTCGGTCTGGTCCGCCGTGCTCCTGGGCCGCGACCCGTCCTGGCTTCCGGGGCTCCGGGTGATCATCGTGGTCCTGGGCGTGCTCGCCGCCGCGGCCCTGCTCCTGCGGGCGGACGGTATGGCGGCTCTCCCGGCGCGGTTCCGCAAGGCCGCCACGGCTGGCGTCGTGGTCCTCTGCCTGCTTGCCGGCGGGCTCGGAAGCACCGCGTGGACACTGGCGACCGTCGCCCAGCCGCATTCCGGTTCGATCCCCATGTCCGGCCCCACCGCGTCCGCGATGGGCGGCGGCTTCGGGGCGGCAGGCAGGACAGGCAGTGACGGCATGGGCGGCGGTGACGGCATGGGCGGCGGCCCGGGCGGGGAAACGTCCTCGGCGGAGTTGACCGCGCTGCTGAAGTCCTCCGGCGCCAAGTGGTCCGCGATTGTCTCCGGCGCCACCCAGGCCGCGGGCCTGGAACTCGCCACCGGCACCAGCGTGATCGCGCTCGGCGGCTGGAACGGCGGCGACCCCTACCCGACGCTCGCACAGTTCCAGGCGATGGTGGACCGCGGCGAGATCGGCTACTTCATTTCCGGCGGCATGGGCGGCATGGGCGGGGGCCGCGGAGGCAACTCCGAGGTCGCCACCTGGGTCGCGGCAAACTACCAGGCCCAGACCGTGGGCAACGCCACCGTCTACAAACTGGGAGCGTAGACCGCCATGACTGACACCCTGAGCCCCCACTCCGACACGGCGCCGGCCCGCACGCCGGGGCGGCCGCGGCCGCAAGCCCGGGACCGCCGTCGGCGACTGGAGCCCCCGGCTGCTGGCGGCACGCGCGCCCTCCGTGGCGCCCGGGCCCTGCGGATGCGGCTGGAACTGGCAGGGCTGCTGCTGGCCACGGCCGTGCTGTACCTGTGGAACCTCGGCGCCTCCGGCTGGGCAAACGCGTTCTACTCCGCGGCGGCCCAGGCCGGGTCGCAGGATTGGGCGGCCTGGTTCTTTGGCTCCTCCGACGCCGCCAACGCCATCACCGTGGACAAGCCGCCGGCGTCGCTGTGGGTGATGGGCTTGTCGGTGCGGATCTTCGGGCTGAGCTCCTGGAGCGTCCTGGTGCCGCAGGCGCTCATGGGGGTCGGCACGGTCTGGCTGGTCTATCTGGCCGTCCGCCGGGCCGCGGCCCCCGCCACGGCCGACGTCGGCCTGGCCCACCGCGCGGGGCTACTCGCTGGTGCGGTCATGGCGCTGACACCGGTGGCCGTCCTGATGTTCCGGTTCAACAACCCCGACGCCCTGCTGGTGTTATTGATGACCGCGGCCGCCTACGCCGTCTTGCGCTCCATCCAGGACGCGCGCGTGCGCTGGCTGCTGTTCGCCGGGGTGCTGCTGGGCTTCGGGTTCCTCACCAAGCAGCTCCAGGTCCTGCTGGTTGTCCCCGGTTTCGCCGTGGCCTACCTGCTCGCGGCGCCGGCAGCGGCGGGCAGGCGCATTCTTCACCTGCTCGGTGCGGGCGCGGCGATGGCTGTCGCCGCCGGCTGGTGGCTGGCCGCGGTCGAACTCATTCCGGCGGCGGACCGCCCGTACATCGGCGGCTCGCAGAACAACTCCATCATGGAACTGACCCTGGGCTACAACGGCCTGGGCCGGCTGAACGGGGATGAAACCGGGAGTGTGGGCGGCAGCAACGGCTGGGGCACGCCCGGGCTGTTCCGGCTCTTCAACAGCGAGTTCGGCGGCCAGATCGCCTGGCTGCTGCCCTCGGTGCTGCTGCTCGGAGCGGGGCTGTTCTGGCTGGGCCGCCGCGCGCCGCGCACCGACCCGGTACGGGCCTCGGTGATCATCTGGGGTTCCTGGGTTGCCGTTACCGGGCTGACGTTCAGCTTCATGGCCGGGATCATCCACCCGTACTACATGGTGGCGCTGGCGCCCGGGATCGCCGGGCTCGCCGGGCTCGGCGGCGTCCTGCTCTGGCAGCGGCGGAACCAGCCCGTGGCCGCCGCCGTCCTCGCGGTGGCGATCGTGGCGGCCGGGGCCATGGCCGCCGAACTGCTGGTCCGCACCGCGGCGTACATGCCGTGGCTGCGCTGGGTGACGCTCCTGGGTGCGCTCGCCGCCGCCGGCCTGGTGCTGGCCGCCGCGGCGCCGGGGGTAAAGGGGACGGGGATGGTGGCGTCCAGGACGGTGGCGCGGACGACGGCGGCGCTCGCCGTCGCCGCGGCCCTCGCCGGTCCGCTGGCCTACTCGCTGTCCACCGCGGCCACGGCCTACAGCGGCTCGATTGTCGGCGCCGGCCCGGCCGTGTCCGGACGGGGCGGGGCCGGGATACCGCCGGCCCTCGGCGGCGCGGCAGAAGGCGGCTTCGGCGGTGCCACGATGGCGAACGGCACAGGCACAGGCGCCGGGACGGGCCGCGGACAAGGGGCGGGCGGAATGGGCGGCCTGCTCGGGGCCAGCACGCCGTCGGCGGCGCTCGTGGCCGCGCTGCAGACAGATGCCGGGACCTACACGTGGGCCGCCGCCGTCGTCGGATCCAACAACGCCGCCGGCTACCAGCTGGCGACGCGGCTCCCGGTGATGGCCGTGGGCGGGTTCAACGGCACGGACCCCGCACCGACCCTGGCGCAGTTCCAGCAATACGTGGCCGACGGCAAGATCCACTACTTCATTGCCGGGCGCATGATGCAGGGCGAAAGCGGAGCCAACGACGCCGCGCAGATTGCCGCGTGGGTGCAGGACAACTTCACCGCCCGGACCGTGGGCGGGACCAGCGTGTACCTGCTGGCCGGGTAGGCGGGCGACGCCGTCGGGTCCGGGCCGGGCGGCGGCGGGGCTAAAAGGTGGGGGCTAGAAGGTGAAGGACAGGGTGCGCAGGCCGGCGCCGGTGACGTGGGTGGTCACGGCCACCCCGGAGTAGTCGGGAATGTGCAGCACACCGTCCGGCAGTTCGCCGGTATTGGGCCCTACCGCCACGGTCCGGGCGCCGGCGGCGATGCCCGCGGCAATGCCTGCCGGGGCGTCCTCGAACACCACCGCATCGGCCGGGACGACACCCAGCAGGGACGCCGCCCGGAGGTATCCCTCAGGGTGGGGCTTGCCCCGCATGATGTCCTCCGATGTGACTGAGACGGCCGGGACGCCGATCCCCGCGGCTGCCATCCGGACCCCGGCCAGGTCCCGTGACGCGCTCGTCACCAGCGCCACGGCATCCGGCGGCAGGCTCGACAGCAGCTCCGGCGCACCGGGCACCGGAACAATGCCCAGGGTCTCGGCCAGCTCCATCCGGCCGAGCTCGGCCGCGAGGGCCCGGATGTCGGAGCCGGCCGGGGCAAACCTGCGGACCGTGTCCATGGCCTGGACGCCATGGGAGGAGCGCAGGATCTCGCCGATGTCCAGGCCGTAGCGGGCCGCAAACGTGGTCCACACCTGCTCCACGATGCTGGTGGAATCCACCAGCGTGCCGTCCATGTCGAACAGGACGGCACGGGCGGTCAGGGTGGTGGTGCCGGAACGGGATGGAGAGCTCATGCCTCCATCCTGCCGCATGGCCCAGGGTCAGCCGGCCGCGCGGAGCCTGCCGGGATCAGCCGTTGGGCCGGTGCGGGATGTACTGCACCGCCCACTTGTTGCCGTCGGGGTCGGCGAAGTGGACAAAGTGCCCCCAGTCCTGGACGTCGACGTCGCTGACGTCCACGCCGTTGTCCTTGAGCTGCTTGTGCGCGGCCTGGATGTCGCTGACCACAAGCTGCAGGCTGGGCGCGGTACCGGGCGGGGCGTCGTTGAGGCCCTCGCCGATGGCAATCGAGCAGCCGGAGCCCGGTGGCGTCAGCTGGACGAACCGGAGGCCCTCCATGGGCCGTTCGTCGTAGTCGGCGTTGAAGCCCACCTTGTTGACGTAGAAATCCTTGGCCCGGTCCACATCGGACACCGGCACAAACACGAGTTCAAGTTTCCAATCCATGCCGCACAGGCTAGCGCGGTCCGCGGCTGCGCGGAAGGGACCCTCCGTGTTGCGCCTCGGCGGCGCCGCTCCTAGCCGGCGATGCCGTACAGGCGGTCTCCGGCGTCGCCCAGGCCGGGCACGATGTAGGACTTCTCGTTGAGCTTCTCGTCGATCGAGGCCAGCACGATCGTCACGTTGGCCTCTGACAGCTCTTCCTCCAGCTTGGCCAGGCCCTCCGGGGCGGCAAGCAGGCAGATGCAGGTGACGTCGGAGGCGCCGCGCTTGAAGAGGAACTTGATGGCCTCGCGCAGGGTCCCGCCGGTGGCCAGCATGGGATCGAGGACGAAGATCTGCCGGTCCGTGAGGTCCTCGGGGAGGCGCTCGGCGTAGGTGATGATGTCCAGGGTCTCTTCGTCGCGGGCCATGCCCAGGAAGCCGACCTCGGCCGTGGGGACCAGCTTGGTCATGCCCTCGAGCATGCCCAGCCCGGCCCGGAGGATCGGGACCACCAGCGGGGTCGGCTTGGTGAAGGCGGTGCCGACGGTGGTGCTGACGGGCGTCTCGATGGTCACCGGTTCGGTGCGGACGTCACGCGTGGCTTCGTACGCGAGGAGCGTGACAAGCTCCTCGGTGAGCTGGCGGAAGACCGGGGACGGGGTGTTCTTGTCCCGCAGAACGGTGAGCTTATGGGCGACCAGCGGGTGGTCCACAACGAGAGTGCGCATGGGTCAAAACTATCACCCGGATGCTGAGGACCGTCCCGCGGTGCCCGGAGTATCGGCGTCCTTCGTATCGGCCGTTTTAGTGCCGACGGCATTGCCGCCGGCACTGCCGTCGGCGGTGCCGTCATGAAGGTGGGCGGGGTGGTCGAAGGTCGGCGCGGCGCCGGCGTGTTCCCGGTGCCGGAGCACGTGGAAGAGCCGGTGGGCCAGGATCACGATCCCCACCCAGGCCAGCCCGATGACCCACCCGATGATCACGTCGGTCATCCAGTGATGGCCCAGGTAGACCCGGCTGAGGCCCATCGCGACGATGAAGATCACACCCGCGGTGATCAGGCCGATCCGGGCGCTGGTCCGCTTGATCTGCAGGCAGGCCAGGTACACCACGAGTGCGATCACCACCGTGGTGTTCAGCGTGTGGCCGCTCGGGAAGGACGGCGAGTTCTCGTAGGGCGGCACAGCGTCGGCATGGTCGGGGCGGGTACGGCCGATCAGTTTCTTGCCCACGGACGTGGCCGTGACCGAGACGGCGGCGGCACCGCCGATCAGGATCAGCGGCCGCCAGGTCCGGGAGGTGTAGATGAGCACTGCCGTGAGGATGCTTGCCAGGATGGGCATCCCGATGCCGCCGCCGATGTTGGTGAACCCCGTGACAAAGGCGTCGAGGCCGGGGCTGCGCAACTGCTCCATGAACGCCAGCGTCGGTTTGTCCAGGTTCGCGAGGCCGGCGTCGTCCACCACGTTGTCGTAGACTTCTGCGCTCACCAGGGCCAGGATCACCACCACCACGCCGCCGATCAGCATGGTGATCCACAGGGCCGCGTAGGGCACCACCCATTTGCCCCAGCGGTGCGCCAGCCAGTTCTCTGTTCCGGTGGTCACGGCCGTCTCCCGACTACTTGACAACGTTAATTACATGGGCCGCACAGCCGAGCTGCACAGCATGCTTAGGGTCGAAACTATCATTGACCCATGACTGCCCCGGAGCCCCGCCATGCCCAATGGATGAGCCTTGCCCTGGCGGAGGCCCGGAATGCCCTGGCCACCGCGGACGTGCCGATCGGCGCCGTCGTGATCGGACCGGACGGTTCCGTGCTGGGCGCCGGGCGAAACGAACGGGAGGCCCTGGGGGACCCGACGGCCCACGCCGAGATGGTCGCCATCCGGGAGGCCGCCGCGAGGTTGCGGGCGCACCGGGCACTGGAGGGCAAGGGCGACGACGGATGGCGGCTTGAGGACTGCACTCTGGTGGTGACCCTGGAACCCTGCGCGATGTGCGCTGGAGCGATCGTCCTCGCCAGGATTCCGCGGGTGGTGTTCGGTGCCTGGGACGAGAAGGCCGGCGCCGCGGGTTCCGTGTTCGACATCCTTCGCGAGCGCCGGCTCAACCACTGGGTGGAAGTGGTTGCGGGCGTCCGTGAGCAGGAGTGCGCAGCACTGCTGCGGGACTTCTTCGCCGGGCACCGCGCCTGATCCGTTCCGGCTAGCCGGCGCCGCCGGCAGATGACGCGGCGGCCGGTGAGGCTGAGGCTACAGCGGAAGCCGCGAGCCCATCGATCCGCTTCTGCCGGGAGGCCGGAGAGTCCAGGCTGAAGGCCCGGAAATCACCGAGGTCCTCGCGGATCCAGGCTTCCACCTCGGCGATCCGCTGCGTCACCGCGGGCGTGGGGCCGTGGAACAGCCAGGGCACGATCCGTTCCTGGGCCGGATCGTACTGCCAGAGTCCGATGATCCGGCCGCGGTCCAGGATCGGGTGGTCCGGGAGATCCGCCTGCAGCGCGAGCGACCCCAGCGCCGGCTTGTGCAGGTCCTCCTCGGCCAGCAGGTCCGCCGCATTGCGGCGCAGCAGGAACAGGGAATCCGTTCCTGCCAGCAGCTGGATCTGTTCCCCCGCCGGCTCCTCGAAGGCGGCGAGGCCGCCGAGGTCCTCGGGCAGCATCCACAGTGGGTCCCCGCCGGCAGCGTGTGGCCCGGCCGGTGCTGTGGACAGGGCGGTGGGCACCTCGACGGCCCCGGCGGCGGCGAGCGCCGCCTTGCTTTGCGCCACGGTGAACCCCGTGAACCATTGCGATTGTTTGAAGGTGGCTCCGCCGGTCCAGCCCAGGTAGCGGCGGATCAGTTCGGTGCGCGCATCCTCGTCGTCAAGATCGCTGGGCGGCAGGCCCCAGGGCTGGTAGGCGTAGCGCTGCTGGTCCAGGCGCCCGTTCGCCGGGACCCGGCGGATCCTGCCGTCGGACTGCAGGATCCCCAGGGCGGTGGGCAGAGTGGTGGTGGCGCCCTTTTTCTTGCCTTCCTCGCCAAGGTTCCGCACTGAATCGCCGAGCTCGTCCTTGAGCTGCCGGGGATCCATGGGCCCCTCCGCCTCGGCGAGCGTGTGTAGCACCTGCTCTTCCAGAAGCGTGATCTCGCCGCGGTCCACGCCGAGCCGGCCGACCACCTTGAACGCGGACTCGGCCGCGTCCCGGCCCAGCTGAAGCGCCCAGGCGAAGTCTTCCCGGCCCAGGACGTAGGTGCAGCCGCGGGCGACCGGGAGTTCCAGGATCCGGTGGGCGAGGACGTCGGCGTCCACCTGTTCGCGGCGGATGCCGGCGCGGGCAAAGAGCGTGAGGTAGGGGTTGGCGCCGCCCACGGACCGGGCCCAGCCTGCCCGGGCGAGGACCTGCTCCGCCGTGCAGCCGGCCAACCAGCCGTCCAGGCCCTGCCGGTGCCAGGACCATGCCCGGAGCCGCTCCGGGGTCAAGCTCTGCGGCTCCGGCAGGTTGACGGGCTTTTCTACCGACGGCGATTGTGTGGCGACAGGGTGGGTGCTCATGGGCTCATTCTCCAACAGCTTCTCTGTCAGCGGTATCAAGAAGCCGTATCAACCCCCGCCGTCTGGTTTCTGAGCCGTCCCGTTTCACCGGGTTCCGCGGGGTCCGTGGGTGCTGTCGGTTCCGTCGGTTCCGTCGACAGGAAGCCCAGAACGGTCCGGGCGGTGGCGTCCCAGCCGGGCAGCCAGCCCCGGGCGGCCGCTGCCGCCTCCCGCCAGCGGTCCCTGAGGCCGGGGTCCTCCAGCCAGCGGCGGAGCAGGTCCGCCAGCGGGGCGGGGTCCGTTCCGAGCCCGACGGCGGCGCCCGGCAACCCGGGCACCGGAGTCCCGGGCGGAGTGTCCGGCACCGGAAAGGCCGCCGGCGGCCCGGGCAGGGTGCCGGCGGCGAGCGCCTCGACGGCTCCGGTGCCCTCGCGCACCACCACGGGAATGCCGCGGGCCAGCGATTCGGTGACCACCAGGCCGTAGGTTTCGGCCCGGGAAATCAGCAGGCTCAGATCGGCCGCATCCCATTCAGCATCCAGTGCCGGGCCCCGGAGCTCGCCCGGGATGCGGACCCTCCCGGCCAGGCCCAGGCGTTCCACGGAGGTCCGGAGCTGCGCGGCGTAGGCCGGATCGGCGGTGTCAGAGCCGATGAGGGACGCCGTCCAGGGCACAGCCGCGAGCCGGGCGAGCGCGTCCAGCAGGAGCGACTGGTCCTTGTTCGGCAGCAGGGCCGCCACGGCGATGACGTGCGGCGCGCCGGCGGACAGGCTGCCGGCCGCGAGCGGCGCGGGGGCGGTCCCGGGCAGGGCCACCCGGAGGCCGTCGAGGCCGTGGCGGGCGCGGATGCCCGCCGCGGCCGAACCGCTCGTGCAGATGACGCCGGCAGCCGCCCGCAGGGCCCTGCGTTCGCGCTCCGGGTGGTCCGGCAGGGGCATGTGCAGCAGGATCCAGACCCGGACCCCGGCCGCAGCGGCCGCTTCCAGCTCCTCGGGCGCACCGCAGGCGAGGAGGCTGTCGACCACCGTCACTGTGCCCGAGGTTGCGGCACCGGCAGTTGCGGGGCCGCCGCCCCCGGCCGGACCGCCGTCGGGCCCCGCATGCAGCAGCGTAGCCAGGCGCCGCCGGTCCCCCGCGCTGCCTCCCGGCCAGTCGCCGTCGAGCGGGCAGGTTTCCACCGCGGCACCGAGGGCCGCCAGTTCGGCGGCGAGCGCCGCGTTGTAGACGTTGCCGCCGGAGTTGTGCCGGACGTTGCCGGGCACCACAAGACGGACACGAGGGCTGGCCGGCGGCATCTGCGCCGCCTAGCTGGCGTCGAAGTCCAGCGAGTAGCTGGCCCAGGCATCGGGGGTCTCGCGCAGGGTGACGTCCAGCCCGGCGAGGTCGCGCCCGTCGTTGCCGACGCGGATCTGGGTGGCGACGGCGTCGGCGATGTACCGGGCGAGGGCTTCGGTGGTGCTCAGCTTGCCGGAGAAGTCCGGGTGCTCGTCGAGGTTCTTGTAGTTCAGCTCGTCCAGGATCTCGTCCACCGCGTCCCCTGCCGCGCCGATGTCCAGCACGATCGCGTCGTCATTGAGCTCACGACGGCGGAAGGTCACCTCCGTGACGAAGGTGGCCCCGTGCAGGCCCTGGGCCGGGCCGAAGACTTCGCGCGGAAGGCTGTGGGCGATCATGAAGTTGCGGCGGACGGTCAGACTAAACACGGGCTACCTCGTGGCTTCGGTGGGCTGGTCGGTGGATTTGAACTCTGTGGGCTGGTCGGCGGATTGAGCGTCCCAGGACGGGTATTCGATGACGTGGCACAGGGCGTCCAGGTTGCCGTCGGCGAGGCGCTGGACGACGCCGGGGAGCTCTGCGAACGTCGAGGAGCCGGTCAGGAAGACATCGAAGACCGGATCCTGCAGCAGGGACACGGCGAGCGCGAGGCGCTCGGCGTTGGTGCGGCGGTGCCGGCGGGCGCGGGCCACCATCCCCACCTGGCTGGCGCGGATGGATAGGCGGCGGGCGTGGAAGTCCTCCCCCAGTGGGAGGGAGATTTTCCGGTCGGCGTACCAGGACATTTCGATGATGTCGCCGTCGTCGCCCACCAGCTGCAGGCTTCGTTGCAGCCCTTCCTGCGAGGCCGAGCAGTGGATCACGATGTCGCAGTCCGGGAGGGCGTCGTCGGGGTGGCTGAAGTCGACGCCGAGTGCGTCCGCGAACGCTCTTTTGGCGGGGTCGACGTCGATCAGTTGCAGCCGCGCGAGCGGAAAACCGGCCAGGAGCTTGGCCACCATACCGCCGACCAGTCCGGCCCCAATCACGGCAACCCTGTCGCCCAAGCGAGGTCCGGCCTCCCAGAGGCCGTTGATCGCGGTTTCCACGGTGCCGGTGAGCACCGCGCGGCGGGCGGGGACGCCGTCGGGGATCATGGTGAGTGATTCGACCGGGACGATGAAGCGGTCCTGATGCGGGTAGAGGCAGAAGACGGTCCTCCCGGCCCAGCCCTCCGGTCCGTCCTCGACCACGCCCACGGTGAGGTAGCCGAACTTCACCGGGTACGGGAAGTCCCCCTCCTGGTTGGGGGCGGCCATCGCGTTGGCGACGCACTCCGGTACACTCGCGCGGTGGACCACCAGCTCGGTGCCCTTGCTGATGCCCGAATACAGGGTCCGGACCAATGCCTCCCCGGGGCCGGGGGCAGGCAGGTCCTCGCTGCGGAGCTCGCCTTGTTCCGGGCCGACGGTCCAATAGGCGGTGGCCGTGGCGTGCTGTTCAGAAGTCGTCATTGTGCTTACGAATCTAGTGCCCGGGCTGTTCGCGGGGAAGGGTGGCGGGTTCCGGCGAGTCGGTGTGCGGGTGCTGTTGGGGCCCGTTTTGTGGATGGGCGCCTTGCTCCGGTACCCTAGTCAGGTTGGTGACGTGTCCGAGCGGCCGAAGGTGCAACACTCGAAATGTTGTTTGGTGTAAAAGCCAACGTGGGTTCAAATCCCACCGTCACCGCGGATAAGAAAGGCCCCTGCTTCCCTTTGTTTAGAAGGGAAGCAGGGGCCTTTGCTTTGCCCGGACTAAGCCGGTGGGCACATTTTGACAACATCAGACCGTGAGACTGCGTTATCTAGTGCGTCCGCCACAGCGTCCAAGTCGTCGGACCTGTCCGTCACCGGGTGGACGTGGAAGGTTTCGTATAGCTTCCTCCCGCTCAACAAGGTAGCCCTGCCGCAGGTCCCGCCGCATGACATCCTCGTCCCCTCGGGCGGCACCGTTGACCTTAACTCCGCGGTGAAGGTCCCCGGCTCGTCAGGTGTTGGCCTGGATCAGGTGACTGTTATCCGGGCCGCGGCGCTCAAGTCGGCAGAGGACGCATCTGCGTCGGCGGCGTCTGCCGGGTCTTACGCAACCTCGGCGGCAGGCTCCGCGTCGGCATCTGCCGGGTCCGCTGCGGCTGCGGCAGCGACGTCGGCTGACTTCCAGGCGCAGGCGAACAACCCCGGGTCCTCTTGGTGGGCGACGTTCATGACCTACCTGCGGACCATCTTCGTCGGCAAAGGCGAGCTCCTTGCCAGCGTCAAGGACTACGGCGCCAAGGGTGACGGCGTAACGGATGACACCGCGGCGATCCAGGCAGCGGTCAACGCCATCAAAGCCAAAGGCAGGGGAACTTTATTCTTCCCACAGGGAGATTACTTCACGATTTCCGCCGTTCCTATCTGCGGCAACCTCACCATCGCCGGGGACCGTGCAACGCTGACCAAGAACGCCAGCAGCACAACGGGCGTGGTGTTCGTCGGCCTATCGGACGGCGGGCAGGGGTAATGGTGCGGGACCGTCCAACGTCACCATGCGCGGGCTGGCATTCCGGGGAAAGTTCGGCGCCAATAAGCGAGCCGTGTGCGCGATGTCGCTTCACCACTCTGACAACGTCCTCGTGCACAACTGCACGTTCGATGAGGCGTCAGGGACCGGGCATAGGTTCGATCTGCAAGGGTGCCGCTACGTCACCATCCGGGACAACGTCTTCCGGGGATTCGACACGTCCTATGGCGAGTTGTACGCCGAAGACATCCAGGCCGATTTCTCCGCAAGAATCGGCGCGTCCTACCCCGAGCCGGACCTCACCCGCTATGACGGTCTGCCCTCGCGCGACATCCTAGTAGAGAACAACAGATGGTTGCCGCTCACCATCGGCGGCACAACCTACCCGGCAGCAAACCCTTTCGGCTCACACGCGACAATGGTAGGCCGCCGTGAAGCCTTTGTTGGTGGCCGAGATGCCTATGTTCCACTCCTGGTGTCCCCTGTGTGCGTCTCAAAGGGGATAGCGCTGACCTCTAGGCTGGCCTGGTCCGTCCGTCTGGCCCGCCAAGTGTACCAGATAGAGGCGGATGAGTATGGCTGCAACCGGCAGCAGATTCTCCCACCACGGCTGCCCGACAAGTTCAACTTGCATGACATCTGTCTATATAGACAGATACTTTCACGGATCTACAGGCCCCCTGCCCGCTTGCGACCTGCAGGGTGCCAAACACAAATCCCATCAGCTAACCACGCTGCGAGGATTCCTTTTCGTACCAGAGCCGGGCTCTATTTTGGCAGGTAAGTCCGTTACTTAACCACCGCYGCTGTCGCKGCGGAGGTCTTCACCGCGGTGGTGTAGCCGGTCTTGTACGCTGTGACCTTGACCGTCAWGGCCTTGCCGACGTCGGCGCTGGTGGGTTTGTAGGTTACGGCGGTCGCACCGATGATCGCCGCGCCGGAGCGGTACCACTGGTAGCGGGGACTGATCGTGGACGGTGACCAGGTACCGAGGTTGGCGGTGAGGGTAGACCCGACCTTCGCTGTGCCAGTGATCTTCGGCGTCGGGCCGACCAAGGAGCCCTTGACCACCGCTGCTGTCGCGGCGGAGGTCTTGGCCATATTGGCGAAACCGGCCTTCGATCCGGTCGCGATCACTGTCAGCGTCTTTCCGACGTGGGCACTGGTCGGCTTATAGGTGCTGCTTGTGGCTCCGAGGATGACGACGCCGCCGGCCTTCCACTGGTAGGCCAGGCTCACCGGTGCCGGACCCCAGGTTCCGGGGACGGCGGTAAGGGTCGAACCGACCTTCGCTGTGCCAGTGATGGTAGGGACCGCCCCCGAAAGGGAACCCTTGAAGGCTGCCACCCATAGGGCCGGCGCGCCTGGGGTCAAGACATAGTCTTTCTTCGCCCGCGCGCTCACGATGACGACCCAGGTCCCGGGATACGTACCCGCAGCCACGACCTGCCCGTCCACAAGGTACTCGACACCGGTCGTGGCGGGAACCGTGTAGGTGTCGTCCTTAGTCCCGACCTTGTCAGTGAAAGTCACTGCCGCGGGAGAGACCAGGAACGGGGTCGCCTTAAACGTCGTCGACCATGATGCCAAGGCACCAGGAGCCAGGACGTAATCGGTTTTCGCCCGCGCTGTTGCCGTGACCTTGCCTATGGCCGGATACTTACCCGCGGCCACGACCTTGCCGCCGACGAGGTAGTCGATGCCGGTCGTGGCTGGAACGGTGTAGGTATCCTCGTTCGTGCCGTCCTTGTCCGTGAACGTGACGGCTGCGGGGGCGACCAGATATGGCGTGGCCTTGAACGTCGTCGACCATGATGCCAAGGCGCCAGGAGCCAGGATGTAATCGGGCTTCGCGCGCGCGTACGAATAGACCGAGCCGATGGCCGGATACTTACCTTCAGCCACTACCTTGCCGCCGATGAGGTAGTCGATGCCGGTCGTGGCCGGGATTAAATACGTATCGTTTGCCGTGCCGTCGTTATCCGTAAAAACGACCGGGGCCGGTTTCACCTGCACCGGGCTGGCCACAAGTTGTGTAGGCGCGCTGAAACTTTCCAAGGGGACGTAGCCATAGGCGTACACCCGCACACGGGCCACTATCCTGTGCCCTACGTCAGCGGTCGTAGGAATATAACTAGGACTGTAACCGATCGGTTTTTCGAGGGCGTCCTCGTGCATCCATCTGTACTCGACGTAATAGGGCTTTGGGTCTGGCGTTGGGTCTAGGGTTGGGAGTTCCATCTGGAGCGTATGCCCTACGGAGGGTGGACCCAGGACCGTGGGTTTCGGGGAATTGGAATACTTGCGAAGAGGTTCCAACACGAAATCAAAGCTTGCCCAATCGATCGCAATTGGGGTTGGATCCTTCATGTCTGAGGGGAATTTCTCGACTTTCCCGTCCCGCCAGTACACGACGCGTCCACCGGACGTCGACTTCAACTCGATATGAGACAGCACTATGGGACCCGGGTGCCATCCATATAGCTCGGCAACTGCCACGTTGTCATACCCCGACCCGCACCAAGGTAAGCAGACGTCATGTGTGGTGCCCACGCTGTCTCGGTAGACGAGGTCGCCGTCGTAGGCGTTGCTTACGCCCATCCGGACCGAGACTGTTGAGTCTTGGACCACGTAATCGCCCGGTAACTGCTCAAAGGCCACATACCTGACAGCAGGCGAAAGCATTTTGATGGACGTTAGTGATGGCGGCTCGCTGGTGTCTGCGGCTATAGCTGGTGCCGAGGCAGAGATTATGAATGTCAGCACGGCTGCGAGGACAAATGCAGCGGAACGACGGCGTTGAGTAGAGCTTTTCATAGAATGATTTCCCCCTGGTGCGAATGTGCAAACCCTACACGCTTCGGCGAATTATGGTTCGCCAAAAAAGGGATTCCGGACACAACCCGGAAGTGGCCGATCCGTGCGTGATCCGCTGGGGAAACCGTCAGCCCGGATTCCTGCCCATCTAGGGTTGTACGATCACCGACTGCGCACCCTGCTCTTGGCCCGTGTATTCCACCCAGGCACGACGCTGTCCAAAGCCCGCAGCTTACTCGGCGCCAACCGCCGTCTTGATGCGCTTTGCCTCTGCCCGTGAAGCCACACGCCGAGCACCCGTTCCGCTTCGGAGAGAGCGTTACGATGCCTCGGCCATCTGTCGTGCTGCGCTTTGAAGACCTTGAGTTCGTTCATCCGGGCGTTCCAATGCTGGCGTCCCAGTTCCTTACGCTGATTCTTGTCCCAATTTGGAAGCATCCGGAGCGCGTCCAGTTTGTCTTGCGACAGCGTGCCGGCTGCGTTAGTTCGTCTTTGGACCGACAACCAAGATGCGAGACGGCGCCGTTCGGGGTCTGGATCGCTTGAAGTGGGGTAGCGTCCTTCTGCTGCTCGTATTTGGGACAGCACTTCGGCGCTCAACTGCCAGTACGCCAGGCAAGCCCGAGTAGCGGGCACATTCTGGGCACATTTTGGGCACATCTGCCGTGAGAATATGTGATGTGACGTGATGAAATTCCCCGGAATCTAGCGGTTTTCCTTGCCAGCACTGGCGCGGGAGAGGTTTCAAATCCCACCGTCACCGCCAATGAAAACCCCCGGGAAACCGGGGGTTTTCAGCATTCTCAGAACCTTCGTGGTGCATTTTTGGTGCATATTTCGAGGAATTGCGGCCGCGACGGGATGCCAATGCACGCGCATGAGCCGTGGCCACGGTCCCGGCGGCGGCGCCAAGATCCTTCACCTCAGAGATGGAAGCTCCATCTGGGCCAGCCTCGTCACGGCGTCGGGAGTCACCCGGCCCCGTTCCTTCCAAGGCCACCTTCAACTGCGCGGCGAGAATGTTGCTGCGCACATGCAGGGCCATTTCTCTCCGTGACGCCGGATCCCTCCGGAGCTTCCCGCCCTCTCAGTCCGTTGCATTCATCATCTCCGAGAGGTCCACAACAGCCAAGGGCTTCGCGTCACCGAGGCGGACGATGGACCCGTTCTGAGCAGACGGAGGCCAACGGTCGCTGTAGGCCCGACATCAACGCCCACAACATAACGGTCATTATGTTGTGGATTGACTGCGCACTCTCGGGCGAAGAAGCGGCCAGCAGAGGATGGGCCCAGATCCCGCGAGCCTAACGTCGCCTTATACTCCCGGACTAGGTCCGAAGCGCCCCCCTTGTGCAATGGCGGAACGCAATGCAAGAGTGCGCCCATGAATGAATCCGCTGCTAAGGTCGCGCGCAAACTCAGCACAATTCCAGTTCGTGTGTCTCGCCAAATGACCGCCACCGAGTATCAGGTTCGCGTGGCCGAGGTCCTCAACCTTTTTGACATAGAAGCAGTGGGTGACGAAACGGGTGTGCATTACGGGGGCGAGGGCATTGCGCTGGAAGATCAGCCTCTACTCGCGGCCATTCGCGTACTCATTGGAAGGCGGTTCGGCGTCCCGGACGATCTACAGTAGCCCGACAGGAGGTGTCCTTCGGATCTAATGTCGCGTTAACTGGTCTTGGTCCGGACGCAGGGGTGGCATCGGTCATTTCAGCCGTCACACCGGTCCTGAATCAAACTGCCATTTTCACCTGGCCGGAGTTGTAGGGGTTCCACCAGGTTCACCCCCCACTTATACGGAGTTATAGGGCGTTATAGGGTATTCCCTAGAACCCCATAGAACTCCTTATAAATGGAAATATTGGTGCGGCGAACCGGCCGAGGTGCTCCACTCACCGCTGGCCACGCACATCCGCTATCGCCGCGCCAGTTAGGTCCGTGGGCGCTGCCGGCCACCGCTCGGCAGGACGGTCATTCACCCGGCTCGGGGCGGTAGGTGGCGAAGGCGAGACGGTCGGTGGACCAGCCCAGCGCGGTGGCGGGGTGGACTCCAGGTCTCACAACCAGAGAGGTACGCCGTGGGGAGCGGGACGAGAATGAGCAGAGGCCGCAAAATATGGCTCGGTGTGCTGGCAGTAACGGTTGCCTTTGTCACCGCACTCTTCCTCTGGTCATCGTGGAAGAGCGATCAGATCGTCGCTGAGCTCAAGACGATTGCCGACCGCCTCCAACCAGAGCCGGGATGGGAACCCTTGAGAACACAGAATCCGGTGGGCAGTGCGCTGTGCATCCCGCTCGATGGACCTTGCTCCCAGTACGCATACCGTTGGGACACTCACCGGAAGTACCTGGAGGGTGACCTGGAGCGGTACGTTCAGCAGGTGGGTTTGACGCCCCAGGAGTACAAGCCATGCGTACGGGAACAGAGGATCAATGCGGGCGGACTGGACTGCCGGGGTGTTGGAGTCATTGACGGCTGGAACGTACGCATCACGATCAGTGACTACGGTCGGGACGACGACACCAACATTGTGCAGGTCGTGGTCAACAAGTACGGCTACTGATCCTTGTTTTGTGTTCGCGGTTGCCGCATACCGGAGGCGGCCACCCCGTTGCCGGGGCAGCCGCCAGTTTCAGTGCGCTGTGGGCGTTAGTGCTCCGCTTCTGCGGCAGCCTTCTTGGCGTCTTTCTCGGCGTCCTTCTCGGCGCGCAGGGCCTCCGCGTCGTGCTGTTCCTCGGCTTTTTCCTGGTGGATGACCGCTGCGAAGAGCTTCTCCATCTCCTTGGCCACGCCGGCGGCTGAGGCCGGGTTCTGGCCGGTCACCAGCCGGTCGTCAACTACGACCTTCTCCTCGAAGACGTCAGCGGAGACGTGGGTGGCGCCTTGTTCCTCAAGCCGGTCGGCCAAGAAGAACGGGATGACCTTGTCCTTCCCCGCGGCAACCTCCTCGTCGTTGGTGAAGGCCGCCACCTTCCGGCCCTCGACGAGGCGAAGTCCGTTCTTCAATTCCACGTTCAGCAGGCCGGCCGGTCCGTGGCAGACCGCGCCGACCAAGCCGCCGGCGTTATAGACGCTGGCCACCAGATTCTGCAAGCCTTCGCTGTCCGGGAAGTCCCACATAGTGCCGTGGCCGCCCACGAGGTAGACGGCGTCGTACTGGTCGGGGTCAACGACGTCGACGCGGGCAGTGTTGTAGAGTCCGGCGCGCGTGGTCTCGTCCTCCGTGAAGGCGACCTGGATGGGATCTTCTGAGTCCACCTCGTCGCGCGGGGGCTGGCCGCCCTGGATGGAGGCGAA
This sequence comes from Arthrobacter sp. P4_F11, assembly GCF_056401395.1. NCBI lineage: Bacteria > Bacillati > Actinomycetota > Actinomycetes > Micrococcales > Micrococcaceae > Arthrobacter > Arthrobacter sp. P4_F11. Next base: position 112,600 of record NZ_JBFUJK010000002.1, read on the forward strand.
GTCGACGAAATGCCCGGAATCCTTGAAGACCTTCCAGGGATGTGCAGCCTCGGCCACGTTGTAGCCGGTCTTTTCTCCGGTATCGCCGATCTCGGAAACGCTGGTCAGTACCATGAGGATTTTCTTCATGAAGTGCTCCTTTCGTCCAACTTCCACCCTACGCCCAGCCCATTTCGGGCCCTCCTTCCCCGCCGTCTTTTGCCTGCCGGCAGGCCTGCCTGGCTCTTGACCATTGAGGCAACGCCCTAGAGCCTTGGGGCATGAGAACTCGATACCACTTGGGCCTCGCAGCCGCTGCAGGGTTGGCGCTCCTGTGCGGGTGCGCGATGCAGGGGGATCCGGCAAGTGGGACCCCGGCCAAGCCAACAACGATGGCCGCCTCAGGCTCGCCGTACAGTCTCTACACTCACTGCGGCATCCATGAAGCGCTCGTGCAGGGCACCTATTTCGTCGCAGACGAGGCGCTGGACGACGGCCACGGCAACCCGCCTGAAGGCTGGATGAACCCCTACCAGCCCGGCGCCATCACAGTGACCGGCCCAAAGGCCATCTTCCGCGATGACGCCGGCCACACGGTGACCTTCCATGCCCGCCCCGGCGCCACAGGTTTCCTCACCACCTGCTCCTAAAACGCAGGCACTGGCACCCGAAGCCAAAACGGACTAGTCGTCGCAGTTCTGCAGGACCCAGTTCTGAGCGCGCCAGATGACGTTGTAGAGGTTGTAGGGTGCGACATCAAAGGTGTCCCACTTCTGGCCGACGTGAGCGGTCCAGTCAGGAATGGCGCCACAGCAGACACGGTGTCCGAAGACATAGAACAGTGCATGTGGCAGAGCGCGCTTCATCATGGAATGCCTTTCCATTGTCGCCGGCCCCCGACTGGGGCTAGCGTAGCCGCGTGCTCATAGCGTCATCGTAGCGGACCTCGTCCTGGCTCCCCCAGAAACGCGCGGTTCCGTCGAGCGCTGCCAGCCGTTCACAGCTCCCCCTCGAGTTGCTCCATCTCCAGGCACGCGTCCTCGTAGGAAACGTCGCCGTTCCGGAATGCCCGCTCGAGTTCCTTGGCCCTGCGCCGTGAATGGGCCGTGCTCAGTGTTCCCGTGAGGCCAGCCTCAAGATAGTCGAACCTGGAGTGCGTGGGCTGCTGGTCGCGGGCGTGGTCGCTTGCCGGGACGTGCCGGCGGATTGTCGCGCGGAACCAGGCGCCAGGGTGCATGAGGCGATGCGCATAGGCTCTGGGGTCGACTAAGTACATGCTTCCATGGTTCATCTCCCTGCTGAGAAGAACATGAGTTTCCTCTGAGTGATCGGGACAATCGACTTTCCGGGGCCGTCACCGCCACCCTGGAGGCCCCGCTTCCTCGCGCCGGTAGGGTAAGCAGGCCCCGGCCTCCCGCCTCTACCCGCGGACGATCACGACGTCCAGGGTCCGGGGGCCGTGGACGCCTTCGACGCGTTCGAGTTCGATGTCGCTGGTGGCGCTCGGGCCGCTGATCCAAGTCTGCGGGCGGGTGCCGTCGAGCCGGCGGAGGGCCTCCGGCAGGATGGCGGTAATGTCCCCGGCCCGGACGATGCAGATGTGCCGGTCCGGGACGAGGCTGATGACCCGGCGCCCCTGGTCCGGTGCGGCATCGAGGATGATGGTGCCGGTTTCGGCGACGGCGACGGCGCTGCCGGTGACGACGGCGTCGATCCCGTCGAGCTCCTCGACGCTGAGCCGCTGCCCGGGGGCGTCGGTGACGCGGCGGCCGGAGCCGCCGTCGCGAGCGTCCGCCTCCACAAACAGGGACTCCGCGAGGCCGTGCGGCGCGGCGTAGCGGCCGGTGCCCTCGAGGAGGGCGGCGAGCCGCTGCGGCACCGCGGCGGCTTCCTCGATGAAGACGTTCGCCTTGTAGTCGAGGAGCCGGTCCGTCAGCAGTTCGATGAGCTCTTCCCCGCCCAGCCCGGAGGAGCGCCGGTAGTCGCGGGGCACCTCCGGTACCGCCGGGGCGTCCCGAAGGGCCGAGCGGATCCGGTCGAGTATTTCTGCGCGCGCGTTCACGGGGTCTCCTCTGTACCGGCTGATCCTGGGCCGGCGGACTCCGGGCCGGGGGCGTCAGCGCCGGCCGCCGGGGCTGCATCGGGTCCGGCGGCCCGGTGTTCCTTGTTCCACCATTGCCGGAAGGACTGCCCCGGCGGTGCCGGGATGTCCCGGCTCTGGGTCCAGCCGGCGGCGATGCCCGGCAGTTTGGTGATTTTCCGGTCCGGCCCAGCGGCGAGCCGGCCCAGCGGCAGCGCCTTCTCCATGAGGCCCAGGTTCTTTCCGGAGGACAGCCCCCAGGAGGCCGCCTTCATGCCGAGGTCCATCTGGCTAGGCATCGCCCTCTTCCTGCGGTTCTTGCCGCGCTTGCTGTCCACGTCCTCGCCGCGCAGGTGCACCAGGATGTCCGGAATGTTGATCTTCACCGGGCAGGCGTCGTAGCAGGCGCCACACAGGGACGAGGCGTAGGGCAGGGAATTGTTCTCCTCCGCCGTGATCCCGGTCAGCAGCGGCGACAGGATCGCGCCGATCGGTCCCGGGTAGGTGGATCCGTAGGCGTGCCCGCCGGTGCGTTCGTAGACGGGGCAGACGTTCATGCAGGCGCTGCAGCGGATGCAGTGCAGCGCGGAGCGGCCCATCTCGTCGGCCAGGGCGGCGCTGCGTCCGTTGTCCAGCAGGACCAGGTGGACGTTCTGCGGCCCGTCGTCGGGCGTGACGCCGGTCCACAGCGAGGTGTAGGGGTTCATCCGCTCGCCGGTGGAGGACCGCGGGAGCAGCTGCATGAACACTTCGAGGTCCTCCCAGCCCGGCAGCAGTTTTTCGACGCCCATGACGGTGATGAGCGTTTCCGGCAGCGTCAGGCACATGCGCCCGTTGCCTTCGGATTCGACGACGGCGAGGGTCCCGGCGTCCGCAAGGGCGAAGTTCGCGCCAGACACGGCCACCTTGGCGCTGAGGAACTTGCGGCGCAGGTGCGCCCGGGCGGCCGCGGCGAGGCGGGCCGGCTCGTTGGTGAGCTCCGGATCCACCCCCTCCATTTCGCGCAGGAAAATGTCCCGGACCTGGCTGCGGTTCTTGTGGATGGCCGGGACCAGGATGTGGCTGGGCTTGTCGTGGTCCAGCTGGACGATGAGCTCGGCGAGGTCGGTCTCGTAAGCCGCGATGCCCTGTTCTTCGAGGTATTCGTTGAGGCCGATCTCCTGGGTGGCCATGGACTTGACCTTGACTACCTCGGTGGCGCCCTGGTCCCGGATGAGGGCGGCGACAATGCTGTTGGCTTCGCCGGCGTCGCGGGCCCAGTGGATGGTCCCGCCGCGGGCGGTGAAGTTCGCCTCGAACTCTTCGAGCAGTTCCGGCAGCCGGGCCATGACGGATTCCTTGATCGCCCGGCCCGCCTCGCGCAGCTCCTCCCAGTCGGGGAGTTCGGACACGACGGCCAGCCGCTTGTCCCGGATGGTCCGGGTGGCGTGGCCGAGGTTGACCCGCAGCTGGGGGTTGCCGAGCTCGCGGCGGGCGGCTTTCGGGAAGGGCTCGTGTTCGTGCAGGTTGCCGATGCCGAAGACCGGCAGGGACGGCATCCCCAGGAATGTGCCGCTCATCGTGCGGTCCTTCCGGTGGTGAGGCGGACGTCGCCGGAGACGGCGGCGGGATTCTCGAGGGTGCTGGCCAGGATCTCGGCGAAGTGCATCGTGGTGACGCCGCTGCCCTGCCGGGACAGTCCGCCGCCGATGTGCATCAGGCAGGACGCGTCGCCGCCGGCGCAAAGGTCGGCGCCCGTGCCGCAGATGTTGGCGGTCTTGTCCGCCAGCATCGCCGAGGACACGTCCGCGTTCTTCATCGAGAAGGTGCCGCCGAAGCCGCAGCACTGGTCCGCCTCGGGCAGTTCGGCCAGTTCGATGCCGCCGACCGAGCGCAGCAGGTCCAGTTGGCGGTCGCCGAGCCGGAGCAGGCGCATGCCGTGGCAGCTGGGGTGGTAGGTGATCCGGTGCGGGAAGAACGAGCCCAGCTGTGCCGCTGCGTCGGTGACGCCCAGGACATCCACCAGGAGCTGGGAGAGCTCGTAGGTTTTGGCTCCGACGGCGGCGGCCCGGGCTTCCAGCCCGGCGTCCCCGCAGCGGCGGGCGACCATGGGGTGCTGGTGCTTCACGGAGGCGACGCAGGAGCCGGACGGTGCGACGGCGACGTCGTACTCATCTCCTTCGAACGCCTTCACATGGTTGGCGACGACGGGCAGCGCCTCCTTGAGGTAGCCGCTGTTGACGTGCATCTGCCCGCAGCAGGCCTGGCCGGCCGGGAAAATGACCTCATGGCCGAGGCGTTCCAGGATGGACACCGTGGCGCGGGCCGTGGCCGGGTACATGGCGTCAACGATGCACGTGGCGAAAAGCGCGATCCTCACTGGGTGCCTCCGCTGGTGACGGGGCTGGCGGCGGCCCGGGCTGAGGGCACGTACCCCGCCGGGTGCTGGGAGGCACGCACCACGGCGCGCAGCTCCCCCAGCCCGCCGCTGAGCACGCCGGCGGCGCGGGCCTGGACCAGGACGTTGCCCAGGGCCGTGGCTTCCACGGGTCCGGCGATCACGCGTTTGCCGGTGGCGTCGGCGGTGAGCTGGCATAGGAGCCGGTTCTGGGATCCGCCGCCCACAATGTGCACGACGCCGGCCCGGACGTCCGCGAGCCGTTCGGCGTCGGCGATGGTCCGGGCGTAGCCGGCGGCAAGGCTGTCCAGGATGCACCGCACGATGTGCGCGGGATGCTCCGGTAAGACAGCGCCGGTGTTGCGGACCGCGGCCCGGATCCGTTCGGGCATGTTGTCCGGGGCGATGAAATAGGGGTCGTCGGCGTTGATGACCGGGCCGCCGGGCGGAAGAGTCGCGGCCGCGTCGAGCAGTTCCACCAGTTCCGGCCGGTAGCCTTCGGCGGCCCAGGTGCGCTGGCATTCGCTGAGCAGCCAGAGGCCGCCGACGTTGCGCAGGTAGCGGATGGTGCCGTCCACGCCGCGTTCGTTGGTGAAGTTCGCGGTCCGGCTGGCCTCGGTCAGGACCGGGTGGGACAGTTCGACGCCGACCAGGGACCACGTGCCGGAGGAAACGTAGGCGAAATTCCCGGTAGCACCTCCCGCGCCAGCACCTCCGGCGTCCGCCGGTACGGCGGCGACGGCCGAGGCGGTGTCGTGCGAGCCGACGGCTACCACCGCGGTGGTTTCGGGAAGTCCCAGGCGTGCCGCGACGTCCTTGGTGAGGGTCCCGACGGTCTCGCCGGGCTGGATCAGCGGCGGAAACAGGTTCGTGGGGAGGTCCAGCGCGGTGAGGAACTCCGTGGCCCACTCCCCCGCGACGGCATCGAAGAGCCCGGTGGTGGAGGCGTTGGTGGCCTCGGTGCGGCGCTGGCCGGTGAGCAGGAACCCGATGAGGTCCGGGATGAGCAGCGCCTGCAGCCCCTCCAGCGCCGGCTCCGTGGCGAGCTGGTAGATCGTGTTGAACGGCAGGAACTGCAGCCCGGTGGTGGCGTAGAGCCGGGCCGGATCGAGTTTTTCGTGGACCCGGGAGATGGCGGCACGGGACCGGTCGTCGCGGTAGCTGAACGGCGCCGCGACCAGGTCACCGGCGTCGTTGACCAGCCCGTAGTCCACGGCCCAGGTGTCGATCCCGATGCTGGCGATGCTCTCGCCGCGGGCCGCGGCCGCGCGGGCGGCGGCCGCGAGCCCGGCGAGGACCTCGGCGAACAGCGCGTCGAAGTCCCAGCGGAGGCCGCCGTCGAGCTCCTTGACCCCGTTGGGGAACCGGTGCACGGTCTCCAGCTCGGCCCTCACCCCGCCGGGGCTGCCCGCGACCCGGCCCAGGATGACCCGGCCCGAGGACGCACCGATGTCGATTGCGGCAAAAGCCCTGCCGGCAACGACATTCCCGGCGTACAGGCCGCCGCTGGGTGCGGTATCCGCTGGTGGCGCCGTGTTCAGCGCAGGAAGGTTCATCCCAGGAAGGCTCATCGCAGGAAGGCCGCGGCCACGCCGGCGTCCACGGGGATGTGGAGCCCCGTGGTGTGGGAGAGCTCGCTGCCGGTGAGCACGGCGGCGGCGTTGGCCACGTTTTCGGGCAGCACTTCGCGCTTGAGCAGGGTGCGCTGGGCGTAGTACTTGCCCAGTTCCTCTTCCTGCACGCCGTAGACGGCGGCGCGCTTGGCGCCCCAGCCGCCGGCGAAGATCCCGGAGCCGCGGACCACGCCGTCGGGGTTGATGCCGTTGACCCGGATCCCGTACTCGCCCAGTTCCGCGGCGAGGAGCCTGACCTGGTGGGCCTGGTCTGCCTTGGTGGCGGAGTAGGCGATGTTGTTCGGGCCGGCGAACACGGAGTTCTTGGAGGAGATGTAGATGATGTCCCCGCCCATCTCCTGGCCGATCATCACCTGCGCGGCCGCCTTCGCCACCAGGAACGAGCCCTTGGCCATGACGTTGTGCTGCAGGTCCCAGTCCTTTTCCGTGGTTTCCAGCAGCGGCTTGGAGATGGAGAGCCCGGCGTTGTTGACCACCAGGTCCAGGCCGCCGAAGGCCAGGACGGCTTCCTGGATGGCGGCGGCGATCTGGGCTTCGTCGGTGACGTCGGCCTGGACCCCGATCGCGACGTCGGCGCCGCCGAGTTCCGCGGCCACGGCCCGGGCGTTGTCCAGGTTCAGGTCAGCGATGACCACGCACGCGCCGTCGGCGGCGAAGCGGGTGGCGATCGCCTTGCCGATGCCCGACGCCGCACCGGTCACCAGGGCGATCCGGCCAACATGGGATTTCGGCTTGGGCATCCGGGCCAGTTTGGCCTCTTCCAGGGCCCAGTATTCGATCCGGAACTTCTCGGCTTCCTCGATCGGGGCATAGGTGGAGACCGCCTCGGCGCCGCGCATGACGTTGACGGCGTTGAGGTAGAACTCCCCCGCCACCCGGGCGGTCTGCTTGTTCGCGCCGAAGGAGAACATGCCCACGCCGGGCACCAGCACAATCGCCGGGTCCGCGCCGCGCAGGGCGGGGCTGTCCGGGGTCGCGTGCCGGTCGTAATACCCCAGGTAGTCCTCGCGGTAGGCGGCGTGGAGTTCCTTCAGCCGGGCCACGGAGTCCTCAATCGGGGCGTCGGCGGGCAGGTCCAGGACCAGCGGCTTGACCTTGGTGCGCAGGAAGTGGTCCGGGCAGGACGTGCCCAGGGCCCCGAGCCGCGGATGTTCGGCGCTTTCCAGGAACGCCAGGACGGCGGGGTCGTCGCTGAAGTGCCCCAGTTGCGGCTTGTCGGTGGAGGCGAGTCCGCGGATCACGGGCGCGAGGGCGGCGGCCTTCGCGCGGCGCTCGGTTTCCGGGAGGGCGGCGTAGCCGGGCAGCTTGGGACCGAACGGTTCGTTCTTGCCGTGGTCCTTGATGTACTCCTCGGCCTGCTCGATGATCCACAGCGAGTTGGCTTCGGCTTCCTCGCTGGTGGCGCCCCAGGCGGTGATGCCGTGCCCGCCCAGGATGGTGCCGACGGCCTGCGGGTTGGCGTCCTTGATCGCGGCGATGTCCAGGCCCAGCTGGAAGCCGGGGCGACGCCACGGCACCCACGCCACCTTCTCGCCGAAGATCTCCTTGGTCAGGGCCTCGCCGTCGGCGGCCGTGGCAATGGCGATACCGGAGTCCGGGTGCAGGTGGTCCACGTGGGCGGCGTCGACCAGGCCATGCATGGCGGTATCGATCGACGGCGCGGCGCCGCCTTTGCCGTGCAGGCAGTAATCGAACGCGGCCACCATTTCGTCTTCACGCTCGACGCCGGGGTACACGTTCTTGAGCGCCTGCAGCCGGTCCAGCCGCAGCACGGCAAGGCCCTCGGCCTTCAGCGTGCCCAGGTCCCCGCCGGAGCCCTTGACCCACAGGAGCTCGACGTCCTCGCCGGTCACGGGGTCCTTTTCGGTGCCCTTGGCGGAGGTGTTGCCGCCGGCGAAGTTGGTGTTCCGCTTGTCCGCGCCGAGGCGGTTGGAACGGGAGATCAGTTCTTCAACAGTCTTATTGGTCATTATTTAAGCGCCCCATCCGGCCTGGTGGCCGCCGACGCGGTCCTCGTTGATCTTCTTCTGGTAACCGCTGGCCTTGAAGGCGGCCATCGGGTCCGCGGGCAGGCCGCGGGATTCACGCCACTGCGCCAGCGCGGGGCGGACATCGGTGTAAAAGGCATCGTTGAAGATGCCGTTGGCGGCCAGGACGTCGCCGCTGCGCTGGGCCTCGGCCAGCGCATCGGTGTCGATCAGCAGGGCGCGGGCGGTCATTTCCTGGACATTGAGCACGGACCGGATCTGGCCCGGGATCTTTTCCTCCAGGTTGTGGCACTGGTCCAGCATCAGGGCGACGGCTGAATTCTCTCCTGCGGACTTGCCGAACCCGCCGCCGCGGATGACCTCGTGCATGATGCGGAAGAGCTGGAAGGGATCCGCCGCACCGACGATCAGGTCATCGTCCGCGTAGAAGCGGGAGTTGAAGTCGAAGGAGCCGAGCTTGCCCAGGCGCAGCAGCTGCATGACGATGAACTCGATGTTGGTGCCGGGGGCGTGGTGGCCGGTGTCGAGGCAGACAAAGGCTTTCTCGCCCAGGGCCAGGGTCTGGGCGTAGGAGGTACCCCAGTCCGGAACGTCGGTGTGGTAGAAAGCCGGCTCGAAGAACTTGTACTCCAGCACCAGGCGCTGCTCGTCGCCCAGGGCCGCGTAGATTTCCTGCAGCGACTCGGCCAGGCGGTCCTGCCGGCCGCGCATGTCGTCCTGGCCCGGGTAGTTGGTGCCGTCCGCGAGCCAGATCTTCAGATCCCGCGAGCCCGTGGCGTTCATGATCTCAAGGCACTCGAGGTGGTGGTCGATCGCGCGGCGGCGGACCGCAGGGTTCGAGGAGGTCAGGGAACCAAACTTGTACTCGTCGTCCTGGAAGGTGTTGGAGTTAATGGTGCCGAGTCCCACGCCGAGCTCCGCCGCGAACGCCTTCAGGGCCGCGTAATCATCCACCTTGTCCCAGGGGATGTGCAGCGCCACGGTGGGCGCGAGGCCGGTGAGTTCGTGGACCTTCGCGGCGTCGGCCAGCTTCTCGTGGACCGTGCGCGGGGTCCCGGGAGTGCCGAACACCTTGAAGCGGGTGCCGGAGTTGCCGTAGGCCCAGGACGGGACCTCGATGGCGAGTTCCCGTAGGCGGCCCAGGGCCGTTTCTGTGGTGTTCATGGTTGTTCCTTCTGCGGTTGGTGGTTGTCCCCGGCGGCGTTGGCCGCGGACAACTGGTCCTCGAGATTGAAGATTTCGGTGAGCTGGAGGAAGCCTTGGTCCGGCGCTCCGGCGAGGTCGTCGAAGAAGCCGGCCATCTCGGCCTGCCAGTGGGCGTTGACGTCAGTGGCTGCCATCCGGGCCTGGGCTTCGGTCAGGCTGTCCGTTTCGAAGTAGCCGATCAGTAGCCCGTCGGGCCGGAGGAAGAGTGAGTAGTTGTTCCAGCCCGAGGCCTTCAGGGCCCGGAGCATCTCCGGCCAGACGGCCGCGTGCCGGCGGGTGTATTCCCCGATCAGCGCGGGCCTGACCTGAAGCTGGAAGCAGACGCGTTGCGTGCTCATGAGAGCACCACATGGCGGTGTTCGATACCCAGCAGGGATGCGGCGGCCTTGATGTCGGCGGCGCGGTGGCCGACGCACAGGGCCCAGTGGTGACCGATTCCGGTCTGGCTCCAGACGTCCACCCAGAGCCCGGGATCCCCGCCGAAGTCCACCCGGGAGGTCGTGTTGCCGATCTGCAGGAGCGGGCCGGGAACCACCTCGCCCTCGGAGGTGACGAACACGTAGCTTCCGTCCGGGTCCTGGCCGAGGCCGAAGGTGGTGACGGGACCGTGGCGCACATCGAATTCGACCGAGACGCCCCAGCCGCGTTTGCCGTGGTAGATCCCTAGCCCGCGCAGGAGCGGGTCCTGGGCGGACACGGCCAGGTGGGCCGGGCCGTCGTGTCCCATTTCGACCACGTTGTCGAGGAAGTTCAGCGCCTGGATCTCGGTAAATGAACCCCCGGCGCCGATCGCCTGGGCCGCCAGCATGGCGATGGAGGTCCGCAGCTCGAACTCGCCGGCCATCGGGATGCCCCGGGCCGTCAGGATGGAGGAGCCCAGGATCATCCCGGCGCCGAGCCGTTCGTGCTGTTCGCCGGCCAGTCCGCGGTGATAGTAGGCCACGGAGTCCAGGTCAAAGTCCTCCACAAGGCGGTCCAGGCCGACGGACACCTTCGCACCCCACGCGAAGTCGTCGTCGTTCACGGAGTCATCCACAACGAAAAGTTCGCGTGCGAGCCCGAGCCGTTCGGTCACCTCCGCCTCCGTGACCGCGTTGACCCGTTCGCGGAGGTCATCGAATTCCAGCACCTCCACATGGGAGCCGAAGGTGGTGGACACGGTGGTGAGGTCGGTGGCGACATCGAGCATGCCCGGATAGAGATGGCCCATGAGTCCGTGCCGGGCATTGCGGAGCCGGGCGCGGACGCCGGCGGCGTGGACCCACGCCGTGATCCGCTCCCAGGCGGACTCCTGCTTAAGGTGCCCCGAGACTGAGCGGAAGTCGATTCCGGCCCGGCGGAAGACGTTGGCGACCTCCGGCACCGGGCACTGGCCGCAGTAGGCCAGCCACTTGCCGGTGTCAAAGTTGGCGTGGTCCATCGCTTCGGTTGGCTGCAGGTCGATCACCAGGACGGGGGTTTTCGCGCGCTGGGCGATGGGCAGGACCATGGAGGACGTCAGGTACGTGGTGAGGAAGATGACGATGAGGTCGCAGTCGGCGACGCGGAGTTTTTCGCCGGCCGCGGCGGCCTCGTGCGCGTCGGAGATGAAGCCGGTGTCGATGACGTCGGCGTCGAGTTCCTGGAAGCGGCCGGTGACGTAGCGGACGGACTCCCGCAGCTGCGGCAGCAGCTCGGGGAACTGGGGCCAGTAGGCGCCGAGGCCGCCGGAGACCAGCCCGATGCGGGTGGGGCGGCGCCGATGCGGTTGCAGCAGCCGGTCTGCCGGCTGTTTCTGGTTCATGTGGGGGGCCTTCCGGCATGAAAAGGGGGATCTGGGGCCCCGGAAATGTGGTTTCCGGGCACGGCTGTGGGGCAGGCGCCGTGGATCCGGTGCTGCGGCACCGGTGAAGCGGAACGGAGTGGGTGGAAGAGACGAGGTGCCGGGCGGGCTGTCGGCGGCCCGCCCGGCCGCTCGGGATGGGTCAGGTAAGGATTAGAAGTTGTACTTGTCGATGTTCTCGGCGTTGAAGACCGTCGGCGGGCCGACGATCACCAGGCCGCCCTTTTCGACCTTGCGTTCGCCCAGTTCGCCGGCGGTGAAGGTATCCCCTTCGGCGCCGGTGATCTTGCCGTCCTTGAGGGCCTTGCCGGCGAACGCCGCCACGTAGCCGAGCTGTGCCGGATCCCAGAGGGCGAACTCCTTGACGGTGCCGTCCTTCACGAAGGGCCGCATTTCATTCGGCAGTCCGAGCCCGGTGAGGGCAACCTTGCCCTTGTAGGCGGACGTTGAGAGGTACCGGGCGGTAGCGGCGATGCCCACGGTGGTGGGCGAGATGATGCCCTTCAGGTTCGGGTGGGCCTGCATGAGGCCCTGGGCTTCCTGGAAGGACTTGGTGTCGTTGTCATCGCCGTAGACCTTGGCCACCAGCTTGATGTCCTTGTACGCGGGGTTGGAGGCGAGCTCCTCCTCCATGTACTTGATCCACTCGTTCTGGTTGGTGGCGTTGGCGGTGGCGGACAGGATGGCGATCTCGCCGGTGCCGCCGATCTGCTCGGAAATCAGCTTGGTCTGGATCAGGGCAACGTCCTTGGCGACGACCTGGCTGATGAAGATGTCGCGGCAGTCGGGATTGGTATCCGAGTCGAACGCGACGATCTTGGCGCCGGCGGAACGGGCTTCGCCGAGGGCCGTGCAGACGGCGTCGGGGTCATTGGCGGCAATCGCGATGACGTTCGTGCCGGCCTGAGTCTCGGCGTTGATGAACGAAACCTGGCTGGAGGCGGAGGCTTCCAGCGGTCCGACGACCTGCGAGGAAGCGAATCCTGCCTCGGTGGCGCCCTTCTTGCCGCCGCCCAGAACAACGTCCGTGTACGGGTTGTTCAGCTGCTTGGGGATGAAGGTGATCTTCTGGTCCCCGCCGCCTGCCGATGGGCTGCTGGTATCGGTTGAGGATGCAGAGCCGCTGTTGCAGGCTGTCAGCGCCAGTGCGGCCACGGCGGTGATGGCCACCATGCTTCCCAGTCGGCCGGTCCGGCCCTTGTTCTTGCGGTTCAACATCATTGTTCTTCCCTTTTCCTTCGTGCGGTCGGTACAGCCGGTCCCAGGCGGGCGCGGTTTGTTGTGGTGTGCAGATTTCAGGTGGCCTTGCGGGTGAAACTTCGGCGGACGCGGCGGGTGTGCCGCCATTGCCTGATGGCGGAGCCGATGCTCGGCGCCACCACTGAGAGGATCAGCAGCAGTCCGGTCACCGTGATGAGGACGACGTCGGACACCCGGGCCAGGCGGAGGGCGTAGTTGAGCGTGCCGATCAGCAGGACGCCGGCGATGACGCCGGGGATGGAGCCCTTGCCGCCGAAGATCGACACGCCGCCAAGCAGGACGGCGGCGATGACGGCCAGTTCCAGGCCGGAGGCGTTGTCGCTGCGGGCGCTTGTGTAGCGCAGCGTCCAGTAGATGCCGGCGAGAGCCGAAACGGCGCCGGACCCGACGTAGAGCCAGAACTTGCTGCGGGCGACGTTGATCCCCACGAAGCTGGCGGCTTCCTTGCTGTAGCCCATCGCATAGAGGCCGCGTCCGAACGGCGTGAAGTGCAGCAGCACGCCGAAGAAGACCATCACCACGACGACGCCGATCATCACCGTGGGGATGCCGGTGCCGCCGATTTTGGAGGTGAAGAAGGCGGTCAGCGCCTTGGGGAAGTTGGCCACGGCGTTGTCGCCGATGATGACCAGGGCCAGGCCGCGGAACAACGCCAGGGTGCCGATGGTGACCGCCAGGGAGGGCAGTCCGAGGACCGCGATCAGGAAGCCGTTGAACATGCCGGCGGCAATTCCTGCCAGCAGGCTGATTGCCAGGGCCAGCCAGATGTCCGTCCCGCCGGCCCAGAGGACGCCCATCAGGGCGCTGGTCAGGCCGGCGGTGCTGGCCACGGACAAGTCGATTTCGCCCGTGATGATGATCAGCGTCATCGGCATGGCAATCAGCAGGACCGGGATCACGTCCAGGAGCAGGAAGCCGGTGGTGACCGGCGAGGCGAAGCGCGGGATGGCGATGGCGGCGTAGATCAGGAAAGCAATCAGGGCGTAGATGGTGACCGCGTCACGGCCCATTAGGATCCGCGCGGCCCCGGTCCGGCCCTTCGGTTCGCTGGCCAGCGGCTTGGTGTTGTCAGCCACGGGAGCCGGCGCCGTGCTGGTGGTGGACGTGGTTTCAGACATTGCGAGCCTCGCTAATCCGCAGTTTCTTGGCTGTGCGCAGGCTGGCCACGCGGTCGATGATGATGGCGGTGAGGATCAGCACGCCGACGATCGCCTGCTGCCAGAACTTGTCCACCCGCAGGGCGGTCAGGGAGCTGGTGATGGTGGTCAGGAGCACGGCGCCGAGCGCGGCCCCGGTCACCGATCCGCTGCCGCCGAAGATGGCCACACCACCGACGACGGCGGCCGCCACTACGGTCAGTTCCATCCCGGTGCCGGTGGTGGCGCCGACGGAGTTGAAGCGGCTGGCGTAAAGCACACCGGCCAGGCCGGCGAGCGCGCCGTTGGCCAGGAACGCGAGGAACACGCGCTTGGAGACCTTGATGCCGAAGGCGGTGGCCGCGTCCGGGTCCGAGCCGATGGCGTACAGGTCACGGCCCGGGCGGGTGCCGGACATGTAGATGGCGACGGCGATCACGACGACGATGGCCAGCAGCGTGATGACGGGGAACCCCAGAAAGGTGTTCACCGAGAGGGCGCCGAACTCCTCCGGACGGTCGCCGGCGAAGTACTGCTTGCCGCCGGCCCAGGCGTTGTTCAGGCCGCGGTACACGTAGAGCGTCCCGAGGGTGATGACCAGGGCGGGTACTTTGGCGAGGGTGACCAGTGCGCCGTTGACGGCGCCCAGCAGCGCCCCGAAGGCCATGCCGATCACAAAGACTGCGATGATCGGCACGTCGGGCATGGCCGAGAAAAGGGAGCCGGTGCCGAAGGCGACCAGCCCCAGCATTGAGCCGACGGAAAGGTCGATGTTCCTGGTGATGATCAGCAGGGTCTGCCCCACCGCCAGAATCATGATGATCGTGGCGTTGAGCAGCAGGTCCTTCACGCCCTGCGCGGTGAGGAACAGCGGGTTGATCAGGTAGGTGACGAGTACCAGCAGTGCCAGCGCGACCAGCACGGGGAGTTCGCGCATCCGCAGCAGCGAGGCGACGGCGCCCCGGGCTCCGGCGTCGGGTGCCGGCGTCGTTGCGTTCTTGTGGTCCAGAGCTGAGCTCACAGGGTTCCTCCTGCGGAAGACGTGGCGGCGTGCATGACCGATTCGGGGTTCGCATCGGCACGGTCGAGTTCGGCGGTGATCCGGCCTTCGCGCATGACCAGGACGCGGTCCGCCATGCCGAGGACCTCGGGCAGTTCCGAGGAGATCATCAGGATCGCGATCCCGCGCCCGGCGAGGTCCGATATGAGCCGGTGGACCTCGCTCTTGGTGCCGACGTCGATGCCGCGGGTGGGCTCGTCGATGATCAGCAGCCGCGGGTCCGTGGCCAGCCACTTGGCGAGCACCACCTTTTGCTGGTTGCCGCCGGAGAGCGTGGAGACGGCGTACTCCTGCGAGCCGGTCTTGACCTGGAGCCGTTTGCTCCATTCCTGGGCCGCGCGCCGCTCCGCGCCCCCGTTGATCAGGCCCGCCGTCGTGTACTTGTTGCGCAGCGTGAGCGTGACGTTCCGGGCCACGGACAGGTCCATCACGAGGCCCTGCTTGCGGCGGTCCTCCGGCACGAAGCCCATGCCGGCGGTGATGGCCACCTGGGGATTCCTCGGCCTGAGCTTGCGTCCGTCGAAGGTGATATCGCCGGCGTCGTAGGGGTCGATGCCGAATACGGCACGGGCCACCTCGGTGCGGCCGGCGCCGACGAGGCCGGCCAAGGCAACGATTTCCCCGGCGCGGACCACGAAGCTGATATCGCGGAACACCCCGGCGCGGCTGAGGCCGTCCACTTTCAGGACCACGTCGCCGATCTCGGCAGGGGTCTTGGGGAACAGGGCGCCAATGTCGCGGCCCACCATCTCGCGAACGATCTGCTCGACGGTGACGTCGGCCGTGCGGTGGGTGGAGATGTACCGGCCGTCCCGCATCACGGTGATGCGGTCGCACAGGTCAAAGACCTCGTCGAAACGGTGCGAAATGAAGAGGATGCCGGTCCCGCGGTCCCGGAGGCTCCGGGCCACGGCGAACAGCCGTTCCACCTCGACGCCGCTGAGGGCTGCCGTGGGCTCGTCCATCACCAGGACTTTGGCATCCAGCGAAATGGCCTTGGCGATTTCAATGATCTGCTGGTCCGCGATGGACAGGCCTTCGGCGATGCGGGTCGGGTCGATCGGAACGCCAAGGCGCTCGAACAGCTTGCGCGCCTCCCTGACCATGGTCGCTTTGCTGATGAGCCCGAAGCGGCCCTTGGGCTGGCGGCCGATGAAAATGTTCTCCGCGACGCTCAGGTCCGGGAAGAGCGTGGGTTCCTGGTAGATGACCGAGATTCCGGCGTCCTTGCTCTCGGCAACATTGCGGAACTGGACGCTCTGGCCCGCCACCTGGAAGTCGCCGGAATCGGGGTGGTGCAGGCCTGCGAGGATTTTCACCAGCGTGGACTTGCCGGCGCCGTTCTCGCCGACGAGTGCGTGGATTTCGCCAGCCTCGATGTGGATGGTGCCGTCGGCCAGGGCGACCACCGGGCCGAAGGTCTTGGCTGCGTGGGAGAGCGAGAGGACCGGAACCTGCTCCCCCTCAGCGGGGCCGGACCGGGAACTGTGTGTCTGCTGCATAAAATTGACCGCACCTTTGGGGCTTAGTGAACTGTGCCTAGTGAACACGCAATGAATCGTTTCATAACGAGTTGTGATTTGAATCATAAGGTCTTCAAATCAACACGTCAACTGACGTCAGGCATTCGCGACGCGGCTTTTGATTCGTTTCAATGAAAGGGTTCAAAGTGGACCCCGGACGGGTATCCTGAAGTGACTATTTTGCGTACGCGCCGCCTGGCCCCAAGGGCTGCGGCGTCCACCTTCAGGAGCACAGGAAATGGTTTCAGCGAGCGTCAAGGACGTCGCGGCACTGGCCGGCGTCTCGGTGGGGACGGTCTCCAATGTGCTGAACCGGCCGCAGAAGGTTTCCGCGGAAGTTACCCTGAGGGTCCAGTCCGCCATCGACAAGCTCGGCTTCGTCCGGAACGACGCCGCGCGCCAGTTGCGCGCGGGCATGAGCCACAGCATCGGCCTGGTGGTCCTGGACGCTGCCAACCCCTTCTTCTCGGATCTGGCCCGGGGCGCGGAGGACCGCGCCGCCGCGGAGAACTTCACCGTCCTCGTCGGCAACAGCAACGAGGACGAGGGCCGGGAATCCGCGTATCTTGACCTCTTTGAGCAGCAGCGCGTGCGGGGCGTGCTGCTGTCCCCGGTAGGAAATGTGATTCCCCGGTTGGAGCAGCTCCGGCGCCGGGGCATCCCGACAGTGCTCGTGGACCGGCAGACAGAGAACACGAGCTTCTCCTCGGTGGCCGTGGACGACCTGGCGGGCGGGGAGATGGCTGCGGCCCACCTGTTGTCGCTGGGCAGACGGCGGATCGCGTTTATCGGCGGCCCGGCAAGCATCCGGCAGGTAGCGGACCGTTTGGCAGGGGCGCGGAAGGCCATCGACGCCGTGGCGGGTGCAACGCTCGAGGTCATCGCCACGGAATCCCTGACCGTACTTTCGGGCAGGGCGGCCGGCGAGTCCATCCGGTCCCGGCCCGAAGCCGAACGCCCGGACGCGATCTTTGCAGCCAACGACCTGCTTGCCGTGGGTGCCCTGCAGGGCCTGATGCTCATGGGCGGCGTTAAGGTGCCGCAGGAGATAGCCCTGGTCGGCTACGACGACATAGAGTTCGCCGCCGCCGCCGTCGTGCCGCTGTCCTCCATCCGGCAGCCCAGCGCCCTCATCGGCTCCACCGCACTGGAACTGTTGCTCCGGGAGGCGGCAGGGGAGGACGGCTTTGCACCCACCCAGGTGGTCTTTCCGCCCGAATTGATAGTGAGGGCATCCACGCAGGGCTGAAAGGAGACCCCGATGGGCAGCACAGATTATGAGTTCCGGACCGTCTGGCGGGTGGCGGGTACGCCGGAGGAGGTCGCGGCCGTCCTGGGCGATGCCACAGCCCTGCCCCTGTGGTGGCCTTCCGTCTATCTCAGCGTCGAGTCCGTGGCCGGCGGCCCGGAGCCCGGGCCCGGCATTCCGCGCCCCACGCGTCTGCACACGAAGGGCTGGCTGCCCTATACGCTCCGCTGGACCCTCACGGTTACGGAGCCAATCACCGGCCGCGGCTTCGCCCTCACCGCGGCAGGCGATCTGAACGGCACCGGCCGCTGGACCTTCGAGCCGGACGGGCCGGAAACGGTCATCACCTACGACTGGCGCGTCAGCGCCGCCAAGCCCCTGCTGCGGCGGCTGAGCTGGCTGCTGAAGCCGGCCTTCGCCGCCAACCACCGCTGGGCGATGGCCCGCGGCCAGGAGAGCCTCGCCCTGGAACTGCGCCGGCGCAGGGCCACGGCGGGGGCGCCTCGGGGCGCACGGCGGCCGGGTCAGCGGCTGTCCCGCCGCCCCCTCCGCCCACCTTTGCCTGGCTGACCCGCCGCGCAGCCCGCACGGACACGTAGACGGCTGCCTAGCGTCCGGACTTCTGCCCGGGACCTCTGCCCTTGGACTTCCGCCCTGGACTTGTGCACAACAGTAAGTCAGTGTCTCATTCACATGACCATTGAGGCGGGAGGTCATTCCACGGTTAGCTGGGTCACATCCTCGTTTCCCCGTGACCGTTCAGGACTCCTCATGACCTTGCAGAAAAACCGGCCTTCCAGCAGCGCCGCCCATTGGGACGACGTCGAGATCGGCGACGCCGTCCACCTCCACCGTGGCGGCCGCCTTGAGCACGCGGGCCTGGTCGATAACCGCACGCCCGACGGCGACGTCGTATGGGTGCTCTCCGACGGCGGGCACCGGCAGCTGTTCCACGTTGCCGACGGCTTTGAACTGAGCGTGGCAGACCCCGAAGGAGCTGGCCATGCTGGCAACTGACCGGCCAACGGCCCTGGCATGGCAGCCGGAAATCCTGTCGGGGTCCGCGGCCGGGACGGACCCCTGGGCCGCTTCCTGCCCCGACGACTGCCACTACTGCTCGGGGCCCGAGACCGACTAGGGCAGCTGCTCGCCGGCTCCGGGAAAGAGCACGCGGCGCAGTTGACCTCGGCCGATGCCGGGAAATCACAATCCGGACATCAATCGGGCTCCGTCGCAGTGGCATCGTTGACTAAGGCAACGGCGGGGATAATGGTTGAGCCATGAGGTCTCAGCGAATGAAGCACGCACTGGTTGTGACAATGGCTGCCGCGGCGGCCCTCCTTCTCAGCGGCTGCGGGGGCAGCTCGACGCAGGCCCAGTCGGCCACGTCCCCGCCCAGCCCGTCTGCCACGGAAACAAGCCAGCCGCCGGCGACGTCTCCCGCCGCGCCGGAATCCTCTGCGGCCGCCGCACCGTCCACCGCCAAGGCCGGCCCCGAGCTGTGCAAGGCCGCAAGCCTGACCGGCACCACCGACGCCACGGGCGGCGGCGCGGCCGGCAGCATCTACATGCAGCTGATCCTGACCAACTCCGGCACCGAACCGTGCCTGCTGAAGGGCTTCGCGGGCGTCTCCCTCACAGCTGGGGCCGACGGTGAGCCGATCGGCGCCGCCGCCACCCGCGACGACTCGGGCCCGGTTACCGACGTCACGCTTGCCCCGGGCAAGGCCGGCACAGCCACCCTGCGCTACACCCAGGCCGCCAACTACCCGGACTGCACCAAGACACCGGCGGCAGGATTCCGGGTCTACCCGCCCAACGACACCGCGTCGCTGTTCATCCCGCAGCAACTGGACGCCTGCGCCAACACGGAGATCAACCTGCTGACCATCGGTGCCTTCCAGCCCAAGTAACACCCGTCCCCCGCGTCTCTGCTCCAGCGTGCCGGCGCTCCCGCCCGTCCGGGAGCATCGGGCCCCCGCGGGACCCGGCGGGCGCCACGATGGGGCCCGCCGCCCCATGATGGGGCCCGGCCAATAGTGTCGGCGGGTTAGGGCATGATGGAGGAATGAAGGGGCAGGAGCTCGCCGGCGGCACACTCGCGGCCGACGCCATGGACCGGTTCAGCCGGCCGACCCGGGACTGGTTCCTGGGCGCTTTTTCCGCGCCCACCCCGGCCCAGAACGGCGCCTGGAATGCCATCTCCTCCGGTGCGCACGCCCTCGTCGTCGCACCCACCGGCTCCGGCAAGACGCTCGCCGCGTTCCTCTGGGCGCTGGACCGGTTGCTCGTCTCCGCGCCCGCAGAGCCCGACGCCCTGCCCGGCCTGGACCCGGCGGCCAAGGGCGGGCGCCGGAAGCCTGCTCAAGGCAAGGCGCCCCAGCGCAAGACCCGCGTGCTGTATATTTCCCCGCTCAAGGCTCTCGGCGTCGACGTCGAACGCAACCTCCGCGCGCCGCTGATCGGCATCACGCAGACCGCCAAACGCCTGGACCTGCCGGCCCCGCTCATTACCGTGGGTGTCCGGTCCGGGGATACGACGGCGTCGGACCGCCGCTCGCTGCTCAGCCACCCGCCCGATATCCTCATCACCACCCCGGAATCGCTCTTCCTGATGCTGACGTCCAAGGCCCGCGAAACCCTCAGCGAGGTGGACACGATCATTGTCGACGAGGTCCACGCCGTCGCCGGCACCAAGCGCGGGGCGCATCTGGCGGTGTCGCTGGAACGGCTGGACGCGCTGCTGCCCAAGCCCGCCCAGCGGATCGGGCTGTCGGCCACCGTGGAACCCAAAGAGCTGGTGGCTCAGTTCCTCGCCGGCTCGGCGCCGGTGGAAATTGTCGCCCCTCCGTCACGGAAGAACTGGGACCTGACCGTCTCCGTCCCGGTGGAGGACATGTCTGATCTCCAGGGCGCCGCCGGAGCCTTCGACTCCGGTCCGGCCTCCGGGCTGCAGCCCCAGGCCTCCATCTGGCCGCATGTGGAGGAAAAGATCGTGGACCTGGTGCTCGCCAACCAGTCCACCATCGTGTTTGCGAACTCCCGCCGCCTCGCCGAACGGCTGACCGCCCGGCTCAACGAAATCTACGCCGAGCGCCAGCTCCTGGCAGCCGGCGGCGGCTGGACGGACTTTGGTGCCGGCGCCCCGGACTTCGACGCCGGACCGAATGACGTGCCGCATGCCGTGCCGAATCCAGTGCCGTCCGGCGGCGTGGGCGTGCCGTCCGGCGGCGCCGCCACGCAGCCAACATCCACCGCCACACCGGCCCACATGATGGCCCAGGCCGGAAGCACCGCCGGCGCCGATCCCGTGCTGGCCCGCGCCCACCACGGCTCCGTGTCCAAGGACCAGCGCGCCCTGATCGAGGATGACTTGAAATCCGGTCGGCTGCGCTGCGTCGTGGCCACGTCCTCACTCGAACTCGGCATCGACATGGGTGCCGTGGACCTGGTGGTGCAGGTCGAGTCGCCGCCCTCCGTGGCCAGCGGCCTGCAGCGGGTGGGCCGCGCCGGCCACCAGGTCGGCGAAGTCTCCCAAGGCGTCCTGTTCCCGAAGCACCGGGCAGACCTGGTCCACACGGCCATCACCGTGGAGCGGATGCTCGCGGGCAAGATCGAGCGGCTGAGCGTACCGGCCAACCCGCTGGACATCCTGGCCCAGCAGACGGTCGCCGCCACGGCCCTCGGCGCCATCGACGTGGAGGACTGGTTCAACACGGTCCGGCGGTCGGCGCCGTTCGCCTCGCTCCCCCGCTCCGCGTTCGAGGCCACCCTGGACCTCCTTGCCGGGCGCTACCCCTCGGACGAATTCGCCGAACTGCGCCCCCGGGTGATCTGGGACCGGAACGCCGGGACCATCGAGGGCAGGCCCGGCGCGCAGCGGCTCGCCGTCACTTCCGGCGGCACCATCCCGGACCGCGGGCTGTTCGGCGTCTACATCATCGGCACCGAAGTCGAGGGCACCGGCGGAGGCGGCTCCTCCGGCGGCGCCAGTGCGGACGGCAGGGCAGCCAGTCCGGCCGCCGCTGCGGCCAAGGGCGGGCGCCGGGTGGGCGAACTCGATGAGGAAATGGTCTATGAATCCCGGGTTGGCGACATCTTCGCGCTCGGCGCCACCAGCTGGAAGATCGAGGACATCACGCACGACCGTGTCCTGGTCTCGCCGGCGTTCGGCCAGCCCGGCAAGCTCCCCTTCTGGAAGGGCGACTCCCTGGGCCGGCCGGTGGACCTGGGCCGCGCCCTCGGCGCGTTCATGCGCGAACTGGCGGCGTCCGACGTCGGGCCGGCCACCGAGCGGTGCAAGGCCAGCGGACTGGACGATTACGCCGCGAACAACCTGATCCAGTACCTCGCCGAACAACGGCTCGCCACCGAGGTGGTCCCCAGCGACACGACCCTCGTGGTCGAGCGCTTCCACGACGAGCTCGGCGACTGGCGCGTGGTGCTGCACAGCCCCTTCGGCATGCCCGTGCACGCACCGTGGGCCCTGGCCGTGGGCCAGCGCCTGCAGCAGCGCTACGGGATGGACGGCTCGGCCATGGCCGCCGACGACGGCATCGTGCTGCGCGTGCCCATGATGGAGGATGAGCCGCCGGGCGCCGAGTTGTTCCTGTTTGACCCGGAGGAAATCGAGCAGATCGTGACGGCGGAGGTCGGCGGCAGCGCCCTCTTCGCCTCCCGGTTCCGCGAGTGCGCAGCCCGCGCGTTGCTCCTGCCCCGGCAGAATCCCGGCAAGCGGCAGCCCTTGTGGCAGCAGCGGCAGCGTTCGGCGCAGCTGCTGGATGTTGCCCGGAAGTACCCGACGTTCCCGATTGTCCTCGAGACGGTCCGCGAGTGCCTGCAGGATGTCTACGACCTTCCGGCGCTGAAGGACATCGCCGCCTCGGTCGAGCGCCGCGAGCTCAGGATCGTCCAGACCACCACCCAGCAGCCCTCCCCGTTCGCGAAGTCCTTGCTCTTTGGCTACGTGGCCCAGTTCCTCTACGAAGGCGACTCCCCGCTGGCGGAGCGCCGGGCCGCAGCCCTGGCCCTCGATTCCACCCTGCTCAATGAGCTCATGGGCCGCGTGGAGCTGCGCGAACTGCTGGATGCGAAGGTCATCGAGGCCACCGAGCGCGAACTGCAGCGGCTGGCCCGTGACCGCCAGGTGCGCGGGCTGGAGGGCGTCGCGGACCTCCTGCGCCTCCTCGGTCCGCTCTCGCCGGACGAGGTCGCCGCCCGACTGGAGCCGGTGGCGGGCCCAGCCCCGGGAAGCGAGGCTGCCGGGACCGCCGGGACCGGCCAAGGGGGCCTGCCTGTCGAAGGCCTGCCGGCTGAGCTAGCCGAAACCCCGGAGGTGCTGCCAGCCGAAAGCCCGGCGACGGAGGCCGACGCCGCCGCCCACCTCACGGCCCTGCAGCGTGCCAACCGAGCCATCAAGGTCAACATCGGCGGAGTCGAGCGCTTTGCGGCGGTCGAGGATGCCGCCCGGCTCCGGGATGCCCTCGGCGTGCCGCTGCCCATGGGCGTGCCGCTGGCCTTCATCGAGCCGGTCGCTGACCCTCTCGGCGACCTCGTATCGCGCTATGCCCGCACGCACGGGCCCTTCACCGCCGCCGAGGCCGCGGCGCGGCTGGGACTGGGCGTCGCCGTCGTCGGCACGGCGCTGAAGCGGCTGGCCGCGGACGGGCGCGTGGTGGAAGGAGAGTTCCGCCCGCACGCTGCGCCTCCGGCGGTCACCTCGGCCAGCACGGCAGCCGGCGGTGAAGAATCCGGGGTTGAGGGTTCCGGCGTGGAGGGATCCGGCGAGGAGGCGTTCCAGCCCACTGTTTTGCCTCTCCTTTTGCCTCCGGCCAATGTGAGCGAATGGTGCGACGCCGAGGTCCTCCGCAAGCTGCGCCGCCGTTCCCTCGCCGCGCTCCGCGCCGAAGTCGAGCCGGTGGACGCCGCCGCCTACGGCCGGTTCCTGCCCGCCTGGCAGAACGTGCGCACCCCGGGCGGCCGCGGGCAGTCGGCGCTCCGCGGCCTGGACGGCATTATCACGGCCATCGACCAGCTCTCCGGCGTGCCCATTCCGGCCTCGGCATGGGAGCCGCTTGTCCTGGCCAGCCGCGTCTCCAACTACCAGCCGGCCATGCTGGACGAGCTCATGGCCGCCGGCGAGGTCCTCTGGTCCGGTGCCGGCTCGCTGCCGGGCAACGACGGCTGGGTGAGCCTGCACCTCGCCGATTCGGCCGAACTGACGCTGAACCCGTCCATCGACTTCGAACCCGGCGACGCGCAGCGACGGCTCCTCGAGCACCTGCAGAACAACGGCGGCGGCTACTTCTTCCGGCAGCTGACCGAGGTTGCCGGCGGCATGGATTCGGTGCTCAGCGACCAGGACGTGGTGGCCGCGCTCTGGGATCTCGCCTGGGCGGGCCGGATTACCGGCGACACGTTCGCCCCCGTCAGGGCCCTGATCGCCGGCGGCCACACCGCGCACCGGCAGGTGGGGCGCGCCCCGCGGGCCCGCGCGCCGCGGCTCAGCCGGCTCGGACGGGCCCACGGCACCGGCCTGCTCGGATCACCGGGACTCACCGGCGGCCGGTACGGATCCGTGACCGGCACCGCGCCCGCTCCCCCGCTCGCCGCGGGACGCTGGTCCGCGCTGCCCTCCCCCGAGCTCGATCCCACCATCCATGCGCGCGCCACCGCGGAGCTCCTGCTGGACCGCTACGGCGTGGTCACCCGCGGCTCGGTCATGGCAGAAAACATCCTCGGCGGCTTCGGCCTCATGTACAAGGTCCTTGCCCGGCTCGAGGAAGCCGGACGCTGCCGCCGCGGCTACTTCATCGAACACCTCGGTGCGGCGCAGTTCGCCGTCCCGGCCACGGTGGACCGGCTGCGGTCCTACGTCGAGGACGCCGAGTTGCACAAGGCAGAACCGGTGGCCCTGGCCCTCGCCGCGACCGACCCCGCCAACCCGTACGGCGCCGCGCTGCCGTGGCCCGCGCTCAACGTCGACGCCGGCACCGGCCACCGCCCGGGCCGGAAGGCCGGCGCCCTCGTGGTCCTGGTCGACGGCGCCCTGGCGCTGTATGTCGAGCGCGGCGGCAAGACCCTGCTCGCGTTCAGCGACGACCCCGACGTCCTGGCCGCGGCCGGCACGGCGCTGGTGGGTGTGGTGACCCGAGGCGCGGTGGACAAGCTGATCATGGAAAAGGTCAACGGCCACGGCATCCTGGACACCCCGGTGGCGGCCGCACTCGGCCACGCCGGGGCCTATTCCACCCCCAAGGGACTGAGGATCCGTGCCTGAGGGCGATTCGGTCTTCCGCGCCGCCGCACAGCTGCACGCTGCCCTGGCCGGGAAGGAACTGGTCTCCTCCGACTTCCGGGTCCCGCGCTTCGCCACTCTCAAGCTCGGCGGCTGGACCGTGGCCGAGGTGGTGCCCCGAGGCAAGCACCTGCTGATGCGTGTCCAGGGCCCGACGCCCAGAGACCGGCTCACCATCCATTCGCACCTGAAGATGGAGGGCAGCTGGCAGGTCTACCCGCCCGGGGGCCGCTGGCGGAAGCCCGGCTTCACGGCCCGCTGCGTACTGCGGACCGCCACGGCCGACGCCGTCGGGTTCTCCCTGGGCATCCTTGAGGTGGTCCGGACCGACCAGGAGGACACCATCGTGGGGCACCTCGGCCCGGACCTGCTGGGCCCGGACTGGGACGCGGCCGAGGCCGAACACCGGCTGCTCGCAGCCCCGGACGTACCGATCGGCGTCGCCCTGCTGGACCAGAGCAAGCTGGCGGGGATCGGAAACATCTACCGGTGCGAGGCCTGCTTCCTCGCGGGCGTCCACCCGGCGGCGCCCGTCTCGGCAGTGCCGGACCTTCCCGCCATCATCACCGATGCCCAGGTCCTGCTCTCCGCCAACCTCGGGCCGGGCCGGCGGACCACCGTCCTGAACGCCCGCGGCGTGCCGGTGGGCCGCACCGCCGGGCGTCCCGGCTACTGGGTTTACCGGCGCGAGCACCAGCCGTGCCTCAAATGCGGCACTCCGATCCGCCGCGGCGTCCTGGGCAAGGAGAACGGCGCCGGCACTGTCACCGAGGAACGGGACATCTACTACTGCCCCACCTGCCAGCCCCTGCCGGGCACCGGATCAGAAGGCGCCGGCTGACGGGGCCCACGGGAACTAACCCGCGTGAATCCATCGGCGGGAATCAATCGGCCGGGCCGCTGCCCGCCGCCACCGGGACCGCCACAGGTACCGCCGCCGCAGGAACTGCCGTCCCGGCTACGGCGGCTTCCGCTTCAGTTCCGGCCGCTTCAGTTCCTGCCGCCGGGACCGGACGCGCTTCCGGAACGGTGAACCGCGGCAGCAGCAACTGCACCAGGGGGCCAATGGCCAGCGCGTACAGCACCGTGCCCACACCAACCGAGCCGCCCAGCAGCCAGCCCGCGCCAAGAACCAGCACTTCAATGCCGGTGCGGCACACCCGGACCGGCCAGCCCGTCCGCCGGGCGAGGCCCGTCATGAGCCCGTCCCGTGCGCCCGGGCCCAGGCGGGCGCCGATGTAGCAGGCGGAGGCGACGCCGTTGAGCAGCACGGCCCCGACGAGCAGGCAGATCTGGCCGCCCAGATGCGAAAACTGTGGAATCAGGGCCAGCCCGATGTCCGCGAAGACCCCCACCAGCACCGCGTTGCACAGGGTTCCGACGCCGGGCCATTGCCGGAGCGGGATCCACAGCAGCAGCACCAGGAAGCTGACAACAACCACCACCGTCCCAAGGCTGAGCCCGGACCTGGCCGCCAGCCCCTGGTGGAGCACGTCCCACGGCGCCGTGCCGAGGCTGGCGCGAATGACCATGGCGAGGGAAATGCCGTAAAGAGCGAGGCCGATCAGGAGCTGGAGGAGTCTGCGGGTCAACATGGTCTCCATCCTCCACGAAAACTGGCCTTGCAATCCATAGCCAGTTTGAAATACTGGCTCTATGTCCGTCTCTTTGACTCCGGGGTCGCTGGCCCGCCTGCTGGGCGAGTGGAACGTCGGCGCCGCCCCCGCTTACCGCGAGCTGGCCGACGTCGTCCGCCTGCTCATCCTCGACGGCCGCGTCGCCCTGGACGTCGCCCTGCCGAGCGAGCGCTCGCTGGCAGCGGCCCTTGGCATCAGCCGCACCACGGTGACGGCGGCCTACGCCCTGCTGCGAGAGCAGGGTTTCCTCAGCAGCGGCCAGGGCAGCCGGAGCAGGAGCTGCATCCCGAGCCAGGGGCCCTTGCATGCCGGCGGCCACGACGGAGCCCTGCGGCTGAGTGGCGCGCCCGGCCTGGCGGTGCCGGACGGGATCCTGGACCTGGCTTACGCCTCCCTGCCCGCCAGCGGCGAAGTGGTGCACCGGGCCTTTGCCGCGGCCCTGACCGAATTGCCGGCCCTGCTGCCAGGCTTCGGCTATGACGCCCTGGGCGTGGGCCCGCTCCGGGAAGCCATTGCGGCCCGGTACACCGCCGCCGGGGTCCCGACAACGGCCGCGCAGGTCCTGGTCACCTCCGGCGCCCAGCACGCGCTGAACATTGTGCTCCGCACATTGGCCGGGCGGTCCGGGACCAAGGTGCTGGTGGAGCATCCGAGCTACCCGAACGCCCTCGACGCGATCCGGGCTGCGGGCTGCCGCCCGGTCCCGGTGGCCCTGCCTGCCGCGGCCCCCGGCGGCGCACGCCCCAGCGGCAGAGTCCACGGCGGCCGGGTCCACAGCGCAGGCGGCAACGGCCTTGCCCACAACGGTCTTGCCCCGATCGGCGCAGGCGGCTGGGACATCGAGGCCATGGAAACGGCGCTGCTCCAGCAGCGGCCCGCGATGGCGTACGTGGTGCCGGACTTCCACAACCCCACCGGCCGGCTGATGCCCGATTCCCAGCGGCGCCGGCTCGTGAAGGCGGCCGCGGCGTCGGGCACTGTGCTGGTGGTGGACGAGACGCTGCGGGAGTTGAACCTCGACGGCGCCGCCTCGACCCCCATGGCCGCTTTCAGCCCGGCGGTGGTCTCCCTCGGTTCCCTCAGCAAGTCGCACTGGGCAGGGCTGCGCACCGGCTGGATCCGCGCCAGCGAGCCCCTCATCCAGCGCTTCGCCGCCGCCCGCACCACCCTGGACCTGGGCGGGCCGGTG
This sequence comes from Arthrobacter sp. P4_F11, assembly GCF_056401395.1. Taxonomy (NCBI): domain Bacteria; kingdom Bacillati; phylum Actinomycetota; class Actinomycetes; order Micrococcales; family Micrococcaceae; genus Arthrobacter; species Arthrobacter sp. P4_F11. Next base: position 140,037 of record NZ_JBFUJK010000002.1, read on the forward strand.
GTGGAGCAGCTCGCCGGGGCGCATCTGGTCAACGCCATGACAGAGCCGCTCCCCGACAGGCTTTCCGCGCTGCGCGAGAACCGGGACACACTGGTGGAACTGATTCGGGAGCACCTGCCGGGCTGGGAGCCCGAATGGCCCGACGGCGGCCTGTCCGTCTGGTGCCGACTCCCGGCGCCGATCAGCACGGCACTGGCGGTTCTGGCCCCCGACGTCGGAATCCGGCTCGCCGCCGGACCCCGGTTCGGCGTCGGCGGCGCGTTTGAGCAGTACTTGCGGTTGCCGTTCACGCTGCCACCGGAGCAGCTGGAGACGGCCGTGCTGGCATTGCGTTCGGCGCAGGACCGGCTGGAGGCCTCCCCGCAGCTGCGGCGCAACCTGTCGTCCCCGCCGGCCGCGGCCATCGCCTGAATTCTGGGGCGCTTGCAGGCCTGTCCTGCGACGCCCGTTCTTTCCCGCGCCTCGAGGTCGCCGGAAACGACCGAAGTCGCCGGACCATTCCGGCGACTTCGGCCCGTTCCCGGCGAACTCGAACGTTCAGGGCATCGCCAGGCAGGATGCGCGTCGCGGGATCAGGCGTAGACCTTCGCCAGGAACCCGGTCCAGGCTTGGGCCGTCGCCCCGGCGTCCCCGCTGCCGCTGAAGTCGTGCACGGTCATGCCCACCGGCGCGCCGAACGCGTTGCGCCCGAAGAAGCGGTACATCGTATCCGCGGTCCGCAGGCCGAGGAAGTTCTCGTTGGCGAAGTCGATCTCGCCGGCCAGCGGCCCTACGCCGTCGAGCTCCAGTTCCACCGTCTCCCCCGGAGCGGCAGTGTCGACGCCGAGGGCCCGCTTGAGCCGGTCGAAGCCGTCCGGGGTCTGCGACGCGGCGGGTGCCTGGATGTCTGTGAAGACCACGGGCTTGCCGTCGAAGTACTTCAGGTACTGGCCCAGGGTGTGCAGATAGAACGCCGTGTGCTTGCTGGCGCCGTCATACTGCTCATCCCAGTTGTCCGCAAAGATGCCGCTGTGCACGTAGTGCAGCCGGGTCTGGCCACCGTCGAGCGGTTCCAGGACGTGCTCCAGCTGGTTGAACCAGCCATCCGGACCGTCCATCCGGGACACCAGATGGGAGGGGTATTCGTCCACGGTCCGGACCGCCGGCCATTGGTCTGTGGGGAACATCCATGCCGGGGTGTCCTTGGTGACGGCCTCCCACACCCGCTCAGGGGTACCGGGCAGTTCGGTGTCGTAGACGATTTCGAATTTCCGTTGGTCAGTCATTGTCCTGCTCCTTGGCTTGTGGGTTTGTTTGTGGGGTTGCTGTTTGTGGGGTTGCTTTTTGTGGGTCTGCGTGCGCTGCCTTCGGCTGCGGCGACTTGAGCGCCGGGTGCAGCGCGACAACCAGCCGGTGCTTGCGTCCCTCCGGCCGGCGACCTGCCTGGGAACCTGCCCGCGGATCTGCCGGGGAACCTGAGGGGAGGTCACCGCCGTCGTGGTACTTGTCCACGAGCCGGGTCACGGCGACGCCGAGCTCCTCGGCGAAGGCCGCCCGGTCCGCCGCCGAACGGAAGGTGATCTCGCCGTCGATGGCAAAGGTGGCGAGTTTCTGCCGGGCCGCGGCCGCCCCGGCGATCAGCTGCCCCATCTCCTGGACCATGCGGGCAGCGAGTGCCAGCAGCCAGAAGGCGGAAAAGCGGTCCGAGAACCGGTGCGGGTCCGGCGCCACCGAGGCCAGCGCCGCCGGCGAAATCAGGTACGACGCCGCCGTCGCCCGCAGGATGCGTTCGGTCACGTTGCCGCGCCGCCGCTCCTCGACGAGCTCGACGAGCCCATGCCGCTCGAGCGCCTTGAGGTGGTAGTTCACCTTCTGCCGCGGCAGGCCCACCTTCGCGGCGAGCTGCGTCGCAGATCCGGGCTCGGCCAGCTCGCGCAGGATCCGCGTCCGGATCGGGTCCAGCGAGGCCTCCGCCGCGGCCGGATCCTCAATTACTCCGATGTCCAACATGCTTCCAGTCTGCCCCCCGACAATTTTATTTGTCAAGAACTTTTTTCTCGTCGGCGCTCGTGTGCGGGCAGCGGCGCATGGCGAGGTCGCCGGAAGCGTCCGAGGTCGCCGGACCTTTCCGGCGACCTGGCCCTGGTCCGGCGAACTGGAGCTTAGGGCGCCCGGCGGGAGAGGACGGCGGGCGGGGAGGCGAGGGACATGGACGCGGCAGCGCGCAGGGCGTGACGGGCACAGGGCGGCGGCGCATCGCGAGTTCGCCGGAAGCGTCCGAGGTCGCGGTGTGTTTCCGGCGACCTGGCACGGGTTCGGCGAACTGGAGCACGGGCCCCGCGGGAGAGGACGGCGGGTAGGCGAGGGACACGGACGGCGGCAGCGCGCGGGGCGTGACGGGCACAACTCGGCGGCGCATCGCGAGTTCGCCGGAAGCGTACGAGGTCGCCGTATGTTTCCGGCGACCTCGTAGGTATCCGGCGAACTGGAACTCGCGGGGCGGCGCAGACCCGGTCGCGGCGGCGGGGCTCGGACGAACTGGGGCCGGCCCGGGCGGGGCAGCGGTACTGGGTCGCGGCCGCGGGGGGGCTAGCACCGCGCGGGGGCGCGGTAGGCCGGGCCCGTAGAATGGTCGGGTGATGCAATCCCCCCTTCCCGTGCGCGACGGCGTCAACGCGACGCGTCTGCGCCTTCCGGACGAGGGTCCCTGGGAGACCGCGATGGACTACATGATGCACCGCTGGGGGCACATCGATCCGCAGGGCATCGAGGACCGGTTCGACGCGGGCGAGATCGTCGGCGAGGCGGGGATCGCCCTGGACCGCAGCACGCCGATGCAGGACCACACGTTCATCTGGTACTACCGGACCCTGCCGCCGGAGACCCGGATCCCGGTGGAGCTGAACATTCTGCACCAGGACGATCACCTGCTGGTGGTGGACAAGCCGCACTTTCTGCCCACCACCCCCGGCGGGACGTACATCCAGGAATCGGCCCTGGTCCGGCTCCGGAACCAGCTCGGCCTCCCGGACCTGATTCCCATGCACCGCCTGGACCGCATGACCGCCGGCATCCTGCTGCTCTCCACGAACCCCGAGACCCGGGGCAAATACCAGGTGCTCTTCGAAAAGCGCCAGGTCCAGAAGGAATACGAGTGTGTGTCCGCCGCGGAGCCCGCACCGGGCCATCCCGCAGTGGACTTCCCTGTGGTGGTGCGGAACCGGATGACCAAGTCCCGCAGCTACCTGCTGGCCGAGGTTGTCGACGGCGAACCCAATGCGGAAACCCGGATCGAGCGGCTGCGCACGTTTGACGCTTCCGGCGCACCCGACGCCGACGGCGGCCCGCACCGCCGCACACTGTACCGGCTGGAGCCGCACTCCGGGAAGACCCACCAGCTCCGCGTGCACATGGCCTCATTGGGCCTCGGGATCGTCAACGATGCGTTCTACCCGCAACTGCTGGACAAGGCTCCGGACAATTACGCCAAGCCGCTGCAGCTCCTGGCCCGCGGGATCCGCTTCGTGGACCCCATCTCCGGGAGCCCGGTGGAATACCGCAGCAGACTGGAACTCAGCGAGGCACGCTAGCGGCTGGAAGTGCGGTACCTTGTGCCCATGGACTTCGGAAATGCGGACAGCTGGGGCGCCGCGATCTATTTCTGGATCTTCCCCTTCGTGATCGGCGATGCGATTTTCCCGCCCGTCCCCTCGGAAATGCTGGTCATCACCGGCGGCGCGCTGTCCGCGGAGGGCCACATCAACGCGTTCCTCGTGGTGCTCCTCGCCGCGGTGTCCTCATGGCTTGGTGACCTTCTCGTCTTCCAGCTGTTCAAACGGCGGCTAAGCCACGTGCTCGACCGCTGGAAATGGGGTCTCCGGTTCCACGCGGCCGTCCACGCGGCGATCGCGAAAGCCGGCCGGTCCTCCACCTACGGCGCGATCATCGGCCTCCGCTTCATCCCCGGCGGGCGGCTGGCCACGACGGCCGCGGCGGGCATCGCCAACGTCTCCACCCGCGGGTTCAGCCTCTGCGCGGCCCTCGGCGGCCTGCTCTGGGCAGCCTGGTCCGTGGCACTGGGCTATTTCATGGGCTCCGCCACCGGGCTGCCCTTCTGGGCGAGCTCCCTGATCGGCGTCGGCGTCGGGCTGCTGGTCGGAGCGGTCGTGGGCGTGATTGTGACGCGGCGCCGGGGCAGCCCCTCCCCCGTGGAGTCCGCCGTGGTTGACCCGGACGAGGAACTGGACTTTTAGACGGGCGCCCAGCGGCCGCGGCTGCGGCGCAGCACGGTCAGCGCGCCGGTGAGCGCAACGCGTTCGACGGCGTCGCGCATCATGGCTGCCGACTCCAGCGCCTGGCTGTTTTCGGCGCTGTAGGCGGTGGCTTCGACCAGGAAGCGCAGGTTCAGCTGCGGTACGCCGCCGGCGAGCTCAAGCTGGTGCGATTCGACGTGGTGCCGCGTCCCAAGCGCCTCGATGGCCGCGGCCATGACGGCTTCGGGAGCGGTGCCCGGCTTGAGCCCGGTGATCTTCAGTCTGGTCTGGAACGACGGCATGGAACAACCCTAGCCGCGCCGCCACGCTCCCTCACCTTCCGCACCCAAAACCCCAACGCTCCCTCACCGGGAGAGGGAGCGTCCAGGGAATAACCGCAGGACCTGAGGGAGCGTCCAGGGAATAACCGCAGGACCTGAGGGAGCGTCGGGAGGGGGCTACCCGGTGTTGCGCAGCCCGGCGGCGACTCCGTTGACCGTGATCAGCATGGCCCGCTGGAGCCGTTCGTCGATCTCGGCCCCGGTCATGCCCTCCGCGGCCTCGGCCCGGACGCGGCGCAGCAGTTCCACCTGCAGGTAGCTGATGGGGTCGAGGTACTGGTCCCGGATCTCGAGGGAGCGCTTCAGGGTGGGCTGGGCATCGAGAATCACGTGCTCGCCGGTAAGGTTCTGGATCTCCTCGACCGTGAGATCATATTCGGCCCGGATGGCACGGAACAGGTGGTGCAGTTCCGCCGGCACCAGGGTGGAGACGTAGTAGCCGGCAATGTCCATGTCCGTCTTCGCCAGGGTCATCTCAACATTGGAGAGCACCGAGCGGAAGAAGTGCCAGCCCTCGATCATCTCCTTGAGCTGGGCCGAGTTACCGGCCTCGCGGGCGGCTTTGAGGCCGGAGCCCACACCGAACCAGCCCGGCACGATCTGCCGCGACTGTGTCCAGCCGAACACCCACGGGATGGCGCGGAGACCCTCCAGCCCGGCGCCGGAGTCGGGGCGCTTGGACGGACGGGATCCGATGTTGAGGGATCCCAGCTGCTCCACCGGGGTGGAGGCCATGAAGTAGGCGGGCAGATCGGGGTCATCAATCAGCGTGCGGTAGCGCGCAAACGCGGCGTCGGAGACGGTTTCCATGACGTGGCCGTAGCGCACACGCTGGTCCTCCGAGGTGCGCGGGGTGCGGTGCAGGGCCGAGCCCTGCAGCACCGCGGCCAGGGAGAGCTCGAGGTTTTCGCGGGCCAGCTCCGGCAGGGAGTACTTGTCCGAGATGACCTCGCCCTGCTCGGTGAACTTGATCTCGCCCTCGAGCACGCCGTTGGGCTGGGCCATGATGGCATCATAGGTCGGCCCGCCGCCGCGGCCCACCGAGCCGCCGCGGCCGTGGAAAAGGCGCACGCGGACGCCGTGCTTGGCGGCCACGTCGCGGAGCTTGCGCTGGGTCTTGTAGATTTCCCACTGGCTCGTCATGACGCCGGATTCCTTGTTGGAGTCCGAGTAGCCGAGCATGATTTCCTGCACGTCGCCGCGGAGCCGGACGAGTTCGCGGTAGGACGAATCGGAGAGCAGCCGGTCCACGATTTCGGCCGAGGCGCGGAGTTCGTCGACGGTCTCCAGCAGCGGCGCGAAGCCGATCTTGGCGTAGGGCGCCTCGCCGAACAGGCTGACCAGGCCGGCCTCGCGGGCCAGCACGGCGGCGGCCAGGACGTCGTCTGCGCCGCGGGTCATGGAGATGATGTACGTCTCGATCACGTCGGGGCCGTACGTGCGCAGGGCGCGGCGGATCTCCCGGAAGACGTCGTAGGTGCCGTCGGCGACGCCGTCGAGCTTGATCGGGTGGCCGGAGAGCGGGCGCCGGGACGCAAGTTCGGAGCCCAGTACCTCGAGCCGCTCGGCGCGGCTGAGTTCCGCGTACCGGACACCGGGCCCGCCAAGGCGGTCCATGAGCTGCCCGACGGCGTCATGGTGGTGGTCGGCGTGCTCGCGGATGTCGAGGGTGGCCAGGTGCAGGCCGAAGGAGGCGATGGCGCGGCGGACCCGGGACAGGGCGCCGTCGGCGGCGAGGGCCGCGTGGTGGTTCCGCAGCGACCGTTCGAGCAGGCCGAGCTCGGCGAGGAGCTCCGCGGTGGCGGTGTAGTCGCGGCCGGGCTCGTGCGCGGATCCGGCCGCGACCCGGCGGCCGGTGTTGATCAGCTTGGCCTTGATGCAGGTGAGTTTGAGCCGGTAGGGCTCCTGAGCGTTCAGCTCGAGCACGCGGCGGTCCAGGCCAGGCAGGTTCCCCAGGTCGACGTCGATCGAGTCCAGGAGCTCCTGGTCCGCCCCGGCCAGCGCGGTCGAGTTGGACAGGATGGAGATGAGCCCGTCGATCAGGCCGATGCTGATCCGCACGGCGTGCTGGTTCTGGATCTGGAGGATTTCGCGGGTGACGGCGGCCGTGACGTTGGGATTTCCGTCGCGGTCCCCGCCGATCCAGGAGCCGAAGCGGATCGGGGCCTTCTGTGGCGGCAGCGTGACTCCGTGCTCGGCAAGCAGCTCGGAGAGGTCCGAGAGCATTTCCGGCATGGCGTCGCTGAGGATGCCGGTGAGGTAATAGATGGCGTTCCGGGCCTCGTCCACGGGGGTGGGCCGGACCTGACGGAGCTCGTCCGTCTGCCACATCTGGTCGATCACTTCGGACAGGTGGCGGTCCTGGCGGCGGCGCGCGGAGGTGCCCTCCGCCGTGGATTCGGACAGGATGTCCGAGAGCCGGCGGATTTTGTCCAGCACGGAGCGGCGGGAGGCCTCGGTGGGGTGTGCGGTGAAGATGGGGCGGACGTCGAGTTCGTTGACGACTTCCTGCAGCACGGAGTTGCCCGCCTGGTCCGCGATCTCCTCCACGGCTTTGGCGAGCCAGCCGTCCTTCTCCTGCCGGGTGCGCAGCCCGCGGACCCGGTGGACCTGCTCGGCGGCGTTCGCCAGGTGGAAATAGAACGCGAAGGCGCGGACCAGGTCGGTGGCCTGCTCCAGCGGCAGGGAACCGAGCAGTTCGCGGACCTGGGCGACGACGTCGTACGAGCTCCACGGCCCGGTAGCGTCAGCGCCGCCGCGGGCGGCTTCCTTGGATTCCTTGGTCAGCAGGCGCACCTGCTCCACCAGATCCAGCAGTTCGGGGCCGTGTTGGCGGACCAGGGATTCGCCGAGGAGGGTGGAGACCCGGCGGACATCAGCCCGGAGTTCGGCGGCAAGATCGGTGTCGGAATGCATTGCAGTGTCTGCCATGGAAACTATCTTTCGAGGGTTCGACTTGGCTCGTACACTGCGCTGGATACTGTGAGCCCGATTACTTCTTCCCATGGGATGTTACCCGCAGGCACTCCCTGCTGGAATTCCGTCTCAGATAGTGTCACGCCCCGCCGCGCCGGCCCGACGCCCCTCCCCCACGGACCCCCCGGGACCCCAACCAGTTCGCAACAGGGGCCGTTCTGAGCTCCCGGAACGGCCCCTGCTGCGGGCTTGGCGGGTGAAGGGGTTAGCGCGCGATCTTGAAGTTGAACTCGCCGGTGCCCAGCGCGCCCCAGATCCGCAGCCAGATCGGCAGGATCATTTCCGCACCGCGGGCACTCGTGATGTCGCCGAGGTCGATCACGTCGCGGTGGCCGAAGCCCTTGAGGAGTTCCGTTACGGCCGCCTTGGCGCCGGCGTCGTCCCCGGAGACGAACACCGTGTGGTCACCGCCGGCCACCCGGGCCGGATTGACCATCACGGACGCGGTCATGGTGTTCAGCGTCTTCACCACCTTGGCCTCCGGGAAGGACCGCTGGATCTCTTCGCCGAGGCTGTCCGTGTTCACCGGGTTCAGCGACGGCGGCATGCCCTGCGAGAAGTCCAGCGGGTTGGCGATGTCCATGATGATCTTGCCGGCCAGGTTCGGGGTCCCCGCTGCGGCCAGCGCGGCCAGCGAGCCGGCACCGTTGGTGGCATTGACGATCAGCTCGGCGCCGGACGCCGCGTCAGCAAAGCCGGCGACGTCGACTCCGGCGTTTGCGGCGTGCCACTCGGCGAACGGCGCGGTGCCCATCATGTCCGGTTCGGTCCGGGCGAGCGTCGCCTGCGGGTCGCGGGTGCCGATCACGACGTCGTGCCCCAGCCCCGCCAGTGCGCCGGCAATCGTGCGCCCAACCATGCCGGTTCCCAGTACTGCAATCTTCATGGCGTCCTCATTCTGAAGTCGTGGAGTAGACAGGTTCGTCTACGTGTGGGCATGACGCTATCAGACAGACCTGTCTACGGCAATAAGCGCACGCCGACGCCCCGCCCGTCTCATCTCAGCTGACAAAGTTTGAAATCTGTCAGATGATTGTTGTATGGTCACGGCATGACAACTTCTACTCTCGGCACCCCCCGCACCCTGGGCTCCACCGGCCCCAGCACCGCCGCCATCGGCCTCGGCCTGATGGGCATGTCCGATCTTTACGGCCCCGCCGACGACGCCGAGAGCGTCGCCACGATCCAGGCCGCCCTCGACGCCGGCGTGACCCTGCTGGACACCGGCGACTTCTACGGCATGGGCCACAACGAAATGCTGCTGTGCGACGCGATCCGCGGCCGACGGCGCGAGAGCGCCCAGATCAGCGTGAAGTTCGGCGTCCTGCGCGATGCCCGGGGCGGATGGAACGGCGTGGACACCCGTCCGGTGGCCATCAAGAACTTCCTGGCCTACACCCTCCGGCGCCTCGGCACCGACTACGTGGACATCTACCGGCCGGCCCGCCTGGATCCGTCCATTCCGGTGGAAGAAACCGTGGGAGCACTGGCCGAGCTCGTGCAGCAGGGTCTGATCCGCCACATCGGCCTCTCGGAGGTCGGCGCCGACACCCTGCGCCGCGCCAACGCCGTCCACCCGGTCTCGGACCTCCAGATCGAGTACTCCCTCCTCTCCCGTGGCATCGAGCAGGACATCCTGCCGGTGGCCCGCGAGCTGGGCATCGGCATCACGGCATACGGCGTGCTGTCCCGCGGCCTGGTTTCCGGCCACTGGCCGGCCGCCGGAACCGGGAACCGGCGCGACTTCCGGGCCCACCTGCCCCGGTTCTCCGGCGAGAACCTGCAGCGGAACCTCGAGCTCGTCGAACGGCTCCGCGAAATCGCCGACCGCAAGGGCGCGACCGTCGCCCAGCTCGCCATCGCCTGGGTCCTGTCCCGCGGCGAGGACATCGTCCCCCTCGTTGGCGCCCGCCGTCGGGAACGGCTTTCCGAATCGCTGGGCGCGGTCGATCTGCTCCTCTCCGCCGAGGACCTGGCAGCGATCGAGGCCGCCGTCCCCGCCGACTCGGCCGCGGGCACCCGCTACGACGCCGGCCAGATGGCCATGCTCGACAGCGAACGCCGGTGACCCCTGTGGCCGCCGTCCTGACCCAGGAGCGCATCCTCGACGCCGCCGAAGACGTGCTGCGGCGCTTCGGACCGGCCAAGGCCACGGTGGTGGACGTCGCGAAGGCCCTGGGTGTCAGCCACGGCAGCGTCTACCGGCACTTTCCCACAAAGGTGGCGCTGCGGGACGCGGTGGCCCGGCGCTGGCTGGACCGCCTCGCGGAGCCGCTGGATCCTGCCCGCGATACGGAGGGCCCTGCCGCGGAACGCCTGCTCCGCTGGCTCGAACGCCTCGCGGCCATCAAGCAGGGCATGGCGCTGAACGATCCGGAGCTGTTTGCCACGTTCGGCCAGCTGACCGCCGAGGCGCGGGAAGTGGTGGCGGCCCACGTTGACCACCTGGCCGCAGCGCTGACCGAGATCATTGCCGACGGCGTCCGCAGCGGCGAATTCGCCGTCCCGGATCCGGTGCCGGCCGGCCGTGCCGTCCTGCACGCCACGGCGCGGTTCCACCACCCGCTGCACGCTTCGGAATGGTCGGACCCGGCCATCGGGGCCGAGCTGCGCGAGGTCTGGCGGCTGCTCGTGCGGGGTCTGGCCGCCCGCCCGTAGCCGCCGGATCAGGCGGAGGCGGGCCGGCGGTCCGTCGTTGACGAGCCACAGGGCGAATGACACTGCGGCGTAGACAGACTTGTCTGTGTACGATTGAGCCATGACCTCGCCAGCAGCCACCGCCGCCCCGGCTGCCCGCACCCCTGCCGGGCATGCCAGGGAGAAGATCCTGGCCACGGCCTTCCGGCTCTTCTACGCGCAGGGTTTCCGGGCCGCCGGCATCGACACCATCATCGCCGAGTCCGGCGTCGCGAAAGCCACGTTCTATAAGTACTTTCCGGCCAAGGACGACCTCATGCTGGCCTACCTGGAGAAGGTGGACGGCGTCTGGACCGGGCAGCTGCACGCCGCCGCCGAGGCCGCCGGCGAGGACCCGGCCGCGCAGCTCGTGGGCCTGTTCGATGCCCTGACAGCCGCCTGCCGGCGCGACGGCTACCGCGGCTGCGCCTTCATCAACGCGGCCGCCGAGTCGGCCGCCGGCACCCGCGTCCACGACCGGACCGTGGCCCACAAGCGGCAGATCCGCGCCTGGATCCGGGACCTCGCCGCACGCGCCGGCGCCGGGGACCCGGACCAGCTCGCCCGCAGCCTGACCCTGGTACTCGACGGCGGCCTGGCAAGCGGGGTGCTCGACGGCGACCCGGCCGCGGCCGCCGCAGCCGGAACCACCGCGGCCCAACTCGTGGCGGCCAGCCTCAAAACCCCACCCGCCACCAGCTGAAACCCCCTTGGAGGTGCCCATGACCACCCCTGACCCTGAAACCGGGACTGGCTCGAAGCCCACGCCTGATGCAGTGCAGAACCCGCAGCTGGCCCGCTGGCAACGCTTCCGGAACAGCCGCAACACGGCCCTCGCCAGCGAGCACGGCTGGCTCACGCTGACCTCCTTCCAGTGGCTGGAAGGCGAGCCGGCCGCCGTCGAGCTCGCCCCCGGCCTCTGGTCCACAGACGGCACCGCGGCGTTCCTCACCGCCGCCGCGTCCGACGGTCTGACCCTCGTCGAAACCGGCGAACCCGTGGACGGGACCATCAGCGCCGTGCTCGCCGACGAGGAATCACTGATGTGGGTCCAGTACGGCGGCGACGACGGCCGCCAGGTGGTGGTGGAGCTCGCCATGCGGGCGGACAAGTACGCCATCCGCACGCGCGACTCGCAGTCGCCGGCGTTCACGGAGTTCGACGGCGTGCCCACTTTCGACTTCCGCCCGGACCTGGTCATCGAGGCCAGGTTCGTGCCCTATCCCGAGCCTGTGGATGTCCCGATCGGCACGGCCAACCCGCTCGTGGACGGGGTCCACCGCTCGGTCGGCGAGCTGGTCTTCCGGCTTCCCGGCGCGGACCACGAGTTCCACCTGCAGGCCGAGGAGGAGAAGCTCGGCGCCCTGACGGTGACGTTCCACGACGAGACCAACGGGGAAAGTACTGACGAGTGGCGGAAGGTCTCCACCGCGAGGCCCCGCGTCGACTCCTTGGGAAATAGGTCGGTGGTCCTGGACTTTAACCGGGCCATCAACTACCCCAGCGCCTTCACCCCGTACGGCACCTGCCCCATGCCGGTGCGGAACAACAGCCTCGATGTGAAGATTGAGGCCGGCGAGAAGGAACCCGGCCTCTTCTAAACGGGTCTAAACGGTCTAAACGGTCAAAGCCGTCTTCTAGACGATCGCGGACACCCCGGTGATGGCGCGTCCCGTGATCAGGGTGTTGATCTCGAACGAGCCCTCGTAGGTGTAGATCGCCTCGGCGTCGGAGAAGATCTTGGCCATCCGGTAGTCGGTGACGATCCCGTTGCCGCCCAGCAGGGACCGGCCCATCGCGACGGTTTCGCGCATCCGGGCGCTGACATAGGACTTGGCGAGGGCCACCTGCGGCATGTCCGCGGCGCCGGCGTCCTGCAACTGGGCGATCCGGACCATCATGCCCATGCTGGCCACGGCGTTGCCGAGCATGGTGACCAGCTGCTGCTGGACCAGCTGGAACTTCGCCAGCGGGCGGCCGAACTGCTGGCGTTCGACGGCGTACTGCCGGGCGACGTCGAACGCCGCGAGCTGCTGCCCCACCCCCTGCCAGGCCACCATGATCCGGGAACCGCGCAGGAGCTCATTGGTGTCCTCGAAGCTGCTGATCCCGGCGAAGCGGTCCGTTTCGGCCACCCGGACGTCGGTGAAGACGATGTCCGCGTTCTGCACCGTGCGCAGGGCAATCTTGTTTTCGATCCGGCTCCGGCTCACGCCTGGCAAGGTGGCGTCGACGATGAAGCCGCGGATGCCGCCGTCGGCCTCGTCCCGGGCCCAGACCAGCATGTAGTCGCAAAACGTCCCGTTGCCGATCCAGCGCTTGGCGCCATTGAGCACCCAGGCGTCGCCGCCGCCGGCCGCGCCGCCCGGGACCCGGCGGGCCCGGGTTTCCATGCCGCCGGCAACGTCCGAGCCGTGGTCCGGTTCGGTGAGGGCAAAGGCACCGGTGGTGCGCAGGCTTGCCGCGTCCTCGAGCAGGCGCGCCTTCTGCTCCTCGGAGCCGAAGCCGTAGAGCGACTCCACGAAGAGGTCGTGGTGGACCAGGAAGAAGGTGGCGAGCGAGGTGTCCACCCGGGTCATCTCGGCGATGACGATCCCGGCGAACAGGTTGCTGTAGCCGCGCTGGGCCGGGGCGCTGAGCTCCAGGGCGGCCAGCTTGGGCAGGATGTGGGCCGGGAATTCGGCCTTGTTCCACCAGCCCGTGGCGAACGGGGCGACCTCGGCGGCCAGGAACTCACGCAGCTGCGCCAGCTTGGCCCGCTCCGCCGTGCTGAGCAGGGCCTCGTAGTCGAAGAAGTCCGCCGTGGGCAGCCCCGCCACAGACGGGGCGGCCGGCCCTGTCTCGGTCACTTCGGCAGCGACCATCTCAGACCCGGTCATTTCGGGCCCATGCGGATGGCACCGTCGAGGCGGATTGTCTCGCCGTTGAGCATGGCGTTCTCCGCAATGTGCGCGGCGAGGTTCGCATATTCGGCCGGCCGGCCCAGCCGCGAGGGGTGCGGCACCTGCTGGCCCAGGGAGTCCTGCGCCTCCTGGGGCAGGCCGGCCATCATGGGAGTCTCGAAGATGCCCGGCGCGATGGTGACCACCCGGATCAGCGAGCGCGCGAGTTCGCGGGCAATCGGCAGCGTCATGGCGGCGACGGCACCCTTGGAGGCGGCGTAGGCGGGCTGGCCGATCTGCCCGTCGAACGCGGCAACGGAGGCGGTGTTGATGATGACGCCGCGTTCGGGGCCGCCGAGTTCCGTGGCGGCGGGCTCGGTGGCTGCCATGGCGGCTGCGGCGAGGCGGATCACATTGAAGGTGCCCACGAGGTTGATCTGGATGACGCGGTTGAAGGCCTCCAGCGGGAGGACGCCGTCGCGGCCCAGGACCTTGCCGGGGGTGGCGATCCCCGCGCAGTTGACCACGATGCGCAGCGGACCAAGGGCGGCAGCGGCGTCGACGGCGGTCTGCACCTGCGCCTCGTCCGTGACGTCGGCCGGGACAAAGACGGCCCTGCGGCCGCCTCCGGCAGCAGCTTCTCCGCCTCCGACAGCAGCCTCTCCAGCGCCGGCAGCGGCGGACGCGGTCAGTTCGGCGGCAAAGGCGTCCCCGGCGGAACCCGGCAGGTCCACGAGGACCACCGACGCGCCGGCGTCGAACAGGCGCCTGGCCGTGGCCGCTCCGAGACCGGAGGCCCCGCCCGTGATCAGCGCGACAGTACCCTTGATGTCCATCCATCCTCCTTGATGTGGAACCGAACCCCGGCGGCGAAGCCTCGACGCGGGCGGCGCCTGCAGAGGCGGCCCGCGGGGAACATTAGTTAGTGAATGTTAACTGGAATGCGGCCAATGCGCACCTTTGGCCGCACACGCCGAGGGCGCGGTCACAGTCGCGGTCCGGACGGGCTCCCGCGATTACGCTTGAGCCATGACCCGAGCCGACGCCTCCGCCCCCAACTGGTCCTTCCGCGCGGACGAGGCCGCCCGCTCAGTGACCAGGCTCTTCGGGCAGCGGCTCTTTTTCCTCCCAGGGACCCACATCGCCGCGATCCTCCGGCCCTCGGGCCGGCTGAAGAACCTGTCCCGGCCCTGGCACTACTGGTGGCAGGCACACTACCTGGACTGCCTCGTGGACGCCGGCCGCCGGGAACTGGGGTCCCCTGGGAATCCGGGAGCCAAGTTCGACGGCGGGAACCGGCCCAGCGCCGGCCGGCTCGCCTCCCGGCTCGTCACGGGCATCCGGCTGCGCAATTTCCTCACGGTGGTCAACAACTATTACGACGACATGGCCTGGCTGGCCCTTGCCACGCTCCGGCTGGACAAGCTCGCCGAGGACACCCGCAAACATACCGGCCGGGAGCGCAACGCCCAGGTTCTGCAAAGCCTGACCCTGCAGTTCGACTCCGCTTCCACGGACGACCTCGGCGGCGGTACATTCTGGAGCACGAAGCGCGACTTCAAGAACACCCCGGCCACCGCCCCCGTGGCCCTCTACTACGCGCGGACCGGCAACCGGACCAAGGCGCAGTCCCTGCTGGACTGGCTGGATGCCAGGCTGTACGAGCCCGGACAGGGCCTGTACCGCGACGGCCTCCGCATTTCCGGGACGGGCGAGGCGGTGCTGGTAGAGACGATCTACACCTACAACCAGGGGCCCGTCCTCGGCGCCCTGCTGGAACTCGGGGGCGAGCCCAACCTCGGGCGTGCGGCCGCATTGGTGGACGCCGTGGCGGCCAACCTCACGCAGCCGGCCCCGCTGCTGGGCCGCACCTCCGCGGTGCTGCGCTGCGAGGGGACGGGCGACGGCGGGCTCTTCACCGGGATCCTCGTCCGCTACCTGGCCCTCGCCGCCGTCGACGAACGCCTCCCAGCCGAAACCCGGGCCGCGGCGGCGGCGCTCGTGAACGATACGGCCGAGGCCCTCTGGGAGGGCCGCCGGATCCTCCCTCCGCACGACCGCCTCGCGAGCCGCGGTAGCCATCTGGTCTTCTCCGACCGCACCGACGCGCCGGCACGCCGCAGCTACCCGGAAGGCGCCGCCGTCGAGCTCTCCACGCAGCTGCAGGCCTGGATGGTGCTGGAGGCGGCCGCCTCGATCGCGCAGGCGCCCGCCCCATAACCCGGCGACAATTACGTCACGCAATAGTATCGTAATTGATGTGATCCTCATCACTTAAACCAGCCTCAGGTTGGTCGCTTAGGTTTGGCTAACCTACAGTCTTTCTTAGTGAGCATGCCCTAACTTCCCCGCTCACGGGGGGCAGGGCACTACGACGACTTCCTTGTAGAAAGTAGCCCCATGAAGATCCGCACCAACGTGCTGGCGGGAATCGCCCTGGCCGCCACTGCCGCCCTGGGCCTGGCCGCCTGCGGCTCCGGTTCCTCCGCCACGGCCGGCAGCAGCGCCGCCGCCAACGGCTCCTCCGCCGGTGAGATCACGGTCTATAACGCCCAGCACGAATCCCTGACCAAAGAGTGGATCGACGCCTTCACCGCCGAGACCGGCATTAAGGTGACCGTGCGCCAGGGCGACGACACCGAGATGTCCAACCAGATCGTGCAGGAAGGCCAGGCTTCACCGGCGGACGTCTTCCTCACCGAGAACTCCCCGGCCATGGCCCAGGTGGAAAACGCCGGCCTCTTCGCGGATGTGGACAAGGCCACCGTGGACCAGGTCCCCGCCGAATTCCGCCCCTCCACCAACAAGTGGACCGGCATCGCGGCCCGCTCCACCGTGCTGGTCTACGACAAGAACAAGATCAGCGCCGACAAGCTGCCCAAGTCCATGCTGGACCTGGCCAACCCCGAGTGGAAGGGCAAGTGGGCCGCCTCGCCGTCGGGCGCCGATTTCCAGGCGATCGTCTCGGCCCTCCTGGAACTCAAGGGCGAAGCCGCCACTGAGGCCTGGCTCAAGGGCATGAAGGAAAACTCCAAGCCGTACAAGGGCAACAGCACGGCCATGAAGGCCGTCAACGCCGGCGAAGTCGACGCCGCCCTCATCTACCACTACTACTACTACGGCGATCAGGCCAAGACCGGCGAGAACTCCAACAACGTCACGCCGTTCTACTTCAAGAACCAGGACCCGGGCGCCTTCGTCTCCATCTCCGGCGGCGGCGTGCTGAAGTCTTCCAAGAACGCCGCAGCGGCCCAGTCCTTCCTGAAGTTCATCACCGGCAAGAAGGGCCAGGAAGTGCTCCAGAAGGGCACCTCCTTCGAATACGCTGTCGGCTCGGACGTCCCGTCCAACGACAAGCTGGTTCCGCTCAAGGAGTTGCAGGCCCCCACCGTGGATCCCGCCAAACTCAATTCCGCCAAGGTCACCGAGCTGATGACCCAGGCAGGACTGCTGTAGCCGCAGTGACTAACAAGCTGGCGGTCCCCGGTCCCTCTGGGGATTTGACGACTGACACGCCGACGGCGGGCAGGGGTAAACGCCCCCGCCCGCCTTTCGGCGTCTCTGTCGTGTCCATCATCGCGGTCCTCATCGCCCTGTTTTCCCTGGTGCCCCTGGCCTACGTGGTCTTCATGACAGCCTCCACCGGCTGGGACACCGCAATGGCCCTGATCTTCCGCCCGCGCGTGGGCGAACTCCTGCTGAACACGGTGCTGCTGACCGTGGTGACGGTGCCGCTGTGCCTCGTCCTGGGCGTCGGCGGCGCGTGGCTCGTCGAACGCACCAGCCTTGTTGGCCGCAAGTGGTGGGCCGTGCTGCTCGCCGCCCCGCTGGCCATCCCCGCCTTCGTCAACAGCTACGCGTGGGTTTCCGCGGTGCCGTCCCTTGGCGGGCTGTGGTCCGGGGTCCTGATCGCCACCCTGTCCTATTTCCCGCTCGTGTATATCCCGGCGGCCGCGACGCTCAGCCGCCTGGACCCGGCGATCGAACAGTCCGCCGCCTCCCTCGGCCTCGGCGCCTGGCGCGCGTTCTTCCGCGTGGTGCTCCCGCAGCTGCGCATCGCCATGACCGGCGGCGGGCTGCTGGTCGCGCTGCACCTGCTGGCCGAATACGGGGCCTTCGCGATGATCCGCTTCGACACCTTCACCACCGCGATCATGGTCCAGTACCAGTCCACGTTCAACGGCACCGCCGGGAACATGCTGGCCAGCGTGCTGGTGTTCCTCTGCCTGATCCTGCTGCTCGTGGAGGTCCGCAGCCGCGGCAGCGCCCGGTACGCCAGGATCGGCTCCGGGGCCCAGGCGCGCGCCTTGCGCCTGCCCCTGCACGCCTACCAGCTCCCCGCCCAGCTGTCCCTGATCGCCCTCACCGGGCTGGCGTTCGGGCTGCCGCTGACGTTTGTGCTGCGCTGGATCGTCGCCGGCGGGCCGGAAATCTGGGCTGCCGAAGAATTCATGCCGGCCCTCCTGCAGACCTTGGCCTACGGCCTCGCGGCGGCCGTCGCCACCACCGTGGTCGCGTTCCCCATGGCTTACCTGGCCGTGCGGCGTCCCGGCTGGTTCAGCAAGTCCCTGGAGCTGTCCAACTACATCACCAGCTCCATGCCCGGGATCGTGGTGGGCCTGGCCTTCGTGACCGTGGGCATCCGGATGGTTCCCAGCATGTACCAGACCTCAGCGCTGCTCATCGCGGCCTACGTGCTGCTGTTCCTCCCCCGGGCCCTCGTGAACATCCGCTCGGGGCTGTCCCAGGCACCGAAGGAACTCGACGAGGCCGCCCAGGTGCTCGGCAAGCCGCCGCTGCTGGCCTTCCTGCGCGTGACGCTGCGGCTCACGGCCCCCGCCGCGGCCGGCGGCGCCGCCCTGGTGTTCCTGGGGATTGTCAACGAGCTCACCGCCACCCTCCTGCTCTCGCCCAACGGGACCCGCACCCTCGCCACCGAGTTCTGGAGCAAGAGCAGCGAGATCGACTACGCTGGCGCCGCCCCCTATGCGCTGCTGATGATCCTGATCTCGGCGCCAATGACCTATCTCCTCTTCCAGCAGTCCAAGAAAGTAGCCGGACAGTGACCGATGTTTACCCGTCGCGTGAGGCACCCTCGCGCCTCCCCGAGCCGCGGGTCGCGGCTTCCGTGGCCACCAGCACCAACAGCCACCTGGAAATCGACGCGGTCACCAAGAACTTTGGGCCCCAGGCCGTCCTCAAGGGCGTCAACCTCTCCGTCGCCAAGGGCGGAACGACGGCGATCGTGGGACCCTCCGGCTCCGGCAAGACCACGCTCCTGCGCCTGATTGCCGGCTTCGAGCACCCGGACACCGGCAGCATCTCGCTCAACGGGAGCAAGGTGGCCGGGGAGAACGCCTGGGTCCCCGCGCACAAGCGGCACGTCGGCTACGTCGCCCAGGACGGCGCCCTGTTCCCGCACCTGACGGTCGGGCAGAACATCTCCTTCGGCCTGGACGCCACCCAGCTGCCCGGCGGGCGCCGCGGCGTCAAGGCGCGGGTGGGCGAGCTGCTGGAAATGGTCTCACTGGACCCGGCCATGGCCAAGCGCCGCCCGCACCAGCTCTCCGGCGGCCAACAGCAGCGGGTTGCCCTGGCCCGGGCGCTGGCCCGCAAGCCCGCGCTCATGCTGCTGGACGAGCCCTTTTCCGCCCTGGACGCCGGCCTGCGGGTGGCCACCCGCCGCGCCGTGGCCCAGGTCCTGAAGGACGCCGGCGTCACCACGATCCTCGTCACGCATGACCAGGCCGAGGCGCTGTCCTTCGCCGACCAGGTGGCCGTGATGCGCGGCGGCAAGCTGGCCCAGATCGGCAACCCGTTCGTGGTCTACACGCGCCCGGCTGACCGCGCCACCGCCGAGTTCCTGGGCGACGCCGTGATCCTGGATGCCTGGATGGAAGGCTCCCTGGCCACGTGTTCGCTCGGCGGGATCCCCGTGCGCCGCCCGCCGGCCCAGGGCCGGGTCCAGCTGATGCTGCGGCCCGAGCAGATCCGCATTTCCGAGGACGGCCCCATCCGCGGCACGGTGGTGGACACGGACTACTTCGGCCCCGAAACCACGGTGCGGCTCCAACTCCCCGTCCCGCCGGTCCTTGCCGCCGGCGCCATCCCGGACCACCGCTACCCCGGCGGCGGGGAAATCATCACGATCCGGCACTGGAACGCCTCGATCGCCCGCCCCGGCACGGAGCTGCGGCTTCGCGTGGTGGGCGAGGCCGTCGCCTTTCCGATGGATGAGCAGCCGTAACGTCGAGATTCGGCATCCTGAAGCCGCTGTGCCCCGAATGCTCACCCGCGACGGCTGATTCCAGAGTTACAGCAGCGGCTGTCCGGGCGATGGGTTGACCGGTGATGCCCCGCGCACGAGAATGCGAACCATGAGTGATCATCGCGGCCTTTCCGAGCCGGCTCCATTCACCGCCGATGACTTCGCCGAGCGGTTGCGGCGAGCAGCCCACGCCGCCCAGGATGCCGGGCTCGACGGCATCCTGGTCACTCCCGGACCGGACCTGCTGTACCTCACCGGGTATGCACCCGTGGCCATCACTGAACGCATCACCATGCTCGTGATCCCCGTCGACGCGGAGCCCGCCATGATCGTTCCGAGGCTCGAGAGGCCCGACGCGGAAGCGGCCGCCGGCGCCTCGAATCTGCGGATCACCGACTGGACCGACGGGAGCGACCCGTACACGGAATCTGCGACGCTGATGGCCGGCACCGGACGTTATGCCGTCTCTGACTCGGCCTGGGCCATGCACCTCCTCGGCCTGCAGGATCGACTGCCCAAGTCGTCCTACGTCTCGATGACGACCGCCCTGCCGATGCTTCGGGCGATCAAGGATGACGACGAGATCGAGCGGCTGGCGGCGGCCGGCGCGGCCGCAGACCAGGCGTACGAGGAGATCGTCACCGTGCGGTTCGCTGGGCGCAGCGAGACCGACGTCGGTTCTGATCTCGCCGACCTGCTTCGCCAGTTCGGTCATTCGCAGGTGGACTTCACCGTCGTCGGTTCGGGGCCGAACGGAGCCAACCCGCACCACGAGATCGGCCCGCGGATCATCGAGGACGGAGACATGGTGGTGCTCGACTTCGGCGGCCTCAAACACGGCTACGGATCGGACACGACGCGGACCGTGCACGTCGGCGAGCCCACCGCCGAGGAGCGCGAGGTTCACGACGTCGTCCGGCACGCGCAGCAGGCCGGGTTCGAGGCCGTGCGGCCAGGCGTCGAGTGCCAGGAGATCGATCGCGTGGCCCGGGCGGTGATCACTGAAGCCGGCTACGGCGAGTACTTCATTCACCGCGTCGGGCACGGAATCGGGCTGACGACGCACGAGCCGCCGTACATGGTGGAGGGCGAAACCCAGATCCTCCAGCCCGGCATGTGCTTCTCGATCGAACCCGGAATCTACCTGCCGGGCAGGTTCGGCGTACGGATCGAGGACATTGTGACGGTCGTTCCCGACGGCGGACGGCGACTCAATCAGACCTCGCACGAGATGAGGATCGTCCACTAGTTAGCCGACCTGGTCCACGATCTGACGTGGCCTCGGAACGAGATCGCTTCACCTGCGGTGATTGCGAAGTAGATGACGGCGTTTCCCATGCACATCATGTGCGCGGCGCCGCCCTCGGCGGTCCCCTCCTCCGGCAATAGTCGTGCATGGAAGAATCGCACCATGAATGCGGAGCAGCGGAGGCGTGCTGAGGACACCCTGAGAGTCGTGGACGCCCTCGTGACGGCGATGGGTCGGCGGGGGGATGTCTTCCACGTGGTCGAGGATTCAGAGGACCCAGACGAAGCGATCCGTCGTCTGATGGAACTGTTGGAGCTGGATGAATTGGCCTGCCGGGTAATCCTGGACATGCAAGTCAAAGGGTTCACTCGCGAACGGCGCCGGATTATTGCTGCTCACGCGGAAGAAATCAGAGCGAGCCTGTCGTCTGGCGGGGAGCCATAGAAAGCCGTTATGCAGGGGCTCTCTGCTTCCCATATGACCCGCCAGCGGACGGCTCCTGATGATCGGAGGGGAAGCCGGCGGATACTAGGCGGTTTTCTCCAGGGGCGTCGATTGGACGTTCTCGCGTTCCTCCAGGGCTCCGGTTACTGAGGCTGTCAGGCTGTTGGCGATGTGGGTGCGGGCGAGTTCGGCCGCACCGGCGCCATCCCCGGCAATGACGAGCTCAAGGATCTGGTGGTGCTGGTTCAGGTCGATCGTGCGGGGCTCATCCCCGGAGGGGAGTTCGAGACCGATGCGGCGGTAGCGGTCGGATTTGTCCCACAGGTCATCAAGGAGCTTGATCATGACGTCGTTGTGCGAGGCGGCGTAGACGGCCCGGTGGAATTCCCGGTGAACTGTGATCGCTTCCTCGCCCCAGACCCGCGTGACAGGCAGGAGCTTCCCGGCGGCTGCGCGCATTGCTGCTATATCGGCGTCAGTCCGTCGGGAGGCGGCCAGTTCTGTTGCCGATGGTTCGAGTGAGAGACGGACCTCAAGGAGTTCCCGTGCCTCGGAGGCGCTCATGGTTGCCACCCTGGAATCCCGGTGGGTGTCCATGATGATCAGGCCCTCACTTGAGAGCCGGCGGATCGCTTCTCGCAGGGGGGTGATGCTCATTTGCATGTTGTCGGCCAGCTCGTACTGGGAGATGCGCGAGCCCGGGGCGAGGCCACCGGAGAGGATCAGCTGGCGGAGTTCGTTGTACGCGAGACTGCCCTTACTGGAAAAGACGTTCGTGGTGCTCATCTGCCGCTCCGAATCTCTTACCGAGGTATGGCCCCCGTTGCTCACAGTGTAGTTCCTTGGAAACATCTTATAAGAAATTCCATGGGAAAGCTTGTGCCCCCCGTCACCCCTGGGCTAGCCTTTGATCCAAGGTCTTATAAGATATTCGCTCGAGGGGTTGATGCCCCTCATCGCTCGGGGTCAGTCTCGATCCAAGTCTTATAAGAAATAAGATACCCACTCAGGAGAGATTCAAAGATGAAAATCGTTTCCGCCCACGTCGGCACCATTCCCATCAGTTCCTCGATACGGAACGCCTTCATTGACTTCACCAAGATGGACTGCACGATCATCGCCCTCGTCTCCGATGTCTTCGTCGACGGCAAGCCCCTGGTTGGCTATGGCTTCAACTCCAACGGCCGCTACAACGCGACGGGCATCCTGAAAGACCGCATTCTTCCGCGCATCATGGATGCCCCGTCCGAAGACCTTCTCGATGAGGACGGCCAGCTCTCGCCGGAAAAGGCGTGGGACCTGATGATGTCCAACGAAAAGCCCGGCGGACACGGCGAACGCTCAGTCGCCGTCGGCGTCGCAGATATGGCCCTGCACGACCTCGCCGCGAAGACCGCTGGCGTCCCGCTCTACCGGTGGATCTCAGACCACTACGGCGACGGAAACCCGGACAAGGACGTCTTCGTCTACGCAGCCGGCGGCTACTACGCACCCGGCAAGAGCCTCGAGGACCTGCAGAACGAAATGCGCGGGTTCCTCGCCAAGGGCTACAACGTGGTCAAGATGAAGATCGGCGGCGCCGACCTCGCCGAAGACCTTCGCCGCATCGAAGCCGTGATCGAGGTCCTCGACGGCGACGCTTCCCGCCTCATGGTGGACGTCAACGGCAAGTTCGACCTCGAGACCGCGCTGGAATACGGCAAAGCCATCGACCAGTACGGGCTGTTCTGGTACGAGGAAGTCGGCGACCCGCTGGACTACGCCCTGAACGCCACCCTCTCCGAGCACTACAAAAACCCGATCGCCACCGGAGAGAACCTGTTCTCCCTCCAGGACGCACGGAACCTGGTCCGCTACGGCGGGATGCGCCCGGACCGCGACTTCATCCAGGTCGACCCGGCCCTGAGCTACGGCCTGACCGAATACCGCCGGATCCAGGACATGCTCGCCCAGCACGGCTGGTCCTCACGCCGCTGCATCCCTCACGGCGGACACCAGTTCTCCCTGCATATTGCCGCAGCCCTCAAGCTCGGCGGCAACGAATCCTACCCGGGCGAGTTCCAGCCCACCGGCGGCTTCACTGACGATGCTGTCATCGTCAACAGCCGCGTGGCCCCGGGCGATCTGCCGGGCATCGGGCTCGAAGGCAAGGCTGAGTTCTACAAGGTCCTGAGCGCACTGCACAACTAAACCATCCGGCAGTGCCCCGGTCCCGGGCAGCACCACTGCCCGGGACCGCACCTCCCCAATTTTCTCAGTCTGACGTGCAAAGGAGCACCCACGATGTCGTCCCACACCATGCAGAACCCGCAACACTCAGCCCAACCGCCCAAGCAGCGATCCCGGTTCGGCCGGCTGCTGCGCGAGCTCTGGTTCCAAGTCGTCCTGGGCGCCGTCCTGGGCATCGCCGTCGGCCTGCTCCTGCCGTCCGTCGGCAAACAGCTCACCCCGCTCAGTGACTGGTTCATCGCCCTGGTGAAGATGATCGTCATACCTGTGGTGTTCTGCGTGGTGTCCTTGGGCATCGCCTCGATGGACAGCCTGCGCAAAGCCGGCCGCATCGGCGTCAAGGCCCTGGGCTACTTCATCGCCCTGTCACTAGTGTCGATGCTGATCGGCCTGATGGTCGCCAACGTCTTCCACCCCGGCACGGGCATGAACATCGATCCGTCCAAACTGGACGCAAGCAAAGTGCCGGCGGCCGCCAACAAAGGCTTCGATGGTCTCGAATTCGTCAGCAACATCATCCCGGAATCACTGTTCGGGGCCCTGACCGGCCACACCATCATCGCCGCGCTGATGGTCTCCATCGTGTTCGGTGCCGCCCTGAACGTCTCCGGAGAATCCGGCGCGTTCCTCACCAAGGGCATCCAGGCCCTGTCCGTTGTTATCTTCAAAATCGTCAGCTGGGTCATGCGCCTTGCCCCCATCGGCACGTTCGGCGCACTCGCGGCCGTCGTGGCCAACTACGGCACAGCCAGCCTCCAGCAGCTGGGCTACCTCGTCCTGCTGTTCACCGGAACCTGCATCGTGTACGTCGTCGTGGTCCTGGGCGCTATCGCCCGTGCCTGCGGACTGAACATCTTCACGGTGATGCGCTACCTCAAGGCCGAACTGCTGATCGCCCTGAGTACCTGCTCCAGCGAAGCAGTCCTCCCGCAGCTGATCAAGAAGCTCGAAAATATGGGCGTCGGCAAGTCGACTGTGGGCATCGTGATCCCGTCCGGGTTCTCCTTCAACCTCGACGGATCCGCCGTCTACCTGACCATGGCCTCCGTGTTCCTGGCCCAGGCTGTCGGCATGGACCTGTCCTGGGAACAGCAGCTCGTCATGGTCGGCGTCATGATGCTCACCAGCAAAGGCACTGCGGGCATCGCCGGCGGCGCATTCATCGTCCTGGCCAGCACCTTAAGCTCCGTGGGCGGCATCCCGCTGGCCGCCCTCGCACTCATCGTCGGCATCGACCGGCTCCTGAACGAAGGGCGCGTCTTCATCAACGTCCTCGGCAACGCGATGGCAGCAGTGGTCGTCGGCAAATGGGAAAAGGACTTCGACCCGGAACAAGCCCGCAAAGCCCTGCACGCCTCAGGCCAGAAAAAGAACGAGATCGAGTCAAACACACCGACCGAAGTGGAAGCAGAAAAGATCGAGGTCCACTAACACCAAAGATCCCCAGGGCCGCCGCACAAGCCGCGGCGGCCCTGGCCCGCGTAGACCGGAAGCCACCGCCACCGACGGCCGCGCATCCGATCGAGCAAAGAGAGGACCCACCGGCACCATGGCTCCACGCATCCTGATCACCACCGACTACCTCCACCCCGGAGACACCGTTGACCAGCTCCTCCGGGAACGCGGTCTGGAACCGGTCTACTCGCCAGCCCGGGGGCCGCGGACCCTTGAGGAACGCCGCTCGTTGTTCGATGGCATGTCCGGCGCGATCCTCGCCAGCGAAACGGTCACGGCCGACATGCTCACCGGCGCTGGCGCTCTGCAAGTCATCGCGCGCAGCGGCGTGGGGTACGACTCAATCGACGTCGAAGCCGCCGCGGCGCGAGGGATCAGGGTCTGCAACGCCCCCGGAACAAACCACCACTCGGTCGCCGAACTGACCATCGGGCTGATCATCATGGCCGCACGCCGCCTCGTGGAGGTCACCGCCGCTGTACGCCAAGGCCACTGGCCACGGGAAGCCGGCCACGAACTGCACGGTTCCACCCTGGGCATCATCGGCTACGGCCCCGGCGGTCGCGCCACCGCGAACCTTGCTGTCGCCCTCGGCATGACCGTCCTGGTCAGCACCGCCCACCCCGACCGCGATAACACCGCGGTCCAGTTCACCGATCTCGACGCCCTCATCCGCGACGCCGACTACCTCTCCCTGCACACCCGCGGAGGCCAGAGCACAGGCAAACTCATCGACGCGCCCCGGTTGCAGGCGATGAAACCCACCGCCGTCCTCATCAACACGGCCCGCGGCTCACTCGTGGATGAAGAGGCCCTGGCCAAGGCACTTTACGACGGCACCATCGCCGGTGCCGCGCTGGACGTGCTCGAGAGCGAACCCCTGAACGGCGACAGCCCCCTTCGGGGCCTGAACAACGTGCTCATCACCTCCCACCTCGCCGGACAAACGATCGAGGCACGGACACGGGCCGGGCTGGCAGCCGCGCACGCCGTCATTGACGTCCTCGAAAACCGCGAACCGGCACACCCGGTGGACCGCTAACCCCGAACACCTAACAACGACGAAGAAGGATCCTGATGTCGAAACACCACCGCATCGCAGTCATTCCAGGCGACGGAATCGGCACCGAAGTCGTGCCCGAAGGACTTCGGGTATTGGACGCCGCCGGCTCAGCGTTCGACCTGAACCTCACCTACGAACACTTCGACTACGCCTCGGCTGACTACTACACCCGGCACGGGAAAATGCTGCCCGACGGATGGTTCGAGGAACTGAACCAGTTCGATTCCATCTTCTTCGGCGCTGTCGGGTGGCCTGACGTCGTCCCCGACCACGTTTCATTGTGGGGCAGCCTCCTGCAGTTCCGCCGCCACTTCGATCAGTACGTCAGCCTCCGTCCAGTCAAACTTCTGCCCGGCGTGCCCAGCCCTTTGGCCGGGAGGGTTCCGGGCGATGTTGACTTCTACGTCGTGCGCGAAAATACCGAAGGCGAATATTCCAGCATCGGCGGGAAGATCTTCGAAGGCACCGACCGCGAAACGGTGGTCCAGGAAACCGTCATGACCCGCACCGGCGTGGACCGGATCCTGAAGTACGCCTTCGATCTGTCCCAGAGCCGGCCCAAGAAGCACCTCACTTCCGCCACGAAGAGCAACGGCATCTCCATTACCATGCCCTACTGGGACGAACGGGTGCAGGCCATGTCCGCCGCGTACCCAGGGATCAAGGTGGACAAATACCACATCGACATCCTGGCCGCTAACTTTGTCATGCACCCCGACTGGTTCGACGTCGTCGTCGCCAGCAACCTCTTCGGCGATATCCTCTCCGACCTCGGACCGGCCTGCACCGGAACCATCGGCATCGCCCCCAGCGGCAACATCAATCCCGAACGCAAGTTCCCCAGCCTCTTCGAGCCCGTCCACGGCTCCGCCCCGGATATCGCCGGCAAAGGCATCGCCAACCCCATCGGGCAAATCTGGTGCGCCGCCATGATGCTCGAACACCTGGGAGAACCCGAAGCTGCGGCCGCCATCACCACCGCTATGGAAACCGTGCTCGCCCGCGGGCAACAAGCCCTCACACCCGACATGGGCGGCAACGCCACCACAGAAGAACTGGGCACAGCGGTGGCATCAGCCCTGACCGCACCATGACCCCGTCAACCGGACCCGGCACCCGGCAGGCATCCTTCGGAGAGCGGATCATGCTCCGCCAGTACATCCATTGGCGCCGGCTTATCGGAGAGAGCGTCGAGATCCGCCAGCACGGCCAAATCATCCGCACCGGAACCGTCGATGATGCCATGGCAGACTCCACCGCGCTCTGGATCGCAGGCGACGCCACCCAACCACGCACCATGTACGAAGCCGCGCTTGGGCAGCCGGCGGACCTTCCGGCGGCCGACGCCACGACCGCTTCGGCGGTCGGCAGCGGGCTGTGGCGCATTGAGACCGCCCAGTGCCCGGCATAGGGTAGGCGGATGACTGTTCAGCCAGGCCTGCACCGCCAGCACTGCTCCGTTGCCGCCCCCACCCAGCTGTGGCTCGACCCTGACGGCCGCCTGGCCGGTGAGGTCAAAGCGCCCGGAGCCGGTGACTCCGCTGATCCGGCCGGGTTCACCGGGCTGCTCCACGGCGATACCCGGATGCTCTGCCGGGCGCTGGTGCGCGTCAACGGCCTGGAACCCGAACCGGCCACCGTCGAGACGGAGCCCGGCGGCGTCCTGCGCGTCCGGGGCCTGGTCCGGGGCATCCCTGGACCCACGGAGGATCCCGCCGTCGAGCTCCTCCAGACTTGGACGGTGACGCCGGGCGTGGTGCGGCACACCCTGCAGCTGCGCACCTCGCTGGATTCCCTCGACGTCGAAATCGACGTAGCCCTCGCGGCCGACTTCACCGACATGGCCCAGATCCGCCTCAGCCGCTTCCGTGACCCGTCCGCGCCGGTCTCTGCCGATGAGTCCACGCTGCGCTGGCAGGAGGGTGGCAAGACCCTGGCGGTCGCGGCCCCCGGCGCCGTCACCCCGGAAGGCCACCTCGCCTGGCGCGGAACCCTGGGCCGGGGCCGGCCGTTCGAGGCCGAATGGCAGGCCGTCCTCACCGACCATGACGACGCCGTGGTGGCTGCCCGCCCGCCCGGTGCCCGGCCGCCGCGGACCGGACCGGCCGGGGCCCTGGGCCTGCTCCTGGATAACTCCCTCGATGACGTGGCCGGGCTCCGCCTGGCCACCCGCCAGCTGCCGGACGCCCCGTTCATCGCCGCCGGGGCGCCCTGGTATTTCACGCTGTTCGGACGGGATTCGCTGTGGGCTGCGCGGCTGCTGCTGCCTCTGGACACCGGCACGGACAACGGGCTGGCGGCGGGCACCCTGCGCGCGCTGGCGGCGTTCCAGGGCACCCGGACGGACGCGGCGGCCGCCGAGGAACCCGGCAAGATCCTGCACGAACTGCGGTCCAAGGAACTGGTGCTGGAGAGCCAGAACCTGCGCCTGCCGCCGGTGTACTTCGGGGCGGTGGATTCCACCCCGTTGTGGCTTTGCCTGCTCGGTGAACTCTGGCGCACCGGCCGGGACGAGGACGCCGTCCGGTCGCTGCTGCCGAACGCGGCACGCGCCGCGGAGTGGCTGCTGTCCGCCGGCGCCACCGGAACGGACGGCGCAGCGGACGATTCAACGGACGGCGCAGCCGGCAACGGCGGGTTCCTCAGCTACCGTGACTCCACGGGCCACGGCCTGAGCAACCAGGGCTGGAAGGATTCCCGGGACGCCATGCAGTTCCGCGACGGCCGGCAGGCCGAGGGGCCTATCGCCCTGTCAGAGGTGCAGGGCTACGCGTACCAGGCAGCCATGGAGACGGCGGAACTGTTCGACGCGTTCGGGGAACCGGGCGCTCAGGCGCTGCGCGACTTCGCCGCGGCCCTCCGGCTCAGGTTCCGGGAGCGCTTCTGGGTTGAGGACGACGGCGGGCCGTTCCCGGCCATGGCCCTGGACGGGCACGGGGTCCCCCTGGACATCCCGGGCTCAAACATGGGACATCTGCTGGGCACGGGCATCCTGGACGCGGCCGAAGCCCGGATCGTCGCGGACCGGCTGGTGAGCCCCGAGCTGTTCTCCGGCTACGGCGTGCACACGATTTCGCGGCGGGCCGCAGGGTTTTGGCCCTTCAGCTACCACTGCGGCTCGGTCTGGAGCCACGACACCGCCATCGCGATCCGCGGCCTCCTGGCCGACGGTTTCGTCGCAGAGGCACGCACCCTCGCCGACGGCCTGATCGCGGCGGCGGCCTCCTTCGGGCACCGGTTGCCGGAGGTGTTCGCCGGGGTGCGGGCCGAGGACTCGGCCGTCGCGGTACCGTATCCGGCGTCGTGCCACCCGCAGGCGTGGTCCTCAGCCTCGGCGGTGGTGATCGCCCAGGCGATGGGCGTCGGACTCTGACGGCCCCGCTGCCGCTGGGTGTTGCCCGGAAGGGGCCGCGGCGGCGCGCAGCCCGTCGGCCAGGATAACGATCCCGGTAACGGCGAGCGCCAGGCCCATGGAGGCGAGCACGTCCGTCAGCCAGTGATACCCCAGGTACAGGCGGCTGAAGGCAACCACCAGTGTCCCGGCAGCCGCTGCCGCGAAGCCGAGCACCGACGTCGTCCGTTTGCCCGTCCGCGTGCCGCGGGCCGCCAGCAGCAGGTAACTGAGGACGCACAGGAAGACGCCGGCCCCGAAGGTATGGCCGGAGGGAAAGGACAGGGCGTCGTCCGGTCCCAGCATGAAGCCGCTGGCGGCGGGCCGGCTCCGGCCGACGTCGTGCTTCACCAGCGTGGACACCGCGAAGGTGGCCGCCATAGCGCCGACCAGCAGGGCTGGACGCCAGACTTCACGCTTGAAGACCGCCCAGGCCAGTGCCACGGCGCAGCCGATCACCGTCATCCACAGCGGCGACGTCACCGTGGTCACGGCCGCCAGGATGGCGGTGGCCAAGGGGGTCCGGGACGCCACGATTCCGTCGTGCACGGGCCCGTCCAGGTCAGCCACGCCGCTGTTCGACTGCACGGCGGCGAGCACGGTCCAGAAGATCGTCTCACCCGCAATTAACAGGCCCGCTGCCACGAAGAAGAGCCGTTGTTGGGACGGCAGCGGCAGGCGGGCAGGGGGTCGCGGGGCACGCTGGGCAAGGAGCATTCGCCCAATCCTGCCAGAGGCAACTCCCTGCAGCCAGCAAGGCCGCTGGGAATTCTCTGGGATGCGCGGCGGGCGAGCGCTACGGTTCCGGGGGCCGCCTGGTCTGCGGGTACGGCGTGTCGAACCTGGCCAGCATCTCCACGAACCCGGCGATCTTCCTCTCCCGGGTGGCGGCCTGCTTGACCGAGTTGGTGCGGTAGATCAGGGCATACCGGTTTACGGACGTCAGGACCTCGAACATCGCCTGCGCCCGCGGGTCCGCCGCGATGGCGGCGGCGAGGTCATCCGGGACCTCCGCCGTCGCCGCGCCCGAATAGGCGGCCTCCCAGCGCCCGTCCGCCTTGGCGGCGGCGACGGCCGCCTGCCCGGCGGGGGCCATCCGCCCCGCCGCCTCCAGGCGGTCAATTCGCTCCACGTTCCGGGCCGACCACACGCTCTTGGGTCCCCGCCGGGTCATCCGCTGGAATGAGCTTTCCTCGTCCCGGCGCCGCCCCTGCCCGTCGATCCAACCGAAACACAGCGCCTCCTGCAGCGCGGCCTCGTAGTCCAGCTCCGTCACCGATCCGCCCTTTTTGTGCAGCACGAGCCACACGCCGGGACTCTGCGCATGGTGCTGCTCCAGCCAGGCGCGCCACTCGGCGGCGTCCTTCACCAGCAGTTCCTCAAGTTCAGCAGCCATGGCCCCATTGTGCCCTGCTGTGCTGACCGGAGGGGTGCTTTGGTGGCACCATGTCAGGAGGAGCCAAAAACCGTCCCTCGCAAGGAGATCCCATGCTGCGCGTCCGCCCGATCCACTACACCTCCCGCATGGACCAGTGGGAGGGCTTGCTGTCCGCCCTCGGCATGGTCCGGACGGTCGACGACGGCGACTGGCAGGAGTTCGACGCCGGCTCGGGCCGCCTCGCACTGCACCGGGTAGCGGCGGGTGCCGCCGGGGCTGAAGCCGGGGACGGTGCCGGTGCCGGAATGGTACTGGATGGAAAGACTGACTTCGGCGTCGAGGTCGGGGATCTGGCGGAGTTCGCGCGCCGCACCAATCTGGCCGGCGCGGAGGACGGGACCACCCCGGCCGAGCTGGTCAGCGCCCGCCACGGCGATACCTGCCGCATCACGGGCGAGGACGGGTTCGGCTTCTTCGCGGACAAGGCCGCCCACGGCGCGCAGTGCGCGGACGCCGATCCGGCCCTGGCCGTCGTCGAAGTCTGGTTCACGCCGGACGCGGCCGCCGCCGCGCAAACCCTGCGGAACGTGGGCGCCCGGCTGCGGCCGGCCCCGGACGACGACGAAACCGCGGATTTCACGGCGAAGAACGGCGGTGTGCTGATGGTCCGGCCCGCCAGCGGCGCCGCCCGGACCGGCCTGGGGTTTGAATACACCGGCGACCTCGCCGGCCTGCGGGACCGCCTCGCGGCCGCCGGCCACCGGGTCAGCCTGACGGAAGAGGCCTTCGGGCGGACCCTGCACGTGGCCAACCCTGACGCGGCTGACCTGCCGGAGAACCCCAACGGGGCGATGCTCTGGATCTCGCAGAAGCCCGACGGCGCCTGAGAAGGCACTGGCCAGGCGCCTGGGGGTTCCGGGGCGGCCGTGGAGGACCTGTGGAGTTCAGCCCTTGGTGGCCGCGGTCAGTCCTCCAGCGCCCCGTTGCAGAGCCGGTTCACTACCTCGGTGAGCATCGCCAGGCCGGCAACGATGTCCTCGTCCGTGGTGTATTCGTGCTCGTTGTGGGAGATCCCGTCCACACTGGGCACAAACAGCATCACCGTCGGGACCAGGTCCTTCATGTTGGTCGAATCGTGCCCGGCCAGGCTCATGACCTGCTTGCTCGCCAGGCCCAGGTCCGCCGCCACCTTGGCTGCGAGTTCCACGCCTTCGGGCTGGTAGGGGGTCACAGGCCAGGTGTGGGCGTGGTTGCGCTCCACCGTGACATTCGCCAGCCGTTCGATCCCGGCGATCCGCTCGTCCAGCAGGGCGTCGGCCTCGGCAAGGACAGCCTCGTCGGCGCTGCGCAGGTCCAGCAGCAGGCTCACCCGGGACGGCACCACCACGGGCGAGTTGGGGTAGACGTTCAGTTGTCCCACGGAGGTGTGCAGCACGCCGGGGAAGGTGTCGGCGAGTTCCCGCGCGGCGACCACCATCATGGACGCACCCAGCAGCGCGTCCTTCCGGTCCGCGATCACGGTGGAGCCGGTGTGGGCCTGCTCGCCGTGGACCACGAACTCGTATTTGTTGGCCGCCCAGTTGGAGTTCACCAGGCCGATGGTGATCCCTTCGCGTTCCATGCTCCGGCCCTGTTCAATGTGGATTTCGGCGCAGTACGCGGCTTCGGGGCCCTCGTAGCTGCCCCGGCAGCCGATCGCGTCCAGGGCCTCGCGGACCGTGACTCCGGCCGCGTCCGTGGTGGCCAGCGCGGTTTCGAGTTCGAGCTTTCCGGTGTAGACGGAGGAGCCCATCATGGACGGCTTGAAGCGGGAGCCCTCCTCGTTGAACCAGTTGACCACCGCGATGTTGAACCGGGGCTGCCCGGCGTCCCCGGCCGCGGCCCACTGGTCCACGAGCCGGAACGCCGCATGGGCCGCGGCGAGCACGCCGTACGCGCCGTCGTAGCGTCCCGCCGTCGGCTGGGAATCCATGTGGGAACCCACCACCACGAAGGGGGCGCCCGGGACGGCCTCGTACAGGCCCCACTGGTTGCCGGCCCGGTCGAACCGGACGGTGAAGCCGTTGGCCTCCAGCAGGCCGGTGAGCCATTGCCGCTGCTGGCCGTCCGGCACGCTGGCGGCCTGGCGTTCCACGCCGCCGTTCTCGGTGGCGCCGAATTCGCTCATGATGTGGAAGTCCCGCACGAACGCGGCGTCGCGGGTGCTGAAAGAGGTCTGAGTGGTCACGGTTTTCCCCTAGGAACGGTTGGTGGCTGTGCTGAAGAATGGACCGGTTGCGGCCGAATCGACCGCAACCGGGGACGTGAGGCCGGGGCTCCGGAACGTGAAGTTCCCCCCGACGGCGGTGGCCAGCACCTGGAGTTCGGCGATGCTGTCCGCGGTAAGCGGGGACCCCGACAGGACGGTGAAGTCGGCCAGCTTCCCGGCCGTCAGTGAGCCTTTGACGCCGGAGGCGCCGGTGGCTGCGGCGGCTCCGGTGGTGTAGGCCGCCAGGGCCTGGAACGGGCTGAGCCGTTCGTCCGGGTTCCCGAAAACGGCCCCGGAGGCGGTGCGCCGGTCCACGAACGCCTGCATGCCGCGGAGCACGTTTCCGTCGGCCACGGGGCGGTCGGAACTGCCGGCGAGTGTCACACCGGCGGACAGGAACGACGCCGCCCGGTAGGCCCAACCGAGCCGTTCCGGGCCGAGGGACAGCGTCATGCCGTCCCCGCCGTCGGCGAAGAAGCTCGCCTGCGGGGTGACGGCGATGTCCGCGGCGGCCAGCCGTTGCAGCTGTTCCGGCCGGGTCATCGAGGCGTGTTCGATCCTGTTGGGCACGGTCCGGGGGCCGTATTTGGCGGCGCAGCCGGTGATGATGTCGATCGCGAGGTCAACGGCGCGGTCGCCGATGGCGTGCGCCGCGATCGACCAGCCGGCCGCGTAGGCGGCCTCGATCTTTGCCCGGAGCGCGTCCGGTTCGGCCTGGAAGTAGCCGGTGTTGCCGGTGTTGTCCGTCCCGCCGTGGCTGCAGTAGTCATGGCTGACCGCGGCCGTTTCGCCGAGCAGCGACCCGTCCAGGAACACCTTCGCCGGGCCCAGGGACAGGAAGTCGCCGCCGAAGCCGCTGGCGATGCCCAGATCCAGTCCGGCCGGCGTGGTGCCCGGCGGGTGCTGCCCGCCGAGCGGGTGGAGCACATCCATAACGGGCATCAGCTGCGCCCGGGCGTGGAGCCTGCCCGCGGAGGCCGCCCGCTGGTAGGCGGCCAGCTCCACGGGGCTGTGGCCGATCCAGCCGCCGCCGATCCCGGCCTCGGTGAAGCTCGTGATGCCCTCCGCGGCGTAGTAGGTGGTGGCCCGGTCCAGTGCGGCTTCGATCGCCTCGGACGAGTACGGCAGGATCAGCTGCTGGATCAGCTGCTGCGCGGTTTCCTGGACCAGCCCGGTGGGGCGGCCGTCGGCGTCGCGGACAATGACGCCGCCGTCGGGGTCCGGAAACGACGCCGGTTCGGCGCCGGCCAGCCGGAGCGCGGCCGTGTTGACTACGGCCATGTGCCCGGAGTTGTGCCGCATGAACAGCGGCCGGTTTCCCGTGATCCGGTCCAAGACGGTGATGTCCGGGAACTCGCCGCCGTGCTGCTGCTGGCTGAAGCCGGTGGCCAGCAGCCAGTCCGGCGCCGGTCCGGTCCCGGGCTCCGGCCCTGCCTCCGGCCGCGCGCTGTCTGCCGCCATGCCGGCCTCCAGCAGGGCGTAGAGCTGCGTCAGGCCGCGCGCGGCGGAGACGTCCAGTTCGCCCAGGCCGAGCCCGAACCAGGTCGTGTGGCAGTGGGCGTCGATGAAGCCGGGGGTCACGGTGGCGCCGCCGAGGTCCAGGACTTCGGCCGCGTCCAGGCCGGCCAGGTCGTCGTCGAGGCCCACAATCCGGCCCTGCCAGACTCCCAGCGAGGTGGCATGCGGGCGGCGCTCATCCATGGTGATGATGTCCGCGTTGCGCAGCAGCAGATCGAGTTTCAAGGGTTACCTACGTGGTTCTTTAGCGGTGGGAGGTGGTGACTGACTTGATGCGGGTGTAGTCCTCCAGGCCAAAGACGGAGAGGTCCTTGCCGGTCCCGGAGTGCTTGAAACCGCCGTGCGGTGCCTCGGCCGGGATCACCTGGTGGCAGTTGATCCAGACGGCGCCGAAGTCCAGCTGATTGGAGACCCGGGTGACCACTCCGTGGTTGTTGGACCAGACGCTGGAGGCCAGCGCGTACTTGGTCCCGTTGGCCAGGTCCAAGGCTTCGGCCTCGTCCCGGAAGGGCTGGATGGTGACGACGGGTCCGAAGATTTCCTCGCAGACCACCTCGTCGGCCTGGAACACCCCGTCGATGACGGTGGGTTCGAAGTGGAAGCCGGCGCCCGTCCGCTTGCCTCCGGCCAGGACCCTGGCGTTCGCGGGCAGCCGGGACATGAAGCCTTCCACCCGGTCAAGCTGGGCGGCGCTGTTCAGCGGGCCCAGGTCCGCGGCGTCGCCGCCGACCTGCAGCCCTGCGGCTGCCGCGGCGAGCGCGGCGCCGAACTCCTGGTGGATGGAGTCCTCGACGAGCACGCGGGTCACGGCGGTGCAGTCCTGCCCGGCGTTGAAGAACGCACCGAGCGCGATCTCCCTGGCCGCCACGTCAATGTCGGTGTCGGCAAAGACGATCGCCGGTGCCTTGCCGCCGAGTTCCAGGTGGACGTCCTTGAGGGTCTTCGACGCCGCGGACATCACCTGAGCCCCGGCCCGGGTGGAGCCGGTGATGGACACCATTTCCGGGATCTCGTGATCCACCATGGCGGCACCGGTCCCCCGGCCGCCGCAGATGACGTTGACGACGCCGGCGGGGTAGGCCTCCTGCGCCAGTTCGCCCAGCACCAGGGTGGACCAGGGCGTGGTGTCGGCCGGTTTCAGGACCAGCGTGTTGCCGGCGGCGAGCGCCGGTCCGATCTTCCAGATGGCCATCATGAACGGGTAGTTCCACGGGGTGATCTGGGCGACCACGCCGAGGGGTTCGCGCCGGACGGTGGAGGAAAAGCCGCGGACGTATTCGGTCTGGGCGGTCCCGGACACCACGCGGCAGGCGCCGGCGAAGAAGCGCAGCTGGTCGGCGCCGCGGAGGATCTCGATCTCGCGGGTGATCTGGCGCGGCTTGCCGGTGCAGGCGACCTCGGCGTCCAGGAGCCTGTCGACGTTGGCCTCGATGAGGTCGGCGAGTTTGAGCATCATGGCCTGGCGTTCGGCCGGGGTGGTCCGCTTGTAGCTCTGGAAGGCGGTGTGGGCGGCCTGGAAGGCGCGGTCCACGGTGGCGGCGTCGCTGTCCGGGGCGGTGCCGAGCTGGACTCCGGTGGCGGGGTCGAAGAACGGCAGGGTGGCCGCGTCCGAACCGTCGCCGGCACTGCCGGGGACGATCTCACCGTTGATGATGTTGTGCAGGGTGATCATGACAGGCTCCGGTCAGTTGCTGGCGGTCTTGGGCGAGCGGGTGGTGGGGTCCTGCGGGAGGTGCAGGACTGCCGGCAGCCCGGAGTCGACGGCACGGCGGAAAGCGGCGCCGAAGTCCTCTGCCTTCTCGACCCGTTCGCCGTAGCCGCCGTAGGACCGGGCCAGTGCGGCGAAGTCCGGGTTGGTCATGTGTGTGCCCGAGGGCCGGCCCGGGTAGTGGCCTTCCTGGTGCTCACGGATCGTGGCGAAGATGCCGTTGTCCACCACGAGGGCGATGAACTTCCCGCCGTGGCCCATGGCCGTGGCCATTTCCTGACCGTTCATCATGAAGCAGCCGTCACCGGCCACGGAAATCACCTGGCGGCCGGGGTAGGCCAGGGAGGCAGCCACCGCCGCCGGGATCCCCATGCCCATGGCCCCGTTGCGGGGTGCGGCGAGTGAGTTCGCGGTGTTGTGCTTCAGGTAGCGGGCCGGCCACAGCGAGTGGTTCCCCGCCCCGTAGGTGATGACGGCGTCGTCGTCCATTTCCTGCTTGAGGATTTCCATGACGACGGCGAGGTCCACCCCCGTGCCTCCATCCGGCTGCGCCGAGGAGAATTTTTCGTAGTCGGCGCGGGCCCCGGCCAGCCAGCCCGCCTCGGGAGCCGCCGCGGAATCCGTGGCGGCGAATGCCGTGGCGAAGGACGCGACGTGGGCCGGAATGTGCTGGTCCAGCCGGCCGAAGTGGCCCAGCAGATCGGCGCCGGGGTGGACGACGACGGTGACGGCACCCAGTCCGCGCTTGTAGCCGTCGGAGAGCACGTCGGCGCGGACGCAGCCGACGAAGACCAGCAGGTCGGCCTCGTCGAGGCGGCGGGCGTTGGCGTCGCTGCGGGCGTAGCCGAGGTAGCCGGCGTAGGCGTCACTGTTGTGCGGGACGGCGTCGTAGGCGCGGAAGTCAGCGAGCACCGGGACGCCGTGGCGGGCGGCCCAGCCGGCCAGCGCGTCGGAGGATGCCTGGTCCCAGCCTTCGCCGCCCACCACGATCAGGGGCTTCCTGGACGCGGCCAGGCGCGTCTCGAGGCCGGCGAGATCGGCTGCTGCAGGTTCCGTCCGGGCGACGGTCCGGGGCTCCACCGTGGCCGATTCGATCGCGTGGACCAGCACGTCTTCGGGCAGGCCGATCACCACGGGTCCCGGCCGGCCGCTGAGTGCTGTGAAGATGGCGTCGTCCACCACGCGGGCGGCGGAGGCGGCGTCGTCGAGCGTCACGACTTTCTTGGCGGTGCTGCCGAACCAGGCGTTGATGTCGAATTCCTGGAACGACTCCCGGCCGCGGTCCGCGACCGGGATGAGGCCCACGAACAAGATCATCGGGGTGGCGTCCTGGTGTGCGGTGTGGATGGCGATGAAGGCGTTGGCCGCGCCCGGACCACGGGTCACCATGGCCACGCCCGGAAGCTCCGTGAGCCGGCCTTCGGCGAGGGCCATGAATCCGGCGCCGCCCTCGTGGCGGGTCACCACCGTTTCAATGGAGGATCCGTGCAGGCCGTCCAGCACGTCCAGGAAGCTCTCCCCGGGGACGCCGTACACGCGCCGGATACCGGCTCGTTCCAGCTGGGCAACAATCAGGTGCCCGGCGGTGGTTGTTGTGCTCAATGCTTCATTCCCTTTTCTTCGATACTCAGTGCGGGGAGGAAAATGCCGGACAGCGCGGTCAATACGGACACCACCAGCAAGATGATGGCGCCGGGCCAGAACGAGTTGCCATTGGCGGCCACGAGGGCGGTGGCGATCAGCGGCACGAAGCCGGAGATGACGCCGGCGCTGTTGGAGGTGATGGCGACGCCGGTGTACCGGACCTTCGTGGCGAAGAGTGCGGTCAGGGCCGTTCCGGACACCGCGTAAGGGATGGACAGGGTGCACACGCCGATGATCATGGCGATGATGACCAGGGCGGGGTTGGCGGTGTCGATGGCCAGGAAGACCGGCACGGCGATGACGGCGGAGGCGATGCCGCCCCAGAGGATGACCTTGCTGGCGCCGTATTTCTCGCCCATGCGGCCGGCCCAGATCAGGGCGAAGATTTCGAAGACGGCGGCGAGGAGCGAGCCGAGAAGCAAGGTTTCGTAGGGCATCTTGAGCACCTTGGTGCCGTAGAAGACTACGAAGCTGGTGATGAGGTAGAAGCCGCCGATGCCCAGCAGCGCCGAGCACATGCCCACCAGGATCTGGCGCCAGCTCTTCGTCAGGACGCCGCGGATGGGGGCGTGCTCGGTCTCGCCGGACTCCATGAGGGCTTCGAATTCCGGGGACTCGCTGAGCTTGCTGCGGATCCACATCGAGATGGCCAGCAGCGGGATCGCCGCGATGAACGGGATGCGCCAGCCCCAGGCATCGAAGTTGGCTTGGCCCACCAGGTAGAGCATTCCGAAGAAGCCGCCGGAGGACAGGATGGTGCCGATAGGCGAGCCGAGCTGCGGGAGGGCAGCGTAGCGGGCGCGCTTGGCAACCGGGGCGTTTTCGACTGCGATGATCACCGCGCCGCTCCACTCGCCGCCGACGGCGAGGCCCTGCAGGATGCGCAGGGCAACCAGCAGGATGGGGGCCGCGACGCCGATCGTCATGTAGTTCGGGAGCAGGCCGATGAGCCCGGTCACGAGGCCGATGCCCACGATGGTGACCATCAGGATCTTCTTGCGCCCCACCTTGTCCCCCAGGGCGCCGAAGATGAAGCCCCCGATCGGGCGGGCCACGAAGCCCACGGCCAGGGTGGCAAAGGAGCTCATGGCCGAGACGAAGGGGTCCTGGGACACGAAGTACTGCGCGTTGAACACCAGCGCTGCGGCCGTGGTGAACAGGAAGAAGTCGTACCACTCCAGCGCTGTGCCGACGAGGGCCGCGAGGGCGACTTTCTTGGCCACGCTCTCATCGACAACCCCTGGCAACTGCGGGCCGGCGGTGGTGGTGGCGTTGCTTGCGCTGCTTGCCATGATTACTCCAAATAATGCGGAAGGGATGGAACCGGCCGATAAGGCCGACGGGGTGTGACTGCGCTCACCCGCTTTCTCTTGTCCCATTCTGCCAGTACATTTCGTCCAAAAAACTAGCATTGCATCACGCATTTCCATGCCTAAAATGTGTGAATGCACAATTTTCATTCGCCGGGTGATTCCCTGCGCTGGGCCGAACTGGTGGAGCTGCTCCACGGGCGGCTGGACACGCTGGCCGAAACATTTACGGCGAGGGTCCGTGACATCCCCGAGTATGCCGAAAAACAGGTGGGCTCCGGCGATCTCGAAGTGACTGCGCGCGAAACATTCAGGCGCTTGGTGGACGGGCTGCGCGGACAGGAACTCCGGCAGCAGTCCACCCTTGGTCCGGCGATGGAGTCGCTCCTCGAATTTGCTGCCGATCTGGGCGCCAAACGCGCCCGGGCCGGCATCCCGCCGGAGGCGCTCATCTCAGCCGTCCGGCTGGACTTCAGCATCATCTGGGAAGGCCTGCTGCAGATCGCCGATGCCGAGGACGCCGCGCTGCTGGCATCCAGTGTGGACAGGGTCTGGCGTGTCGTGGACCAATTCGCCACGCGGACCCACACGAGCTATCTGACCGAACGCGTGCGGATGGCCCAGGAGGAGTCCAGCATCCGCCGCGAATTCATTGCCCGGCTCTTCAACCAGGCTAGCCCCACCGCGGAGACCGTCAGCCAGGTCGCCGCCGCCCTCGGCGTGGACTCGACCGCCCGCTTCGGACTCGTGGCGGCCAGTGGCGACGCCGCAGTGAGTCTCCGAACGGCCGCGACCAGCCTGGGCTCCGGGCAACAGACACGCAGCCGGATCTTCGTCCACGAATTCGGCGGGAACACCTACGCGTTCTGGCCGCTCCCGCCATACCGGGACGTCGCCCGGCACTCTGTTCCCGCCGCGTTGACCGACATCCCATGCGGTTATGTTCCGGGCGTCGCCGGGCTGCGGGCGCTGCCCGCGGACGCCCGCACGGCCGGAAGCCTCGCCTCCCTGCTGCGGCCTTCCGATTCCGGGCCCCTGTCAGCGGAGGCCGCCTGGGCCCGGCTGGCCAAGCAGCAAATGCTCGACGTCGGCCTGGACCTGCTGGCCGACCTTGAGGCCGGCCTGTCGGGGTGCCGCGGCGGCGAACGGGAGCGGCTGAAAGAAACCGTCCAGCATTACTTGGAAACAGGGAGCATTACGGCGACAGCGCAGCAGCTCTTCTGCCACCGCAACACCATCCTCAACCGGATCAGCCGCTTTCAGGATCTGACAGGCGTGGACCTGGCGGTCCCGGCGCAGACGGCCCGGCTCGTCGTCGCTTGGGCGTGACGCCCGGCGGGTCAGGGATGGGGTAGAACTTAACCATGAATGTGCGCACCCCTGACCCGAATCCCGGCTGGCTCTCCGACGACGACCTGTTCGAAGCGCGGGGCAGGCTGCCGATGGTCTACGTCGAGGCCGTTCCGGTCCGGCTGGACCCCCTCGGGTTCGTGAACGAGGTCGGCACCCTCCTGCAGGCCGACGAGGACGGCACCATGGTCCGGTCCCTGGTGTCCGGCCGCGTTCTCTACCGCGAGACCATCCGCGCCGCCCTGCTCCGCCACATGGAGAAGGACCTGGGCCCCCTCGCCTTCCCGCAGCTTCCGGTCAGCCCGGTGCCGTTCACCGTGGCCGAGTACTTCCCGTCCCCGTCCCATACCGGCTTCACGGACGACCGCCAGCACGCCGTTGCCCTGGCGTACATCATTCCTGTGACCGGCGAATGCTCCCCGCGGCAGGACGCCCTTGAGCTGACCTGGATGACCCCGCAGGAGGTCATGGGCACGGACGTGCAGCTCGAATTCAGCGGCGGCCGGGGGGCCCTGATCCGGCAGGCCCTGGCGTTCGCGGGAGTCGGCAACTAGCCGGTTCCCTTGGGCCCGGCGCCGGCCGGGGACTCTCGGGGGCTCCCCTGCGTCCCCGACTTCACGCGGCCGATTTTGTAGACTGTTGGGCGGACCGCAAGAGAACTTTAAGGACTCCCGATGACCCACCCCCCAGCCTCCCGGAACTACAGTGAACAGCAGGCTGGATCTCTGCGGGCCGGTGACCACCTGATTCTGCCCGGCGGAAACCGCTCCGCCGAGATCCATCGCGTGGATGTCGAAACCGACGATTTTGGTTCTCCCGCCATGGTGTTGGCGACCCTCAGCGGTGGCGGTGTGCTGCGGATCGCGGCGGGGTCACTGGTCCGCGTCACGGACGACGCCGGGGCCGGCACAACGGCGTCCGACGGCGGCGCGACCGGCACGCCGACTCCTTCCGATGGTGGCGCCCCCGCGCCGGACGAGGCTGAGCCGGTCGCAGCCGGGCCAGCCGCAACTGCGTCCGACACACCTGGTTCCGACACACCTGGTTCCGACGCAGCTGGGCCTGGCACAACTGAATCCGACGCTGCCGGGCCCGACAATACGGCCGCCGCCGCCGCCGTCGTCGTCCCTCCCCAGCCTGTTGCGCCGCCCGCCGTGAGCGGACCCAGCGAGGCGGACCTGGCGCTCATCCCGGCCCCCGACGGCACGCCGGAGTCTGTCGTGGAGGCCGCGGCCGAGGCCCATCCGGGCGCCGTCGGGGTGCTCCTGCTCAGTGAACGGCTCGCCAAGGGCATCAACACCAAGTCCGGGAGCTGCCTGAAGGATCTCAGCGACCTCGCGCACGAGCTCTTCGTCACCCTCAAGGACCCCGACAACGCCCTGGGGGTCGCGGACCTGCTCAACGTCCTGCCATTCGACGGCAACCCCGACCGCTGGGCCTCCGTGGAGTCATCGCTGGCGCTCTCCAGCTACATCTGCCGCCAGCTGGGTCAGGACCAGCGCGCCGGGATCTACGAGACACTGCTCCGCGCGCCGGAGGCCATGGAAACGGACCCGTTCAAGGCCCGAATCAACGCCAAGGTGCGCCAGCGCTCGCTCAACGAGCCCAACCTGTACGACAAGGAAATCTTCCGCTCGATCGACAATGCGAACCCGGACGCGGAACGCGACTGGCGCCTGCTGCGGCTCGAGGCGCTCCTGTTCCTGCGCGCGCACGGCGGCTCCGAAACGATCGGCACCGTTGAGCTGGAACGCCGGATCGCCAACGAGCTCGAATCGGTCCGCGCCTGAGGTCTAGCGTTGGGCCCTACCCGTGGCGGGCACGGAGTTGTAGATTCACCCCATGACGAACAATCTGAGCGTTGTGATCAATTCCGACGCGCAGCAAGTTTGGACCATGCTGCGCGAACCCGCCAAGATCGCCCAATGGCACGGCTGGGTGGCCGATGACCAAGAGGCCGAAATCAACGAAATCTACTTCGGCCCCAATGTGGTCGAAGGCGCCGACCACACCTCCCTGGTGGTCGACGGCGGCGACGTTTTCACCCTGAAACCTGTCCCCACGGGCACGGAGGTCAGCGTCACCCGGGCGGCAATCGACCACAATTCCGAGTGGGCGGCCTGGGACGAGGACATCACCCAGGGCTGGCTGACATTCCTCCACCAGTTGCGCTTCGCCCTGGAACGGCACCCGCACGGCAAGCGCCGGACCTTCTTCTTCTCCGTGCCCGGCTCCGGCGGGTCCGCGATAGAGAAACTGGGGCTCAGCGATGTCCCGTCGCCGGGGGACCCGTATTCGCTCACCTTGCCCACGGGCGAGAAAATCTCCGGCAAAGTGTGGTTCCGCAGCAACCACCAGGTGGGACTGACCGTCCACAACTATGCCGAGCACGGGGACGGCCTGCTGATCGTGGCGGACCAGCCCGCCATCGCCGACATCCGGCCCGACGGCGGATCCCTCGCAATCGTCTCCACCTACGACCTCGGGGCCCACCAGCTGGAGGCGGTCCGCGACTACTGGGACAAGTGGCGGGCTGAGAACTACCCCACATCGGATCCCGTCCACTGAGTCCTGAGCTGCGTTAGCTGGCACACTTGAACCGTGCCAGCCAATCCCGACTTCGCGTCTTCGTCCCCCGCGCCCGCCCGGCAGTCCGAGTTCTCCTTCCGCGTGGGCAAACGCCTGAGCGAGGCGTGCCCGCCGTCGGCCGGGCAGGTTGCCGCCAACGGCGGTGAGTTCCTGGGCCGGACCGGCACCATCGCCACCCCGCACGGGGAGATCCAGACCCCGGCGTTCATCGCCGTCGGCACCAAGGCCACAGTCAAGTCCGTGCTGCCGGAATCCATTGCCGAACTCGGCGCGCAGGCGGTGCTGGCCAACGCCTACCACCTGTACCTGCAGCCGGGCGCGGACATCCTGGACGAGGCCGGAGGCCTGGGCGCGTTCATGAACTGGCGCGGTCCCACGTTCACCGATTCCGGCGGTTTCCAGGTGATGAGCCTGGGCTCGGGGTTCAAGAAGGTCATCGACATGAAGTCGGTGGACAATTCAGGGCCCGACGACGCCGTCGCCCCCGGGAAAGAACGCCTGGCCCACGTGGACGAGGAAGGCGTGTGGTTCAAGAGCCATCTCAACGGCGACCGGCACCGCTTCAGCCCCGAGATCTCCATGAACGTCCAGCACCAGATCGGCGCGGACATCATGTTCGCGTTCGACGAGCTCACCACGCTGCAGAACTCCCGCGGTTACCAGGAGGAGTCCCTGGAGCGGACCCGGCGCTGGGCCGAACGGTGCATTACCGAGCACTTCCGGCTCACGGACGAGCGCGCCGGCAAGCCCTACCAGGCCCTGTTCGGGGTGATCCAGGGCGCCCAGTACGAGGACCTGCGCCGCAAGGCCTGCCGCGACCTCGGCGCCATGAACTTCGACGGCTTCGGGATCGGCGGGGCGCTGGAGAAAGAGAACCTCGGCACGATCGTGCGCTGGTGCAACGAGGAGCTGCCGGAGAACAAGCCGCGGCACCTGCTGGGCATCTCCGAACCGGACGACATCTTCACGGCCATTGAAAACGGAGCGGACACCTTCGACTGCGTCTCCCCCACCCGGGTGGCCCGCAACTCGGCATTCTACCACCCCACCGGCCGGTACAACCTCTCCGGCGCGAAGTACAAACGCGACTTCGGCCCGCTGCAGGAAGGCTGCGACTGCTACGCCTGCCTGAACTATTCGCGGGCCTACATCCACCACCTGTTCAAGGCCAAGGAGATGGTCTCGGCCACCCTGATCTCGATCCACAACGAACGCTTCGTGGTGAAGATGGTCGACGACGCCCGGCTCGCCATTGAGGCCGGCAACTTCTTCGAGTTCAAGGCCGAGACCCTGGCGAACTACTACTCCTAGGGCGTCCCGGCGTCCACGGCGTCGAAATCGCCGGAACCGTGCGAGGTCGCCGGAAGTTTCCGGCGACCCCGCAACGTTCCGGCGACCTCGAGGTTTTCCAGAGTACGACGGCGGCCCGCTACTCGGGTGCCGGGCCGTCAGGCCGTCAGTTGGTGAGGTGCAGCGACGCCGCGAGTGCCGAGTCGGCGTCCCGAAGGACCTTGGCCGCCACTTGGAGGCCCTCGATCCGGCCCAGGGAGACGTCCTCGTGCTCGATGTTGACCAGCATGTCCGGGTCCACCTCGTAGAGCGCGCGCAGGAACTCGGTCCAGTAGGCCGTGTCGTGCCCGCGGCCCAGGGCAACGAAGTCCCAGGCGGAGTCCTTGGGCCATTCGTTGGCCCACTCGTCGCCGCCGAGGTTGGTGCGGTTTTCGTCCGGGGAGAGCCGCCGGAAGCTGTTGTCGAGGACGCCGTAGAGCGCTGCGTTGGCGGCATTGATGCGGACGTCCTTCGCCGCCGCCTGGAAGACCAGCGGGCCGAGTTCGCGGACCACCGCGACCGGATCCATCTGCT
The DNA here is from genome assembly GCF_056401395.1 of Arthrobacter sp. P4_F11. Classification (NCBI taxonomy): domain Bacteria; kingdom Bacillati; phylum Actinomycetota; class Actinomycetes; order Micrococcales; family Micrococcaceae; genus Arthrobacter; species Arthrobacter sp. P4_F11. Next base: position 184,851 of record NZ_JBFUJK010000002.1, read on the forward strand.
GCCAGAACAGGTGCGAGGCATCAAGCTCGACGCCGACGTGGGTCGCGTTGGTGAGCTCGATGAGCTTGTGGACATCGGCGGTGTTGAACACGATGTTCTGCGGGTGCAGCTCGAGGGCCACCTTCACGCCATGGTCGGCGGCCAGGCGGTCGGTTTCCTTCCAGAAGTCGGCCGCGATGCCCCACTGGTAGTCGAGCACGTCCAGGGCCGCCGAGTTCCAGGCGTTGACCACCCAGTTGACCGTGGTGGCCCCGGGTTCGCCGCCGGGCAGGCCGGACATGGTCACCACACGGTCCTGCCCCAGCCGCTGCGCCAGGCGGATGGAGCGGCGGATGTCCTCGGCGTGCTTCGCGCTGATTTCACGCTTGGGGTGCAGCGGGTTGCCATTGCAGTTCAGGCCGGCAATCGAGACGCCGGTGCCCTCGAAAATCGCGAGGTAGTCATCGCGGGCCGCATCGCTTTCCAGGATCTGGTCCATGGTGGGGACGTGGACGGCCGGCAGGAACCCGCCCGTGTTGATTTCGACGCCGGTCAGTCCGAGGTTGGCGATGACCTTGAGGGCCTCGGGAAGGGGCCGGTCGTGCAGGATTGCGTTGTAGACGCCGAGTTTCATAGCGTGATTTTCTTTCCGTTGTTGAGGGCGGATTCGGTGACTGCGCCGAGCAGCTCCATGTTGCGCACGCCCTCGTCGAACGTGGCGCAGCGGGGCAGGGAGTCCGCCTCACTGAGGCCGGCGACCTCCTCGAGGAAGGCCCGGGCCTGGTAGCCGAAAGCGTCGTTCTGGCCGAAGCCGACGCTGGGCGCGTCCATGGCCAGCCCGCCCGCGATGTAGGGGTGACCGGGGCCGAGGATCACCTGGCGGTAGCCGTTTTCGTTGGCCGGGCCGTCGTTGAGGAACAGCTCGATCTCCGCGGGGCGGCGCTGGTCGAACCGGGCGGCGCCGCTCTCGCAGAAGACCTCGAAGATGAGGCTGTTGGCGTGCCCTGCGGCGACCCGGGAGACCTCGAAGCCGCCTGCACCGTTCTCGAATTCGGCGGAAAACACCGCGTAGTCGTCGTTCTCGACCGGCTCGAACGTGTCGCTGACCGCGGAGTGGTCGTGGCCCATGACGGCGCCCAGCGGCAGCGGCCGCTTGTCGATCACGGTGCTGAGGCGTCCGCCGCTGATGGACTTGATGTCGCCGCAGAGGAACTCAGCGACGTACGTCAGGTGGCTGCCGACGTCGGCCAGCGCCCCGGAACCCGGGCCGCCTTTGTAGCGCCAGCTCATGGGCGCCGACGGGCTGAACCCGTAGTCGGTCCAGTAGCGGCCGCTGAAGTGCAGGACGTTCCCCAGCACGCCGGCGCGGATGAGGTCCCGGATGTAGGCGATGCCCGGCGTGCGGCGGAAGGTGAACCCGGTGCGGGCAATCGAACTGGCGCTGCGGGCCGCCTCGGCCATGGCGCGGGCGTCCTCAATGGAGTCGCTCAGCGGCTTCTCGCACAGCACATGCTTGCCGGCGGCCAGCAGGCCTTCCACGACTTCGCGGTGGAGGGAGTTCGCGATCACGACGCTCACGACGTCGATGTCATCGGCCTCGGCGATCGCCTGCCACGAGGTGTCATGGCGTTCGTAGCCGAAACGGTTCGCGGCCAGGGAACCGAACTCGGCGTTGACGTCGCCGATGGAGACCAGCCGGATAGGAGGAAGAACCGGGCTGTAGAGCGCCGACGCCGTGCGGTACGCGGCCGCATGCGCTTTTCCTGCCATTCCGGCGCCGATTACGGCAACTCCCAAACTGTCAGCCATCGATTTCTCCTTTGAAATTCGGTCAGACCGACGGCCCGACGATAGAAATTGGAGCGCTACAAAATCTGGCGCTGAACAAAAGCGTAGCTATGTGCATATGTCCTGTCAATGGTTGACCGGATATCCTCGGATGAGACGTGAAAGGCCCTGCAGATGTCGTTGAATACCCCCAGAACCCGCCGCCCTACGATCTACGACGTCGCCAAGAGCGCCGGCGTCTCCCCGTCATTGGTCTCGCTCGTGCTCCAAAACCCGTCAAAGGTCAGCGAGAAGCGTCGGGAGGCCGTCCGGGCGGCAATGTCGGAGCTCGGCTATCGCCCCAGCCGGGCGGCGACCACGCTCGCCAGCAGCCAGACGAAAAGCATCGGGCTGGTCATTGACGACTTCCGGAACCCCTGGTTCGTGGACCTCCTGCGCGGCATGGAATCCGTGTTCTCCCCCCACGGCTACCAGGTCACCCTCGCGGATTCCCGCCCGGGCGAGAACCGCATCACGGAGGCCGTGGACGGCCTGCTGTCCATGCACGTGGAGGGCCTCGTCATCGCCGCCGAGCCAAGCGAGTCCATGATGGCCGGCACTTGGGTTCCCGCCGTCGTCGCCGGCTGGCGGAACGGCGTTCCGGCCGGCGCCGGGCTCATCACCAACGACGACGACGGCGGCGGCCGCATGGCGGCGGAGCACCTGATCGGGCTCGGCCACACGCGCATCGGACACCTCTCTGGTTCCGGCGGCGCCGCGGCCCACCGGCGGGAAGGCTTCCGCCGCCGCATCCTGGAAGCGGGCATCGAGGTCAGGATCGCCGGTGAATCCCGCGGCACCTCTGAGGAGGACGGCTATGCGGCCGCCTGCTGGGTCCTTGACCACCACCCCGACACCACCGCCCTGTTCGCCGCCAATGACACCATGGCCCTGGGCGCCTTCGCCGCAGCCAAGGCCCGTGGCCTGTCCATCCCGGAAGAGCTCTCCGTGATCGGCTACGACAACTCCCCGCTGGCCAAGTCGCGGTATCTGGACCTGACCTCGGTGGACAACCGGAGCGACATTGTCGGGTCCGGCGTCGCAAGCGCCCTGCTGGCACGGATCCAGGACCCCGCCCTCGAGCCTGAGCGCCAGCTGATCGAGCCGGACCTCATCGTCCGCGGCACCACTGCCCGCGTTCCCGGCTGACGGGGCCGCCACCGAATTCGTGGGAGACCACCGAGTTCGCCGTAACTTTGCGGCGCCTTCGCCGCGTTCCGGCGAATTGGGCGGCGTCCCAAACAGCCGTCCCCCAAAGAAGCCAAGGTGCGGCGCCCTCGTGTTATCCACATAGCGACGGCGCGGCCTCCCGCCCGCTCCTGCGGCGGCCGAGGCTGGTGGCATGACGCATAACCCCGTGCTGGAGCTGCCGCCGACCGGTAACCTCTGGCGCACCGAACAGCTCCTGGATCTCGGCTTCAGCTCGCGCACCGTCCGCTCGCTCCTCGATTTAGGCACCCTCGTCCGGCTCCGGCACGGCTGCTACATCCGCGCCAGCCTCTGGAACGCCCAGTCGCCTACTGTCCGGAGCCGGCAGCTCATCTACGCGCATGCCCACGGAACGCGTACGACGTCGACAGGCGCCTTCCACTACAGCCACACTTCCGCAGCGCGCCTCCGCCTCCTCCACCTGTGGGAAGTGGATGACGTGATCCATGTCCTCCAGAAAGTACGGCCCTCGAACGAGCGTCACGGCAGGGACGTCCGCTGCCACACGCGCCCCTTCGCCGACCATGACGTCGCCGTGGTGAACGGCCTCCGGACCACTTCCCTGGAGCGCACGACGGCCGACTGCGCCATGCTGCTGCCCTACAGGCAGGCGTTGATCCTCACCGACCACGCGCTTAGACTCGGCGCGGACCCGGGCGCCCTGCAGGGCATGGCAGATGATCTGGACGGCCGCCGGGGCATTCGGACTTTCCGCCGCGTCCTGGCCGCGGCCGATCCTCGCTCCGAATCTCCCGGCGAGACCCTGACCCGCGACCTGATCCTGCGGCTGCGGATCCGGCCACCTGAGCCGCAGCTGGAAGTGTCGAGCCGCGCCGGGCGCCATCGCCTGGACTTTGCATGGAAGGAGGAAAAGGTCGCCCTCGAGTTCGACGGCAAAATCAAGTACTTCGACTACAGTCCCACGGCCGAGGTGCTCTTCGAGGAACGGCGCCGGGAGAAGGCCTTGGTTGAAGAGGGCTGGCGGTTCGTCCGCGTGGAGTGGAAGGACCTCTTTCGCGAGCAGGAATTCAAGCACCGTCTGCTTCGTGCGCTGGCCGGCCGCCGGTGCCCCTGAGCGTCGAATGCGTTGCGGCGCCCGGCACCCCGCACCCCGCACCCCGCAGCCCGCACCCCAAAGACTCGAATTCGCCGGTAGCGCGCCATGTCGTCGGAAACTTACGGCGACACCGCGGGTTTCCGGCGAATTGGGCGGCTGCTGGCTCCGAACCTGCTGGCTCCGAACTGGCCCGCGGACGGCGGCGGAGTCCTAGGCGCCGTAGCTCGGTTCGCGCTTCTTGACCCAGCCGATGGCGAGCGAGGTCAGCGGGACGAAGGCGAACTCCACGAGCGTCTTGTAGAGGAAGCCCACGAGGACGTAGTTCACGAACATCGCTGCGTCGGTAATTCCGATCACGGATGCGGCGATGCTGCAGAAAATCAGGGTGTCCACGAACTCACCCGCCACGGAGGAGCCCATGATGCGCGCCCACAGGGACCTTTCCCCGGTCCGCGCCTTCATCTTCACCAAGATCCAGGAGTTGATGGTCTGGCCGGCGAGGAAGGCCAGCAGGGATGCCAGCACAATCTGCGGGACCGGCCCCAGTGCGCCTTCCAAGGCTGCCTGTTTGGAGGAACCGTACTCGTCGTCGAACCCCGGAAGGGCGATGATGACCCAGTAGCAGAGCGACGCGAAGACGGACAGCGCAAAGCTGGTGATGATGGCCTTGCGCGCCACTTTGAAGCCGTAGACCTCGCTGATGACATCGCCCAGGATGTACGCCAGCGGGAAGAGGAAGAAGCCGCCGTCGGTGATGACGGGGCCGATCGCCACGCCCTTGGACGCCCCGATGTTGGACAGGATCAGCACCACGGCCATGACAGCGAGCATGATGCCGAAATGTGGGGAGCCGATCGAGGCGAACCTTGGTGTGGCTGACGCCGGGAAGGTCTTGGCGGAGGTCATGGGCATTCCATTCGTAGTGGTTCGCTCGGCGGCCCACACCCGCAAAGGGAACACGCTGGGCGGCCGGCTGTATTAGCACTGGACGGTCCCGGTAACACAAGCAGCCGGAACCGCCTCCATTCTCGCACCCGACGGTGCGGGAGCCTGATGCAGCCGGAGCTTCACCCTGTGAACGCTCCGGGCGTGGTGGCAGGATGGGGCCAAGGAGGAGCCCCATGCCTGACACCGCAGTTTCCACGCGCGCCCTCGTCAAGCGGTACCGCGACGTCACCGCCGTCGACTCGCTCAACCTCGACGTCCGCCGGGGCGAGATCTACGGGTTCCTCGGCAGGAACGGGGCGGGCAAAACGACCACCATCCGCATGATGCTCGGCCTGATCCGGCCGAGCAGCGGGGAGGTGACCGTCCTAGGCAAGCGCATCATCCCTGGCGAGACCGCTGTATTCGCCCGCGTTGGCTTCATCGTCGAGACCGCGACCGCCTACCCCAACCTCACCGTGCGCGAGAATCTGGACATCCAGCGCCGGCTCACCGGCTCGCCGCCGCGGTCGGTCGCCGACTCGATCACGCTGCTGCGCTTGGATCCTTATGCCGATCGGCGTGCCGGGCAGCTCTCGCTCGGCAACAAACAGCGTCTAGCCCTCGCCCGCGCACTGCTGCACTCCCCCGAACTGCTCGTGCTCGACGAGCCCGCCAACGGCCTTGATCCTGCCGGCATAGTCGAGATCCGCGAGCTGCTCCGTTCGCTCGCCGACAAGCGCGGCGCCACCGTCTTCATGTCGAGCCACATCCTCGCCGAGGTCGCTCACCTGGCCGACCGCATCGGTATCGTCCACGACGGCCGTCTCATCGAGGAGTCGTCGCGCGACGAACTCGCCGCGAAGGCGCGCGCGTTCGCGACCGACGCCTACACCCCGGAAGAGCGCGAGCAGGCGCTGCTCACACTGGATCTGGAGCGCTACTTCCTGGCGCGGACGGGCGATGCGCGCGGTGCCGATGGCCGGAGGACCGGCGCTTCGTCCGAGGGCGGCGCGGTTTGATGTTCGGTCAGGTTCTTGGCACCGAGTTCATGAAGCTCCACCGTGCCAAGGCGACGTGGGCCACGCTGGCGGTGCTCGCGATCATGCCGCTCGGTATTGCGCTTTTCATGTGGATCGTGCGCGAACCGGGGCGGGCGGCCCAGCTGGGGCTTCTGGGTACCAAAGCGAGCCTTGCCGGGCTTGAGGCGACGTGGCTCCAATACTTCTACATGCTCACGCTGGTCTTCGGTGTCGGCGGGATGCTGCTGCTGACCTTCATCATCGCCTACCTGTTTGGCCGGGAGTACGGTGATGCCACCGCCAAGAACATGCTCGCGCTGCCCGTGGCCCGTCATTGGTTCGCCGTCGCCAAGCTGGCGGTCGCGGCCGTGTGGTGGATGGCGCTCATCGTCATAGTCCTCGTCGAGGCCATGGCGATCGGACTGGTGTTGGGGCTGCCGGGGTTCTCGGCAGAGTTGGCCGCGGCGGGAATCGCACACGTGCTCCTCGCTGCGACGATCTCATTCCTGCTCGCGCCCGTGGTCGCCTGGATCGCTGTGTGGAGCCGAGGCGAAGTGGCCCCCATCGCTTTCTCGCTCGTTATGCTGGCCCTGGGCAATCTGTTCGGCAAGACCGGCTGGGCGGAGTGGTTCCCTTATTCGATCGTCCCGCTGCTGATCGGCATGGTGGCCGATCCTGTCGGCTCGCTCCCGCCAGGCAGCTATGTTGTGCTCGCGGGAATGTTCGTGGCGGGCACCGCCGCAACGATCCTGCAGCTGCGGTTCGCAGACAACGCCCAATAGCGTGGGCCCGGGCCGCCGTCGTTGTCGCCGTCCCTTCGCTCCTTAGGCCGCGAGTTCGCCGGATACGCGCCAAGTCGCCGTAAACATACGGCGACCCGGCGCGCTTCCGGCGAATTCGAGGACGGCCTGCGGCCTGCCCTAGCGGCGCGAGGCGTCGATGAGGTCCTTGTCCTCGTCCCTGCCGCCCTCGCCCGGACCACCAGCAGCCGCGTCCGGACCAGCAGCCGCCCCCGCAGCCGCGCCCGGACCAGTAGCCGCCCAGGCGTGGCCCTGTTCGTGGTCCAGGTGCGTGGACTTCTTGTTCTTCAGGGCGAAGATGTAGACCAGCAGGGAGATGCCGATGGCCACGGTGACGTAGGTGAAGAACAGCTCTTCCTGTCCGGTCTTCTGCAGTGCAGCGCCGATGAGCGGGACGGTGCCGCCGAAGAGAGAGTTGGCGATCGCGTAGCCCAGGCCCACCCCGAGGGCGCGGATGGACGCGGGGAAGAGCTCGGCCTTCACCAGGGCGTTGATGGAGGTGTAGCCGCCTACGATCAGCAGGCCGCCCATCATGAGCAGGAACGCGGTGATCGGATCCTTGGTTCCGGCGAGCGCGGACAGGAGCGGCCAGGTGAACAGGACGCCGGTGATGCCGAACCACAGCAGCAGCGGTTTGCGGCCGACCTTGTCCGAGATGATGCCGTAGACCGGCTGGAGCAGCATGAAGATGAACAGTGCCCAGAAGTTGATGACCGACGTGTCCGTCTTGGCGATGCCGGAGGTATCGTTCATGAACTTCAGGATGAAGTTGGTGTACGTGTAGAACGCCACCGTGCCGCCAAGGGTGATTCCGATGCAGATCATGAGCGGTTTCCAGTAGCTGGTGAACAGCAGCTTCATGGTCCCGGGCTGCGCCTGGCCTCCCACGGCAGGGGCCGTTGCGGCCTCGAGCTGTTCGGCCGAGACGGTTTCCTCCATGGAGCGCCGCAGCCAGAGGACCACCAGCGCGGCCACGCCGCCCACCGCGAACGGAATGCGCCAGCCCCACTCGGTCAGCTCGGCCTTGGGCATGGCATTTTGCAGGACCACAAGGACCAGCAGCGCCAGCATCTGGCCGCCGACCAGGGTGACGTACTGGAAGCTGGAGAAGAAGCCGCGGCGCTTGGACGTGGCAGCCTCGGACATGTACGTTGCGCTGGTGCCGTACTCACCGCCCACGGAGAAGCCCTGGATCACGCGGATGAGGACCAGCAGGATCAGGGCCCACAGGCCGATCACGTCCTGGGTGGGCAGCACCGCGATCGCGAAAGAGCCCGCGGACATCATGGTCACGCTCAGTGTCAGCGCGGCTTTGCGGCCCTTGCGGTCGGCGTACCGGCCAAAGAACCAGGCACCGATCGGGCGCATCAGGAACGACGTCGAGAAGACGGCCATCGCCTCGAGGCCGGCCTGGAGCTCGTCCTTGGAGTTGAAGAAATGCGCCTGGAAGTAGGCCGCGAACACGGTGTAGACGTAGAGGTCGTACCACTCGACAAGGTTGCCGGCCGAGCCTTTGAGGATGTTGCCGACGGCTTTCCGGGTCTGGGCCGCTTCGGTCAGTTGGGTGCTCATCAATGAACCTTCCTGGATCCGGCGCCGCCGGTAAGCAACACCGTCCGCCACCCTAGTTCGCGTGATCCGGAACACTCAGGTTTTGTTCATACTGTTCATGGAATGTTTGTTCATGAGCACAATGCTGGCGGTTTTGGCGGGATGGCAGGATGGGACCATGACTTCTACCGCATTCGATTCCACCGCCCTGGCGGATGGCGCTGCTGCTTCCGATACAGCTACCGAGCCCGCCTCCTCCCCCGCCGTCGCGCTGACCATCGCAGGCTCCGAAGCGACCGGCGGCGCCGGCGCGCAGGCGGACCTGAAGACATTCCAGGAACTCGGCGTCTTCGGGATCGCGAACCTGACCTGCATCGTGTCCTTCGACCCCAAGGACAACTGGAACCACCGCTTTGTCCCGGTGGACCAGCAGGTCATCGCGGACCAGCTGGAAGCGACGACGGCGGCTTACGGTGCCGCGTCCGGCGCACCGGCCGTGCTGGACACTGTCAAGATCGGCATGCTGGGCAGCCCGGCGACGATTTCGACCGTGGCCGCGGCGCTGGCGGCCGGGCAGTTCGCCAACGTGGTGCTGGATCCGGTGCTGATCTGCAAGGGCCAGGAGCCGGGCCACGCCCTGGACACCGACCAGGCGCTCAAATCCCACATCCTGCCGCTGGCCACCTTCGTCACGCCCAACCATTTCGAGGCCGAGTCGCTCTCCGGGCTGGAGATCACCGACGTCGAATCCCTCAAGGCCGCCGCCGTCCGCATCCATGAGCTCAGCGGCGCCGCGGTGCTCGCCAAGGGCGGCGTGCGGCTCGAAGGCCCCGACGCCGTCGACGTCTACTACGACGGCGAAACCCTGGAAGTCCTGTCCGCCCCGAAGGTGGGTGAGGTGGCAGTCTCCGGCGCCGGGTGCTCATTGGCCGCGGCGGTGACGGCCGAACTCGCCAAGGGTGCGACGCCGCTGGCCGCCGCCCGGACGGCGAAGGCGTTTGTGACCGCCGGCATCCGGAACCGCGTAGCCTCGGGCGCCCCGTTCGATGCCTTGTGGCAGGGCGGCCCACGCTAACTCGTTGCTGGGATCGTAGGAGGGAACGGCAATGGCACAGCACTTTGAGTCCGTGGAGGAATACATCGCCTCGTTTCCTGCTGACGTGCAGGAGGCGCTGCAGGAGATCCGGCGATGCTGCCATGCGGCGGTACCCGGATCAGGGGAGAAGATCAGTTACGGCATCCCGACGATCACGCTCGGGGGCAGATACGTCGTATATTTCGCGGGCTGGGCGCACCACATCTCCGTCTACCCCGTGCCCGACGGCGACGAATCGCTAAGCACGGAACTCGCCCCCTACCGCGCCGCGAAGGGCACCCTGAAGTTCCCGTTGCGGAAGCCTGTCCCGTACGAGCTGATTGGAAAAGTGGCGGCGGCCCTGGCACAAGAGCGCCGGAGCGGGACGCCCTAAGCCGTCGAGTTCGCCGGAGTCCCTCCAGTTCGCCGGAAGTTTGCGGCGAACTGGAGGGCTTCCGGCGATGTGGGTCCCGGTAGGCCGCCCCTCAGCGCGGGTCCGCGACCTTCCCCATGAAGATCGGGAGCCCGGTTTCGGTGTGCACGACCTGGTAGAGGAACGGCCGGTCGAAGTCGATGGTTTGGTCCGGAAGGGGCGGCACACCGGTCACGGCGCCGTTGATCTGCGTCACGGCGGCGGCCACCGTTCCCTTCTCGGCAACGGTGATGTTGGCGGCCTGGGCGGCCTGCGTGAGCGTCAGCTTCGGCTGGATGGCGTCGAAGTCTTCGGTGGTGACCAGGGTCCTGGCCAGCCCCAGCGCTTCAAATACCTTCCGCAGGTCGAAGGTGCTCTTGTGGTCCCACTTGGGCAGGGAGGTCAGTGCGGAGACCTCCGGGGCCGTGTCCAGGGCCGCCGCAATTGCCGTCAGCTTGGCCGCCGTGAGGCTCTCCGGCCCAACGCCAGGACCGGGCAGCACCAGCCGCATGGCAAAACCTTCTGCGTACGGCAGCTCGACCGCCCGCCAGCCAGGGCCCTCCGCATAGGCCAGCTGCAGCGAGTCGTGCATGGTCGGCACGCTGATTTCCTCGCCACCTGAGGTCGTGAAGGGGCTGTCCGAGGTGTCGTTCGGGTCGAAAGGCGACTGCCATGCCGCGGCGAAGTACAGGGCATTGAGGAGGCTGAAGGTGTTGTCGCGATCGTACTCCGCGGGTGCTTTCTTGATCCGGCCGCCCGTGTTCCGGTCCACCCAGGCATCCAGGGCCGGCCCCGTGGCGGCCTCATCCCGGAAGTCCACGGGGTACACCCCGGTGCCGTAGTGCCGGGCAAGGGTTTCCAGGTAGTTCTTTCCGGTTGGTACGTCCTTGTCCACAAACAGACCGTTGGCCGCATGCATGACCGGCGTCCGGGGCGGGTCCTTTTCGTCCACCGAGCCGGGATCACCGTCGTACGCAGCCAGGGACTCGAGCAGGGCGTTCATGGCCTCATCCCGGTTGCCGTCCGGGAGCCCCAGCATCTGGTCCATTTCGACGGCGGTCTCCCCGGACGCCCCTGCCCGCAGCATGGCGAGCGCGATCAGCAGGCTGCCGGGGGACGACACCACGTTCCCTTCGGCCCCTTCACCGCCGTCGGCCAGCAGCGCGGCTCCCAACGTCAGGGCGGAGGCCCGGAATGCCTGAAATTCGGCAGCGTACGCGGCGCGGTCCACCGGAACCCGTTCGACGCCGTCGGCCTTCACAAGCCCTGGTACCGGGGGCGCACAAGCCGTGAGCACCGCGAGGGTTCCCGCCGCCACAATTTTCGCCACGCGGTGATCTTTCATGGCCACACCTTTCGCCTCGATGGGTGCGCAGTTCGCCGGAATGTCTCCGGTTCGCCGGAAATGTCCGGCGAACCGGGCAGCTTCCGGCGAACTCGCCGGGCCCGCCCCTAGCGCCGCGGGACGTTCCGCAGGTTGCTCCGTGCCATGCTGACGGCCTCGCCGGCGCCCCGGTTCAGGACCACTTTGGACATGGCCGTGGCGAAGCCCAGGACCTGCGCTCCCTTGATCTTCGGCGGGAGGGACAAGGCCTTGGGGTCCGTGATGAGCTCCACCAGCGACGGGCCGGGGTGGGCGAACGCTTCCCGGTACGCGGCCTCGATGCGGGCCGGATCCGTGACCCGCTCGGCGTGGAAGCCCAGGGCACGGGCAACGTCCGCGTAGTTGGCGTCCGGGACGTCGACGCCGAAGTCCGGGAGCCCGTCCACCAGCATTTCGAGTTTCACCATGCCCAGGGTGGAGTTGTTGAAGACCACCACGTTCACGGGCAGCCGGTGCGCTGCGACCGTGATGAGCTCGCCCAGCAGCATCGACAGGCCGCCGTCGCCGGAGACCGAAACCACCTGCCGGCCGGGGTAGGCCAGCTGGGCGCCGATCGCGTGCGGCAGCGCGTTGGCCATGGACCCGTGCAGGTACGAGCCGATCAGCCGGCGGGTTCCCAGCGGGTTGATGTACCGGGCGGTCCAGACATTGCACATGCCGGTGTCCGCCGTGAAAATCGCATCCCTCGCCGCCACCTGGTCCAGCAGCGAGGCCGCATATTCCGGGTGGATCGGCTGTTTCGTCCCGACGTTGCGGGTATACGCCCCCACGGCCTTGTTCATGAGCCGGTCGTGCTTCTTCAGCATCGCATCCAGGAAACGGCGGCTCTTCTTGGCCGTGACCAACGGCATGAGGGCGGCAAGGGTGGGGAGGACGTCGCCGTGCACTGCGACGTCGACGTCGGTCCGCCGCCCCAGTTTGTGCGCGGCCCGGTCCACCTGCGCCGTCCGGGTTCCGGGAAGGAACTGGTCGTACGGGAAGTCCGTGCCCAGCAGGATCAGCAGGTCCGCGTCCTCGATGCCCTCGGCCGCGGCGCCGTAACCCAGCAGCCCGGTCATGCCGATGTCATAGGCGTTGTCGTACTGCATGAAGTCTTTGCCGCGGAGGCTGTGGCCGATCGGCGCCGCGATCAGCCCGGCGAGCGCAATCACCTCGTCGTGCGCGCCCTCGACGCCGGCACCGGCAAAGATGGCCACCTTGCCGGCGGCGTTGATGGCGTCGGCCAGTTCCTGCACACTCGCGGGGTCCGGCATCAGCGTCGCCGGCCGGAAGGTCGCCGGGGCCGGCGTTTCGGCCGTCGCCTCCAGGCCGGCGATGTCACCGGGAAGGGTCACGACGGCGACGCCCCTGAGGCCGACGGCGTGCTGGATGGCGCTGTGCATGACGCGGGGCGCCTGCTCCGCGGTGCTGATCAGCTCGGAGTAGACCGAGCACTCGTTGAAGAGCCGGTCGGGGTGGGTTTCCTGGAAGAAACTGCTGCCGATCTGCTTGCTGGGAATGTGCGAGGCAATGGCCAGCACCGGCGCCCCGGAACGGTTGGCGTCATACAGGCCGTTGATCAGGTGCAGGTTGCCGGGCCCGCAGGAGCCGGCGCACACCGCGAGGCGGCCGGTCAGCTGGGCTTCGGCCGCCGCGGCGAAGGCGGCCGCCTCCTCATGGCGGACATGGATCCAGTCAATACCGCCCTGTTGCGAGCCGCCGGTCTTGCGGACGGCGTCGACAATCGGGTTGAGGCTGTCGCCCACAATCCCGTAGATCCGCTGCACGCCGGCAGCCTGGAGTTGTTCGATGAGCTGGGTGGCAAGTTCCTTGGCCATGGGCGCACGCTCCCGTGAGATGGATCGATGAGCTGACACAGGCCAATATAGTCCGCCTTGCTGTCAGCCACGCCCAAGGGGACGCTCCCTCACCTTCTGCAGCAAACTCCCGGACGCTCCCTCACCTGATGTGCGGGAGCGACGCACCGAAAGCCGCAGGAAATGAGGGAGCGACGAGCAGTAACGGGCAGGATCTGAGGGAGGGTCCAGGAGGAACCCGCAGGAACTGAGGGAGGGTCAGCTCCCGGAGTGCGCCTGCAGGAAGGAGTAGACCTCGGTCTCGTCCACGCCCGGGAAGGCGCCCGGCGGCATGGCCGCCAGCAGGTGGGAGTGGGCCCGCGCCGAGGGCCAGGCGTTCCCGGCCCACTCGGCGGTCAGCGACGCCGGCGGGCGGCGGCAGCAGCTTTCGTCCGGGCAGGTGGACTTGGACCGCTCGGTGGTGTCGCGGCCGCGGAACCACTTCACGTGCGCATACGGGACACCCACGGACAGGGAGAACTCCCCGTTCGCGGAGCGTTCCGTCCGGGCCGTGCACCAGTACGTCCCGGCCGGGGTGTCAGTGTACTGGTTGTAGGCGCTGAACTTGTCCGGGACGTCGAACACTACCCGGGACGTCCAGTTCTTGCATGAGGGCTGGCCCTCGATGGCGCCGGTGTGGTCCTGCGGGAACGTCACGCCGTCGTTCTCGTAGGCCTTGTAGATGATGCCGCTCTTGTGCGTCTTCTGGAAGTGCGTGCGGATGCCCAGGTGCTGGGTGGCCAGGTTTGTGAAGCGGTGCGCGGCGGTCTCGTAGGACACCGCGAAGGCATCCCGGATGTCCTCGACCGCGATTTCCTTGGCCTGCTTGGCCTCCTGCAGGAATGCCACGGTAGCCTGCTCGGGCAGCAGCAGCGCGGCGGCGAAGTAGTTCGTGGCCACGCGCTGCATCAGGAAATCGCCGTAGTTGTTCGGCGTCTGGTGGCCCAGGACGTAATGGCCCAGCGCCTGCAGCAGCACCGAACGGGGGTCGTGATCGCTGCGGGCGTTCTGCGTGAGATAAATTCGGCGGTTCTTAAGATCAGTCACCGAACGCGTGGAATGAGGGAGATCACCCACATGGTGGAGGCTGAATCCGAGATGCCCGGCGATGTCCGAAATGACGTGGTGGGACAGCGGACCGCTGGTGTGGCCCACCGAGGCCAGTACCTTCTGCGCCTCGGCCTCATACTCGGGGAAATAGTTGTTCCTCTCGCGCATCATCGCACGCAGTTCACCGTTCGCGCGGCGGGCCTCCTCCGGCGTCGCCACCTGCTCATTGAGCCGGCGTTCAAGCTCATGCTGCAGGCCCACCATGGACTCCAGCACATCCATCGGAAGCCGCGAACTGATGCGGATCTTGGGCAGATTCAGGGACTCATAGATGGGGCTGCGCTGGTACCGTTCCAGCTCGATCTCCAGCGCCGCACGCCGGTTGGGCGGCTCCGCGCCGAGCAGTTCGTCGATGCTCACCCCGAGTGCCGCTGCAAGCTGCTGGAGCAGACCAAGCTTGGGCTCGCGTTTGCCGTTTTCCATCAGGCTCAGCTGGCTGGGGGCCGTCCCGACGGCGGCACTCAGGTCGTCGAGCGTTAGCCCTGCCGCCTTGCGCAGATGCCGGACGCGCCGGCCCAGGCTGATGACATCCACCTCCGGCGCTGCGGGCGCGGACGACGCAAGGGCTTGGCGGTTCCAGCTGGTTGAGTGCATTTCTTGAGAATACGCGAAGAAGTGCATTTCTTTCCATAGCTTTGGTCTAGAAACCCCTTGGAAAGTGCAGAAAAGTAGAACTCACGGAAAGATTCACTATCCGGGAACAACCAGCCAGGCTCTGCAGAGACGCAGACTGGCCGGCCCCGGACCCCACCAAGGAGACAAAGATGACTGCAGCATTTGAGCCCACCCAGCAGACGCCCGAACAGCAGGCCTCCGCACTGGAGCTCGAGTGGGCCGCCAACCCGCGCTGGGAAGGTGTGACCCGTGACTACAAGGCCTCCGACGTCGTCCGCCTCCGCGGCCGCGTCTCCGAAGAACACACCCTCGCCCGGCGCGGCTCCGAAAAGCTGTGGAAGCAGCTCACCGAAGAGCACAAGACCGGCGGCTACACCAACGCCCTCGGCGCCCTGACCGGCAACCAGGCCGTGCAGCAGGTCAAGGCCGGCCTCCGCGCCATCTACCTCTCCGGCTGGCAGGTCGCCGCGGACGCCAACAACTCCGGCCACACCTACCCGGACCAGTCGCTCTACCCCGCCAATTCCGTTCCCACGGTGGTCCGGCGCATCAACAACGCCCTGCTCCGCGCGGACCAGATCGAGTTCTCCGAGGGCATCCAGACCGTCGAGGACTGGATGGTCCCGATCGTGGCCGACGCCGAGGCAGGCTTCGGCGGCCCGCTGAACGCCTACGAGCTCATGAAGTCCATGATCCAGGCCGGCGCCGCGGGCGTGCACTGGGAAGACCAGCTCGCCTCGGAAAAGAAGTGCGGCCACCTCGGCGGCAAGGTCCTGATCCCCACCCAGCAGCACGTCCGGACGCTGAACGCGGCCCGGCTCGCCGCCGACGTCGCCGGTACCCCGTCGGTCATCATCGCCCGCACCGACGCCGAGGCGGCCACCCTGATCACCTCCGACGTCGACGAGCGTGACCAGGAATTCATCCTCCGCGAAGGCGGTCAGCCGGTCCGCACCCCGGAGGGCTTCTACAAGGTCCGCAACGGGATCGAACCCTGCATCGCCCGCGCCAAGGCCTACGCCCCGTACTCTGACCTCATCTGGATGGAGACGGGCACCCCGGACCTGGAACTGGCCCGCAAGTTCGCCGAATCCGTCAAGGCCGAGTTCCCGGACCAGATGCTCTCCTACAACTGCTCGCCGTCGTTCAACTGGCGCAAGCACCTCGATGACGCCACGATCGCGAAGTTCCAGCGCGAACTCGGCGCCATGGGCTTCACCTTCCAGTTCATCACCCTGGCCGGCTTCCACGCCCTGAACTACTCGATGTTCGACCTCGCCCACGGTTACGCCCGGGAAGGCATGAGCGCGTACGTCGAGTTGCAGGAGAAGGAATTCGCCTCCGAGTCCCGCGGCTACACCGCCACCAAGCACCAGCGCGAAGTCGGCACCGGCTACTTCGACGACATCGCCACCGCGCTCAACCCGAACGCATCCACCCTGGCCCTGGTGGGATCTACCGAAGAAGGCCAGTTCCACTAGACACCCGACGGCGGCGCTTGCCTCCGGCCTTCGGTCCGGCATTGCTCTGCCTGCTATTCCCCGTGTCCGCCCCATGACCTCGTAGAACTCGGTCGGGGGCGGGCACGGGGCCCCTTTTACGCAGGCTGCCGCAATACCGGCACCTTCGGCCTCGGGGGCACCGCACCTGTTGCACGGCCCGCCGTCGAACTTGCTTCTTCTCTAAGGAGATTTGAAATGAACAGCTTCACTGACAACTTCACTATCAACGGGATCACGTTGACCGCGCAGCCGATTTGCCGGCAGAGCGAGGTCCTCACGCCGGACGCGCTGGCGTTTGTTGCCAAGCTGCACAAGGCCACGGCAGGGCCCCGTCGGGAGCTGCTGCAGGCACGGCAGGAACGCCGCCAGCAGATCTCCAAGGGCCAGGACCCGCGGTTCCTGCGCGAGACCGAGTCCGTCCGCAACGACCCGAACTGGCGCGTCGCTCCCCCGGCTCCGGGCCTGGAGGACCGCCGCGTGGAAATCACCGGGCCGGTCGATAAGAAGATGACGATCAACGCGCTGAACTCCGGCGCCAAGGTGTGGCTCGCGGACATGGAGGACTCCTCCACGCCGTCCTGGCGCAACGTGATCCAGGGCCAGCTGAACCTCACCGACGCCCTGGAGCGCCGGATCGACTTCACCTCGCCGGAGGGGAAAGAGTACAAGCTGCGCCCGGCCGGGGAACTGCCCACAGTCGTGGTCCGCCCCCGCGGCTGGCACCTGCCGGAAAAGCACATGCTCATCAATGGCACGCCTATTGCCGGCGGGATCGTGGACTTTGGCCTGTACTTCTTCCACAACGCCCGCCGCCTGATCGCCCAGGGCAAAGGCCCGTACTTCTACCTGCCGAAGATCGAGAACCACCTCGAGGCCCGGCTGTGGAACGACATCTTCATCATGGCGCAGGACCTGCTGGGCATCCCGCAGGGCAACATCCGCGCGACCGTGCTGATCGAGACCATCACCGCGGCGTTCGAAATGGAGGAGATCCTCTACGAACTCCGGGACCACGCGGCGGGCCTGAACGCCGGCCGCTGGGACTACATCTTCTCCCTGATCAAGAACTTCCGCACCCGCGGCCCCCGCTTCGTGCTCCCGGACCGCGGCCAGGTCACCATGACCCAGCCGTTCATGCGCGCCTACACGGAACAGCTCGTCCGGGCCTGCCACAAGCGCGGCGCCATGGCGATCGGCGGCATGGCCGCGGCTGTCCCCAACCGCAAGGACCAGGATGCCAACGCGATCGCCTTCGAGAAGGTCCGCGCGGACAAGACCCGCGAGGCCGGCGACGGCTTCGACGGCTCCTGGGTGGCGCACCCGGACCTGGTGCCGGTCTGCCGCGAGGTGTTCGACGCCGTCCTCGGCGACCGTCCGAACCAGCTCGAACGCCTCCGCGAGGACGTCACCGCGGACGACCGCGCGCTCCTGGACATCTCCACGACCACCGGAACCATCACCGAACAGGGCATCCGGAACAACATCGAAGTGGGGATCCGCTACATCGAGTCCTGGCTCCGCGGCAACGGCGCCGTAGCCATCCACAACCTGATGGAGGACGCCGCCACCGCGGAAATCTCCCGCTCGCAGTTGTGGCAGTGGATCTTCGCCCGCGCCATCACCGACCACGCCGACGTGATCACCCGGGAGTGGGTGGAGGAGATGCTGGACGAGGAATTCGCCAAGCTGGAGCGCTTCGAAGGAGACCGTTTCGCCGACGCGCGGGACATCTTCGAGGAAGTCACCCTCAGCAGCGAGTTCCCGGCCTTCCTGACGCTGCCGGCCTACGACCGCTTCCTGCATGAAGCGCGCGACGGCGCCGACGTCGCCAGCGGGGACCCCGCACTGGTTCCGGCGTAGGACTCCGCGTCCCGGGCAACCGGGTCCGCACAGATTTCCGTTGACTGGGCTGCCAGGCCCTTCGCAACAGGCACCCCGAAATCCGGGTGGCAGTCCAGCAACGGAAAATCCCCCCGTACTCGACAACGGCGTCGAGACGACAGGTAAGGCCCATGTCCCCCGCGAACATGGGCCTTATCTGTCGTCTCGATTGACATCACCCCGGCGCGCGACAGCGAATCAGTGGGGCTTCGGCACCCGCCGCAGTGACAGCGAGGTGCCCAGGATGAACGCGGCCACCGAGCACAGGATCATCAGCAGCGGTCCGGTCCAGGCGCCGGTGGTCCCGTGGACATAGCCCAGCAGGGTCGGCGCCACTGCCCCGAAGGAGTATCCCGTCCCCTGGACGACGGCGGACATCCGGGCCGCCGAGGCCTGGTCCCGCGCCAGCCGGATAATGGCCAGGAAGATCAGCGTGATGCCGCCGCCCTGGGCCACACCGCCGAACGAACACCACAGCCACCACAGCTCCGGTGCGAGCAGCAGGCCCACGGGTACGGTGAGCCACAGCAGCCCCAGGGCGAGGCCCACCGCCGTCGTACTGGCGAACCGGGCCGCCAGCGGCACGCCCAGTCCGCCCACAATGGCTAGGATCTGGAAGAGCGAG
The DNA here is from genome assembly GCF_056401395.1 of Arthrobacter sp. P4_F11. NCBI lineage: Bacteria > Bacillati > Actinomycetota > Actinomycetes > Micrococcales > Micrococcaceae > Arthrobacter > Arthrobacter sp. P4_F11. Next base: position 203,659 of record NZ_JBFUJK010000002.1, read on the forward strand.
GACCCTGCCCCGGCGGCTGCGGGCGCCATGCCGAGTTCGTCCGAGAGCAGGCTCGGCAGCCAGGCGGTCACTCCGTAGTAGGAGAACGCCTGCCCGGCGAACCCGAAGGTCAGCGCTGCCGTGATCCACCGGGACGTGAGCTTGCCGGGCCGCCGCGGGTCCGCCGCGGCGACGGCGGCCGGAATGAAGGCCCGCCGGCCAACCGCGATCACCCAGACCGCGCCGGCCGCCACCGCGAAGAGGCCACTCGCGGCAATCGCGGGCCGCCAGCCCAGCAGCTCGGCCAGCGGCGCGGACACCACGGAGGTGAGGAAGGAACCGATATTGAGCGCCGCGGTGTAGGTGCCCATCGCCGCGCCCTGCCGGGCCGGGGTGAAGTCCCGCCGGATGATCAGCGGGACCACGATGTTGCCGATCGTGATGGCGACGCCGAGGATCACCGTGCCCAGCATGACCAGGGCACCCCCGCCGGCCGAGCGGACCACGACGCCGAAGAGCACGCCGAGCAGGGTCAGGGTGATGGCGAATTCGGGCCCCAGCTTGCGCCCGGCCAGCGAGGCCAGGGGCGCGGCCAGGGCAAAGCACAGCACCGGGATCCCGGTCAGGAATCCCAATTCCACCGGGGTGAACCCGAGATCGTCCTCCAACTGGGCGATCACCGGGGCAACCGCCACCAACGGGCCGCGCATGTTCAGCGCGATGAGCCCGATCGCGAGCATGAGGAGCCAGCCGCGCGGCGCCCGGGCCACCCCACTCACGGGGTGGGCCGTCGCCGGGCGGGCAGGCTGAAATATGATTTCATCAGTCCCATTGCTATCACGGGCGCCTGCCGCGGCCGCGGAATGTGACGCTTCCCGGGACACCCCGGCCGGGCGCGACGCTTGCCGGGACACCCCGGCCGGGCGCGCCGCTTCCCAGGACATCCCTAGCCCGTGGCCTGCAGGGTCGCCTCAATGACCGCGGGTGAGAGCACGTGCTGCGTGACCATCTGGCTGGCGCCGAGGATCGCGGCCTGGTCGCCGGCCCGGGACACGCCGATCCGCAGGTGCGTCGTGGCCAGCGGCAGCGAGCGCCGGTAGACCACCTCGCGGACCCCGGCCATCAGATGTTCCCCGGCCTGGCCGAGGCTTCCGCCGATCACAATCACCGAGGGGTTCAGCAGGTTCACGACCGTGGAGAGGACGTCGCCGAGATCCCTGCCGGCCTGCCGCAGCGCCTGGATGGCCTGCAGGTTCCCCTCGGCGACCAGGCGCAGCACATCGCCGCCGTCGTGCGCCGGCAGGCCCTGCCGCGTCAGCGCCTTGGCGACAGCGGGCCCGGACGCCAGGGCTTCGAGGCACCCGTAGTTCCCGCAACGGCACAGCACGTCATCGCCACGCGGAACCCGGACGTGTCCGAGGTCGCCGGCCGTCCCGTTGGCTCCGCGCTGGAGCTGGCCGCTGCTGATGATGCCCGCCCCGATGCCTGTGGCCACCTTGATGAACAGGAAGTTTTCGTCGTCAGGCCAGTGCGCCGTGCGCTCCCCCAGCGCCATGATGTTCACGTCGTTGTCCACCAGGACCGGCACCGGAAGGGACCGCTGGACATGGCGGACGACGTCGAACCCGTCCCAGCCGGGCATGATCGGCGGCTTCACAGGCATGCCGGTGGCGTGTTCCACGGGCCCCGGGAGCCCGATCCCGGCGCCGGCCAGATCCGCGGCGCCCCGGCCGGCCTCGCCGAGCAGCCGCAGCCCTTCATCGATCACACGGTCCAGGACAACAACCGGGCCGTCGGCGACATCCTGCGCCAGCCGGCGCTCCGCGAGCACCTGCCCGCTGAGGTCCGTGACGGCGATGATCACGTGCGTAGCCCCGACATCCACCGCCAGGACGACGCGGGCGGCCGGGTTGAAGGCAAAGCGCGACGGCGGGCGGCCGCCGCTGGAGCTCGCCTCCCCGGCGGGGCCGACGAGCCCGGAGATCATCAGCGCGTCGATGCGGGAAGCGACAGTGGACCGGGCGAGCCCTGTGGTCAGGGCCAGCTCGGCGCGGGTCCGGGCCTTGCCGTCGCGCAGGAGCTGGAAGAGGTCTCCGGCGCGGGACAGGCTGACGCCGGCCTCGGGGGTTGCGGGCTCGGTGCCGGTGGGCGTACTCATGAGTAAGTGATAGCACGAAGATCTTCTGCATGTCACGCTTCACAAAGATTGACACGTAGTTTCCAACTTTTGCTTGACGCCCGGCAAAAGTCTCCCTAGTTTAGAGCCATCGTGTTCCTCCGCTCCAGACAAATCACCTCGCTGCCCCTGGGCGTTGCAGTCCTACTTCGCACAGAATCAAACGGAATGGACGCCCCTTCCCGCCGTCAGGGCTGCCCCTCACACCTTCGAAGCCGAACTCGTGCAAAGGAATCCCGTGTCCTACTCAATCCAGCTCTACACCCTCCGCAACGCCCTCCAGGAAGACCTGCCCGGCACCATCAAAAAGGTCGCCCAGCTCGGTTTCACCCAGGTTGAGCCCTACAACTTCGTCGCCACGGCCGCCGAGCTCGGCGCGGCCCTGAAGGAGAACGGCCTGACCGCGCCGTCCGGCCACGCCCCGCTGCTGAGCCAGGACCAGGACGAAATCTTCGCCGCGGCCAAGGAACTCGGCATCACCACGGTGATCGATCCCTACCTCCCGGCCGAGCACTGGCAGTCCGCCGAGGACATCCAGGCCACCGCAGCGAAGCTCAACGCCGCCGCCAAGAAGGGCGCCGGGTACGGCATCCGCGTCGGCTACCACAACCACGCCTGGGAGCTGGAGTCCAGCATCGAGGGCCAGACCGCCCTGGAGTACTTCGAGGGACTCCTGGACCCGGAACTCGTCCTGGAAGTGGACACCTACTGGGCAGCCGTCGGCGGCCAGGACCCCGTCGCGCTTCTGCAGCGCCTCGGCGACCGGGTGAAGTTTATCCACATCAAGGACGGCCCCGTCTCCACGGACACCAAGGCGCAGCAGCCGGCCGGGCAGGGCAAGATCGCCGTGTGGGACGTCATCGCCGCGGCGGAGTCCCTGGAAGTCGGCGTCGTGGAATTTGACGACTACTCCGGCGACATCTTCGACGGCATCGCCCAGAGCCTGGGCTACCTGCAAAGCGGTTCCGCCGGCGCGCAGGGCGTGAACGCATGAGCGCCGCAGCGAACCGTGTAGCAGCGAACCGTGCCACCGGCCGCGGCCCGGTGGGCGTCGCCGTCATCGGCGCCGGCAACATCAGCAAGCAGTACCTGGACAACCTGACCGTCTTCCCCGACCTTAAGGTCCACGTGATCGCCGATCTCTTCGAAGAGGCGGCCGAGGCGCGGGCCAAGGAATACGGCATCCCGGAGTGGGGCGGGGTGGACGCCGCCCTGGACCACCCCGACGTCGAAATCATCGTCAACCTGACCATCCCGGCCGCGCACGTGGAAGTGGCCACGGCAGCCGTCAATGCCGGCAAACACGTCTGGACGGAAAAGCCGTTCTCGCTGGACCGCGACTCCGGCCTGGGCCTGCTGAAATTGGCCGACGCCGCGGGGCTGCGGCTGGGCTGCGCCCCGGACACGTTCCTGGGCGCCGGGCTGCAGACTGCCCGGCGGCTGATCGAACGCGGCGACATCGGCACCCCGCTGACGGCCATGACCACGTTCCAGACGCCCGGGCCGGAATCGTGGCACCCCAACCCCGCGTTCCTCTTCCAGCACGGCGCCGGGCCGCTGTTCGACATGGGCCCGTACTACCTCACGGCCCTGGTGCAGACGTTCGGCTCCGTGCGCCGCGTGGCCGCGACCGGTTCCAAGGCCAAGGAGGTCCGGGTCATCGGTTCCGGGCCCAAGGCCGGTGAGGAATTCACGGTCGAGGTCCCCACCCACGTCTCCGCCATGGCCCAGTTCGAGTCCGGCGCGTCCTCCCACAGCGTGTTCAGCTTCGAGTCCCCGCGGCTGCGGATGGGCTTCGTGGAGATCACCGGGACCGAGGCCACCATCTCGATGCCCGATCCAAACTACTTCGACGGCGACATCAGGCTTTGGCGCGCCGGCGACGAGGAATGGACCGTTATTCCGGCCACCGGCCCCAGCCAGGGCCGCGGCATGGGCGTGCTGGACATGGCCCGCTCCATCCGCGCCGGCGTCCCGCACCGCGCCACCGGCAATCTCGCCTACCACGTCCTGGACACCATGGTCTCGATCTCCGAGTCGGTCGATTCCGGCACGTTCATCGATGTGGAAAGCTCCGCCCCCACCTCCGCAGCCCTCCCCGAGGACTGGGACCCCACCGCTTCCACACTCTAGGGACCAGCAATGAATCCCCACGAAACCACCCCCGGCCCCGCACCCTTGGGAGTGGCCATGATCGGGTACGCGTTCATGGGCAAGGCCCACTCGAACGCCTGGCGGAATGTTGCCAGCTACTTCGACGTCCCGGCGTTCGAACGACGCGTCCTGGTCGGCCGCGACCGGGACGGGGTCGCCGAGGCGGCCGCAAAGTATGGCTGGGCCGCGTCCGCCACGGACTGGCGCGCAGTGATCGCCCGGGATGACATCCACATCGTCGATATCTGCGCGCCGGGCTTCATGCACGCGGAAATCGCCATCGCCGCGCTGGCCGCCGGCAAGCACGTCCTGATCGAGAAGCCGCTGGCCAACACCCTCGCCGAGGCCGAGGCCATGGCGGAGGCGGCCCGGACCGCGCGGGAGGAAGGCGTGCAGTCCATGATCGGCTTCAACTACCGCCGGGTCCCGGCCCTGGCGCTGGCCCGGGAACTGATCGTCGAGGGCCGCCTCGGCACGGTCCGGCACGTCCGCGCCGCCTACCTGCAGGACTGGCTCGTGGACCCGGAGTCGCCCATGACGTGGCGGCTGAACAAGGACACCGCCGGATCCGGGGCGCTGGGCGACATCGCCAGCCACGCGATCGACCAGGTGCTGTTCCTCCTGGGCGAGCCGGTCACCGAGGTCTCCGGCCGGCTGCACACCTTCATCCCGCGGCGCCCGGGCGCCGTCGGGCTCGAGGACGTGACGGTCGACGACGCCGCCTGGGCCACGCTGACCCTCGCCTCCGGGGCCATCGCCTCGGTGGAGGTCTCCCGGGTGGCCACCGGGCGGAAAAACTCGCTCACGCTGGAGATCTATGGCGACAAGGGAGCCCTGCTCTTCGATCTGGAGGACCTGAACGAGCTCGGCTTCCTGGACGCCACACTGCCGGTCCGCGAACAGGGCTTCCGCCGGATCCTCGTCAACGAACCCGAGCACCCGTACCTTGAAGCATGGTGGCCGCAGGGCCACGTGATCGGCTGGGAACACACATTCACGCACGAGATCCGCGACTTCCTCGTCGCGGTGGGCAGCGGAACCCCGCCGTCGCCGTCGTTCGAGGACGGCTTGGCCGTCCAACGGATCCTCACAGCCGTGGAGAAAAGCGCCGCGGCCAGAAGCTCGCTCATCCAGCTCACCCCGTTCGCACCGACCACGCAGACGACTACCGAAGGAGCCTGACATGCCCCGCCCGTACACCCTGTTCACCGGCCAGTGGGCCGACCTGCCCTTCGAGGAAGTCGCGCGCCTGGCCTCCGGCTGGGGCTACGACGGCCTGGAAATCGCCGTGTCCGGCGACCACCTGGACGCCTGGCGCTGGGACGAGCCCGGCTACGTCGAGTCCAAACTCGCCGTGCTTCAGAAGTACAACCTCAAGGTTTGGGCCATCTCCAACCACCTCAAGGGCCAGGCCGTGTGCGATGACCCGATCGACTTCCGGCACGAGGCGATCGTCGGGGCCAGAGTCTGGGGCGACGGCGACCCCGAAGGCGTCCGCCAACGCGCGGCCGAGGAAATGCAGCACACCGCCCGGCTAGCCAAGGCCCTCGGCGTCGACACCGTGGTCGGGTTCACCGGATCCTCGATCTGGCAGTACGTCGCGATGTTCCCGCCCGTGCCGGAGAAGGTCATCGAGGCCGGCTACCAGGACTTCGCGGACCGCTGGAACCCCATCCTGGACGTCTTCGACGAAAACGGTGTCCGCTTCGCGCACGAGGTCCACCCCTCCGAGATCGCCTACGACTACTGGACCACGGTCCGCACCCTCGAGGCGATCGGGCACCGCGAGGCTTTCGGCCTGAACTGGGACCCGTCCCACTTCATGTGGCAGGGCATCGACCCGGTCTCCTTCATCTGGGACTTCAAGGACCGGATCTACCACGTGGACTGCAAGGACACGAAGCTGCGGCCCACCGGCCGGAACACCGTTCTGGGCTCGCACCTGCCCTGGGGGGACCCGCGCCGCGGCTGGGACTTCGTCTCCGCAGGCCGCGGGGACGTGCCCTGGGAATCGTCCTTCCGCGCCCTGACCGCGATCGGCTACGACGGCCCCATCTCGATCGAATGGGAGGACGCGGGCATGGACCGGCTCCACGGCGCCCCTGAAGCCCTCGCCGCCCTCAAAAAGTTCGACTTCCCGGCCTCGAGCACCTCCTTCGACGCCGCGTTCAAGCAGTAGCCAGTTCAACGTTAAGGACCCGGCACCGGCAGGCGGCACCGGCAGGTCCGCTATGTTTCCGGACACCTGCGACGAAACCGGTCCGGCGCACCGTGGATCCCCGCTGCACCGGACCGGTTTCGTGGCTCTGGCCCGATTCCGTAGCGGAAACAAGGCCGAATCCTCACAGTCCGCAGCTGTCACAGTCAGGAGCCTTGCCATGCCGGATAGCCAGTTCCGGGGCGGGGGCTAGGGTTTAGCTATGACCCACATACTCCGGACAGCAACCGCGGACGACGCCGGGAGGCTGGCGGCGCTTGCGGCCGTCGCCTTCCCGCTGGCGTGCCCGCCGGAGTCCCGGCCGGAGGACATCGCGGCGCACGTGGCCAAGACGCTGAGCGAGGCCAGTTTCCGGGCCTATCTGGCGGATCCGGCGGTCACGGTGCTAGTGATCGACGCCGACGGCGACCTCCGCGGCTACAGCCTGCTGGTGGCCCGCCCCACCGGGGATCCGGAGGTGGCCGCGGTCCTGAGCGAGCTGCCGTGCACCGAACTGAGCAAGTGCTACGTCCACCCGGACCACCACGGACTCGGCGCCGCGGCCGAACTGATGCACGCCAGCATCGGCGCGGCCGCGGCAGCCGGCGCCCGCGGGCTCTGGCTCGGCGTGAACAGCCAGAACGCCCGGGCCATCCGGTTCTACGAGAAGTCCGGCTTCCGCAAGGTCGGCACCAAGTCCTTCCAGCTGGGCACCACCGTGGAACACGACTTCGTGATGGAGCGCCCGGTTGCGCCGTGAGGCCGCGAGCGCCGGCCGGCCCTCAGCCGGGAGGACCCTGACCCGCCCGTGACGAAGCCGACAGGCCGCCGGGGAATGGACCCGGCGGTGGCGCGGTTGTTGCGGGCATGAAGATTGAGATCTGGTCCGACGTCGCCTGCCCCTGGTGCTACATCGGCAAACGCCGTTTCGAAACCGCCCTCGCGGCCTTCCCGCACCGCGATTCCGTGGAGGTGCAGTGGCGCAGCTACCAGCTGGACCCCACGCTCCCGGAGCACTACGACGGCACTGAGCTGGACTACCTCAGCACGCGCAAGGGCATGGCTCCGGCGCAGGTATCGCAGATGTTCGAGCACGTTGCGGCTCAGGCCAAGGGCGAAGGGCTGAACTACCGGTTCGACGCCGTCGTGGTCGCCAACAGTTTCACGGCCCACCGGCTGATCCACCTCGCCGCCGCCCGCGGCCAGCAGGACGCTGCGAAGGAACGCCTGCTCAGCGACCACTTCGAGCACGGCAAAGACATCGGCAGCCAGGAGTACCTGACCGCTCTGGGCCTTGACCTCGGACTCGACGCCGGCGACCTGGCCGAACTGTTCAGCACGGACACCTACGCGGACGCCGTCCGCAGCGACTTCACCGAGGCCCGCGCCCTGGGCATCAGCGGTGTCCCGTTCTTCGTGATTGACCGGAAGTTCGGACTCTCCGGCGCCCAGCCCGCCGAAACCTTCACCGCCGCCCTCGAGCAGGCGTGGCAGGACAGCCACCCGCTGGTCATGGTGGGCGCCGGCGCGGAGGCTGCGGACGCCACAGGCGCAGGAAGTGCCGCGGAATCCGGCGCCTGCGGCCCGGACGGCTGCCCCGTCTGAGCCCGGCATCGTCGAAGTCGCCGGAAACTCCCGGACTCGCCGGAAGTTTCCGGCGGTTCGGGGCGTTTCCGGCGACCTCCCGGACCTGGCGGCATCCTGCGGCTTCGGGCGGCCCGGCCTAGAGTGGATCATGGACACTTCGGCCGGACCGGACGGACCCCGGACCTCGCTGTTTACCGACCACTATGAGCTGACCATGTTCCAGGCGGCCCTCCACTCCGGGGCCGCGCACCGCCGGTCTGTCTTCCAGGCCTTCGCCCGCGGACTGCCGGCCGGGCGCCGGTACGGCATCGTGGCCGGCACCGGCCGGCTCCTCGAGGGAATCGCGAACTTCCGCTTCGACGAGGACGACCTCGCCTTCCTGGCCGCCACCGGCGTGGTCCACAAGGACACCCTGGAGCACCTGGCCGCCTTCCGGTTCTCCGGCGACATCTGGGGCTATCCGGAGGGCGAGGCCTACTTCCCGCACTCCCCCGTCCTGATCGTCGAATCGACGTTCGCCGAGGCCTGCGTCCTGGAGACCTACGTCCTGTCAGTGCTGAACCATGACAGCGCCATCGCCTCGGCCGCATCCCGGATGACCAGCGCCGCCGGCGGCAGGCCCTGCATTGAGATGGGCTCCCGCCGCACGCACGAGGAAGCGGCCGCCGCGGCGGCCCGCGCTGCTGTCATCGCCGGCTTTTCCGGCACGTCCAACCTGGCCGCCGGGCGGCGTTACGGCCTGCGGACCATCGGCACCGCGGCCCACTCCTTCACCCTGCTCCACGACTCCGAGCGCGACGCCTTCGCGGCGCAGCTTGCCTCGCTCGGGTCCGGCACCACGCTGCTCGTGGACACGTACGACGTCGAAGCGGCCGTCCGCACCGCCGTCGACCTCGCCGGAGACAAACTTGGGGCCATCCGGCTGGACTCCGGAGACCTCGTGGCCCAGGCACGGTGGGTCCGCGAACTCCTGGACAGCCTCGGCAACGTGCACACCAGGATCGTGGTGACCTCGGACCTGGACGAATTCGCCGTCGCCGCGCTCCGCTCCGCCCCGGCCGATTCCTATGGCATCGGCACGTCCCTGGTAACCGGATCCGGGGCGCCAACGGCCGGGATGGTCTACAAGCTGGTGAGCCGGGCTGGTGACTCCGGTGAGCTGGCTGCCGTGGCGAAGACCTCGAAGGACAAGATCAACATGGGCGGGCGCAAATTCGCCGTGCGCCGCCTCGACGACCGCGGCACCGCCACCCACGAGGTCCTCGGTGTGGACCACCCACCGGGCGCCGGAAGAAACGGACGCCCCCTCCTGCAGCAGTTCATGAAAGACGGCGAAATCCAGCCCGGCTGGACCGGCCCGGACGCGGTGGGGCGGGCCCGGGACCGGCACACGGCTTCCATGGCGGAGCTGCCCCGGGTGGTGGACAGGCTGCAGCCCGGCGAGCCGGCCATCCCCACTATCTACGAATAAAGCCCGCTAAGGCGACGCAAGACCCAAAGTCCGTTCTGGGAGGACGGCGACCTAGTCTGACGTCCGGTGCAGGACAAAGATGCCGCCGTAGGCGGGCTGGTCCAAGCGCTGCCGGTCGCTGTCGGTGTATTCACTCAGCACAGCGTGGATGCGGGTGGTGAGGTCCTCAGCATCTTCCTCGGAGAGGTGCAGAACGAAGCGTGAGAGGCTGGCGAGCGCTTCCGGTCCTGCTTCTGTCAGCTCTTCCCGGAACGCCTCGAGCGGGGCCAGCGGACCGGCGGGACCGGCTTCACTCAGTGCGGTGTCCAGCTTCCAGGACCGCCCCGTGGAACGATACGGCTTCTCCAGCGCGCCACTCTCGCCCGTGCGGACCCCGGCGGGTTCAAGGAACCCCGTTGAGAGCAACTGCCGCACGTGATAAAGCACCGTTCCCGGATCCTGGCCCAGCCGGTCGGCGAGCTGTTTGTTGGTCAGTTCGTGGAGCCCGCACAGGCGCAGGATCCTCAGGCGCAGCGGATGGGCCAATGCCTTAATTTCCCGGGCGCTCGCGACTGGTCTTTTTTGGTCCGCGCTCGGCTGCTCTGCGTCCGTCATGTCCCAATCCTACAATCCGATGTACTGGATTCAATCACCTTGAATTTTCTCAATCACTGTGGAATGGTCCACCTATGACTAGTCACGCCGCGCAGGTGAAGGAACGGCATCGTGCGCCGCTGGGTGCGTCCTACTGGAAGCTGTGGACCTCCTCCGGGCTCTCCAACCTCGCGGACGGCGTCTTCAAGATCGCGCTGCCGCTGCTGGCCATTCAGTTCACCCAGTCACCCACCCTGGTTGCCGGACTGAGCGTCGCAGCGACGCTTCCCTGGCTCCTCTTCGCCCTCACTGCCGGCGCGCTGGCCGACCGGCTGGACCGACGCAAGCTCATATTGTGGGCCAACCTCAGCCGGGCGGTGCTGCCGGCCCTGCTGGTCGCCGTCGTTTTGCTGGATGTGGGCTCCATTTGGGCTCTGTACGTTGTCGCACTGATGGTGGGCGTGGCTGAGACGCTCTACGACACCTCCGCGCAGTCGATCATGCCCCAGCTGGTGCACAGGGATCAGCTCTCGGGCGCCAACGGCCGGCTCTACGCCGTCGAGCTCACCACCAACCAGTTCATCGGTCCCCCGCTGGGCGGGCTGCTGGTGGCCATGGGCCTGGTTGCGGGCGTTGCCGTGCCGGCGGCCCTGTGGCTTGCGGCCGTCGGCGGCCTGCTCCTGGTCCCGGGGGCTTTTCGCACAGAACGTGAGCAGAAGACGACACTGAGATTCGACATTGCTGAGGGGCTGCGGTTCCTCTGGAACCAGAAGATCCTGCGCACACTCGCGGTGATGACCGGGGTGTTCAACTTCGCATCCAGCGCGGCCTTCGCGGTCTTGGTGCTGTTTGCCGTGGGCCCGGCTTCACAGATGGGGCTGTCCGAAGTGGGGTTCGGCCTGCTTTTGACCACCTCCGCTCTCGGCGCCTTCGTTGGCTCGTTCATGTCCGAGCGGCTGGAGGCCAGGCTCGGCCGGTCGACGTCTCTGATGCTGACGATCTTCGGGGCCGCGCTGTTCGTGGGCGCGCCCGCCCTGACCGACAACCCCTATGTTCTTGGCCCAATCTTCTTTGTGGGCGGCATGCTGATCGTGCTTTGGAATGTCATCACCGTATCCCTGCGCCAGCGCATTACGCCCAACCGCTTGCTGGGCAGAGTCAACAGCGCCTACCGCCTGCTGGCGTGGGGCACCATGCCGCTTGGTGCAGCAGCCGGCGGTCTGCTGGCCCAATGGCTGGGCCTGCAGGTCATGTTCGGCATCATGGGAGTGCTGACGCTCGCGCTACTGGGGATGATGCCCGTCCTCACGAACAAGGCAATGGCCGCGGCCGACGTCGAATCCTAAGTTGCTGCCAGGGGCGCGGATCGGGCATCCGCGCCCCTTGTATGGTGCTGGTGGCTGTCAGCTGTCGATCGAGGCCATGTTGGCCTCGTCGTGGCGTTCCCCCGCGGCGGGCCGGAGCGCGTTCAGCCGCTCCAGCTGGTCACGGGTGAGTGCGATCCCGTCGGCCGCGGTGTTTTCCTCGACCCGGGAGACCCGGCGGGTGCCGGGGATCGGGGCGATGTCGATCCCGCGGGTCAGCAGCCACGCGAGGGCGGTCTGCGCGGGGGTCGCACCGATCTCGGCGCCGATGGCCTTCACCTCGTCGACGATCGCGAGGTTGCGGCGGAAGTTCCCACCCGTGAACCGGGGGTTGGTCTTGCGCCAGTCGTCGTCGGCGAAGTCATCGACGGAGCGGATCTGGCCCGTCAGCAGCCCGTGTCCGAGCGGCGAATACGGAACGAACCCAATTCCGAGGCCGCGCAGCAGCGGCAGGATCTCCGCCTCCACGTCCCGGGTCCACAGCGAGTACTCCGTCTGCAATGCCGAGACCGGCTGCACGGCGTGTGCCCGGCGGATGGTCTCCGGGGAGGCCTCGGACAGCCCGAAGTGCAGCACCTTGCCCTCGGTGATCAGGTCAGCAACCGCGCCGGCCGTCTCCTCGATCGGGGTGTTCCGGTCGATCCGGTGCTGGTAGTACAGGTCGATGTGGTCGGTGCCCAGGCGCTTGAGGGAGCCCTCGACGGCGGCCTTCACGTTCGCCGCGCTGCTGTCGACCACGCCGGGGCCGCCCCCGGAATGGGAGACCAGGCCGAACTTCGTTGCAATCCTGACCTGATCGCGGCGTCCCTTGACGGCTTGGCCGACGATCTCCTCGCTCAGGAACGGCCCGTAGATCTCCGCGGTGTCGATGTGGGTGACCCCGAGGTCAAGGGCGCGGTGGATCGTCCGGATCGACTCCGCGTTATCCAGGGCGCCCTCGCTGGTGTAGGTGCCGGCCATGGTCATGGCGCCGAGTCCGATGCGGGAGACTTCCAGGCTTCCGAGGCGTGCGTTCTTCATGGTGTATTTCCTTTGGGTGTGGTTCCCCGGCCTGGAATGTGGGCATGACCCACAGCGTGGCGAGGGTTTGGGCAGCCGGTAGCCGTTGGCGTCCAGCGGGTATGTCGAGACTGGGTGGACGACGGCGGGAGGCTCCCGACGTCGTCAGTTTGCGTCGGTGTCAGGCGTCTGTGTCAGGCGTCGTCGTGGGCCAGGTTGCTGGGGAGCTCGCGGTGGGCGTCGGCCTGGACCTGGAGTTCCTTGGCCCGGGCCTCAAAGACTGCAACGGCGTCCGCTCCGGCGGCGAAGCGCAGCGGAGGTTCATCCAGCTCCGCCAGTTGGATGAGGGCGACGGCGAGCTTGGCCGGGTCCCCGCCCTGAAGTCCGTTCATGCCTTTCCACGCGGTGACTGTCTGCTCGGTCCGCTCGGAATAGTCCCCGATAGTGGATGCCGCGTAGCTGGTGGATTCCGGGGTAAGGAGCTCGGTGCGGAAGAATCCCGGCTCAACGATCATGGTGCGGATGCCGAACGGGGCGACTTCGGGGGCCAGGGATTCGGCCCAGCCCTCGACACCGAACTTCGAGGCGGCATATGCGGAAAGGAACTCCCCGCCGGCGATGCCGGCGGTCGAGGAGATTGTGACCAGCAGGCCCGAGCGCTGGGCCCGCAGGACGGGCAGGGCCGCGCGGGTGACGTTTATGGGTCCGAACATGGTGGTTTCGATCTGGGCCCGGAAGTCCTCCGGGCTGATCTCCTCGAAGAACCCGGCGTAGAAGTTGCCGGCATTGTTTACCAGCACGTCGATCCGGCCGAACCGGTCCACGGCGGCGGCGATGGCGGCGGTGGCGTCGGCGGGGTTGGTGACGTCGAGTTTTACGGCCAGCAGGTTGTCGTTCTCGCCGACGGCCCGGGCGACCTTGCCGGGGTTGCGGCCGGTGGCAACGACTGCGTGGCCGGCGGCCAGGGCGGCCTTGGCGATGTCAATGCCCATACCGCGGCCTGCCCCGGTGATGAACCAGACTTTCTGCCCGGTCTTGGCCTCGTTTTGCTCAGTCATGTTCTGTCTTTCCTGGGTTAAGTGTTCCGGGCCGCGCGTGGGAGCGCAGATCCGGGATGGAAGGGTCGCCGGTTGTGGTTTTCGCGGGGGGCGATGCCGCCCAGCTGGCAAGGAACGCCAGCGCGTTTTCGGATGCGGACCCCGGCTCTGCAGTGAAGGTGTACAGGGTTTGTCCCTCATCGCCGGGAAGGTCGAGCGTCTCGAACTGCAGCGACACGTCGCCTGCGACCGGATGGTGGAAGCGCTTGGTTCCCGTGGTGTGGATCCGCACGTCATGGCCGGCCCACAATGCGGCGAAGTGCCCGCTGCGTGTGGTCAGCTCGCCGACCAGTTCGTTCAAAGCGCGGTCATGGGGATTCCGTCCCGCTTCCGATCGGAGCATCGCTACCGTGGTGGCGGCGATTGCGGACCAATCGGGGTAGAAGTCCCCGGCGCTCGCATCGAGGAAGAGGTATCGTGCCTGGTTCGGCAGCTGGCCCGGATCCTCCGGACCAGCGGCTGCTGTGGACTCGAACACCGGTCCGTACAGCGCGCGCCCCAAGGGGTTGGCGGCCAGCACGTCCGAGCGTCCGTTCTGCACCAGGGCGACAGCTCCGGTCATCCCGTCCAGCAAACGCATTACCCCGGGACGGACCCTCTGCTGCGGTGGCCGGCGCGCCGGCCGCCGGGAGGACGGCGTGTTGGCCGTCGTGGCCAAGTCCATCAGATGCGTCCGCTCTGCCTCATCCAGCTGAAGGGCGGAGGCCACAGCGTCGAGGACCGAGTCCGAGACGCCGCGGATGCTGCCGCGTTCCAGCCGCGTGTAATAGTCCGTGCTTACCCCGGCGAGCTGGGCCACTTCCTCCCGACGCAGCCCCGGCACGCGGCGCAGCTCGCCATAGTCGGGGAGGCCGGCCCGATCCGGGGTGATCTTCGCCCGGCGCGAGATCAGGAAGTCTCGGATTTCGTCTTTTCTGTCCACATCCACCACGCTACGCAGGCCGGACGGGCGGTGGCAGTGTCTATCAGACACCCCCACTTGAGGCGGCGGATCCAGGTGTGGCCCCTCAGAACCGGTCGATGTTCATAGCCCGGCCGTGTCACAGTCCGCTGCCCGGCTGCTTTGGTGACAGATCGCGCTAAAGTGTGCGTATGCCTAGGATTTCGGCCGCGAGCAACGCCGCCCAACGTGCCGAGACCCAGCGCCGCATCCTGACCGCGTTCGGGGAACTCCTCTTCACCCACGGGCTCCCCGGCCTGACCATGACGGACGTCGCGCGCCATGCCCAGATCGGCCGGACCGCCGTCTACAACTACTACGCGGACATCGAAGAGCTCCTCATCGCCTACGCCTTGGATGAGACCGAGCGGTTCCTGCTCGATCTGCGCGAATCCCTCGATGCACTGGAGAACCCGGTGGAGCGCCTGGCTGTCTACGTCCGCGCCCAGGTGGAGGACCTGAGCCGGCGCCACCTGCCGCCGGGCCCGGCCATGGGGGCGGTGCTCTCGCCGTCGTCGTTCGCCAAACTGGCCGACCACGTGGGTGAGCTCAGCGTGCTCCTGCGGGGCATCCTGCGCGACGGCATGGCCCAGGGGTACCTGCCCGAGTCGGACATTGCCCAACTGGCCCAGCTCATCCACGGCACGCTCTCCTCAAGCGCTGCGCGGGGCGACGGGGCGGGCCAGGACGCCGAGGCCGAGGCACGGCTCGCCCGGACGGTGCGGTTTGTCCAGCTAGGGGCCGGGGCCAGGTTTGACGACGCCGGCCGGCCGGTCCGCACCATCCGCTAGGCCCCGCGCCGGGAAGGCCGGAAAGCTGTGCCTTTAGCCCGTGCCGGGCGTCGCCGTGGGTACGGCGGGCAACGTGGCCTCATCCACGATGCGCCGGTTCTCGCGGGGGCAGCTGAGCTGGCCCGGCGTCTGGTCCACGAGTTCCGGCTTGGCCAGTTCCTTGAAGTCGCTGGTAATGATCACGTCCACGCTCGCGTCCGCGCGGCCGTCCTGGACATAGTCCGAGCCGGGCACGTGGCGCTGGACGCTGAAGGCGGCCGACTGGCCCGCGGCACCGGAGACCACCAGCGCCACGCCGCGGTAGCTCGACGTCGTGTTCCCCACGGTACCCACCAGGAACTTCCGGGCGGCGAGCTGGTCGGCCACGCTCCGGGCCAAGCCCGGCCGGCTCGTGGAGTTGTAGATGTTGACGTGGACCTTCTGCGGCGGCGCGTAGTCGTAGGTGGCCGCCGGGCACACCGACACTGCCGCCCTGCTCCGCTCCGCCCCGGGGATCTTGATCTGGCCGTTCATGATGGCGAGGGCCACCACGATCGCGGCCACGATGAGGCCGACAAGCATCATCAGGACAACGCCGTGCAGGATCCTGCGCCGCAGCCGGTGGGGGTTCTTTGCCGTATCGTCCTGCTCCACGAACGTGGCCCTCAGCTCGGAGCCACTGATGACGCGGTGCCCGTGCAGGACTCTGACGTCTGGCGGCTTCCTAGCCATTTATCACGAGGACCCGCGCATGAATTGCGGTGCGCTGGTGCAGCGCGGTGCGGACTGCCCGGTGCAGGCCGTCTTCAAGGTAGAGGACGCCGCGGTATTCCACGACGTGCGGAAAGAGGTCGCCGAAAAACGTGGAGTCCTCGGCCAGCAGGGCTTCAAGATCCAGTGTGCGCTTCGTGGTCACCAGCTCATCAAGCCGGACAGGACGCGGGGGCAGGGCCGCCCAGTCCTTGGGCGTGGTGTAACCATGGTCGGGGTACGGGCGGCCCTCGCCCACAGCTTTGAATATCACCTTGCCAGCCTAGGGAACTTCGACGCCCGAAGGAACGAATGTCCCCCGGCGGCGTGAGGTTGTGGCCAAACGGTAACCATTTGTCACACGACGCGTTGACACGACCAGCGCCTGCCGCCTGTCACATCCAGCGCAGGGCCGTCGATCTGCTGGGCGGTTCACCCAAACGTCCCGTGCGGCTGACAGAATGGCCGTATGACTTCACCCGAGACTGCCCCTGTTCCGTCGTCGTCGGCCCCCGTGCTGGCGCTGCTGCTCGACGTCGACGGTCCGGTCGCGAGCCCGGTCACCCGCGAGGTGCAGCCCGGCATCATCGCCGACCTGGTGGCCCTGGCCGCCGCCGGCGTGCCGGTCATCTTCAACACCGGCCGGTCGGACGCGTTCATCCGCGAGCAGGTCATGGAACCGATGATCGCCGCCGGGATGCCCGCCGGCACCCTCATCCACGCCATTTGCGAGAAGGGCGCCGTCTGGTTCAGCTACACGGCGGAGGGCCCCGGCCCGGTCCACGTGGACCACGAGCTCGCCATTCCGCAGGCCTTCGGCGATGACGTGCGCCGCCTGGTGGCCGAGGACTACTCCGCCCACATGTTCTACGACGAAACCAAGCGGGCCATGGTCTCCGTGGAGCAGCACATTGCCGTCCCCAACCCCGACTACCGGGCCGAGCAGGAACTCTTCGACGCCGACGCCATGGGCATCATGGCCCGGCACGGGCTCGGTGTGGTGCGGCTGGACCACCACGTCCCCGATTCGGATGACCAGGTCGACTTCCGCGTCGATCCGACCATCATCTCCACCGATATCGAATCGGTCCGGCTGGGCAAGGACCTGGGCGCGAGCCGGGCCGTGGAGTTCCTGGCCGCGCAGGGGATCACGCCGCAGGCGTGGCGCACGGTGGGCGATTCCCGCACGGACTACGCCATGGCCGACTGGCTGCACCACAACGACCACACCGTGAAGCACGTCGACGTCCGGCCCGCGGACGGCATCCCCGTCAAACCTTACGAGGTTCTCACCGCCGCCGATCTGGGGCTCGGCGAGGACGTGATCCACGACGACGCCGGTGCCGCCTTCCTGCACCACTGGCTGGCCGTCGTCACCGGCTGAGGCCCCGCTCCGCCGTTACGTTCCACCGTTACGGTCGGTCACATTTCGTCGTCACGCACGCCGCGCGGCGGCCGGTTTTCCGCGGCAATTTTGAGGCCCGCGTTATCATGCAAGTAGACACCAACGCACTCAAAGAAGCGGGAGCTCAGACATTACCGAAGCAGCGATCCAAGACGAGATTTACTATGGCAGCCAGGCATCTGTGGACGCCCACGCCGAGGTCACGTCGGCGGCCGCAGTCGCCAGATTCCGGACCCGCTCCGATGTTGTCCGCCACCGCGGCCGCTACGCGCTGATCAACGAAAACCGCACGCCGTACCAGGCCATGGTCGAGGACCTGATGTTCCTGCGTTCCGTCCTGGCCGGCGCCGGTATCGGCTACCTGCTGGTCCGCGGCAACAACCATCGCCCTGTGGTCGCCGTCGACTGGAAGGATCGCAAGGAACTCCGCGACGCCCTCGTGGAGGCGTGCCGCGACGATCCGATGTATTCCATGAGCGTGGACGCAAAGAAGAAGTCGTCCGTGCTGGTGGCCGACGGCGAGCTGTCGCCGAACCGCCAGGCCCGGATCTTCCGGCTTTACCGGCCCAGGGTCGAACCCGAGGGCGGTTTTGAATTCGGGGCTTCCGCCGGCGTCCAGCTGGAGCTGTGGAGCTTCGAAGGCGATCAGCTGATCCTGCCGATCGAGAACTCCCTGACGCGCCGCACCATGCTGGCCCAGGATGCAGTGCGCGGCACGGTGGAACGCTACGGCCACACGTGGCCCACCATCGAGAACATGTTCGCGGACCACGCCAGCGACATCAGCTTCGACGTCGACCTGGTCTTCTCATGGGTTGACGGCAGCTCCCCCGAGTACATCGCTGCCCGCCGCGCCCGCATGGCCGGCGTGGTGGTGGGCGAGGGCGATGACCACGAGGCCCGCTTCCGCCAGATCGATGAGCTCAAGTACGCCCTTCGCTCGGTGTACATGTTTGCGCCGTGGATCCGCCGGATCTTCATCGCCACGGACTCCCCCGCGCCGTCATGGCTGGCCGACCACCCGAGTGTGACGATCGTCCGGAGCGAAGAGTTTTTCGCCGACACGTCGGTTCTGCCCACTCACAATTCGCAGGCCGTGGAGTGTCAGCTGCACCACATCGAGGGGCTCTCCGAGCACTTCCTGTATTCGAACGACGACATGTTCTTCGGCCGCGCCTTGGGCCCGGACATGTTCTTCACTCCGGGCGGCATCACGAAGTTCATCGAGGCCGAAACCCGGATCGGCCTGGGCGACAACGACGCCGAACGCAGCGGCTTTGAGAACGCCGCCCGAGTGAACCGCAAGCTGCTCTGGAACCGCTTCGGCCGCATCACCACCCGGCACCTGGAGCACACGGCGGCCCCGTTGCGGCGCAGCGTGGTCGAGCAGATGGAGCAGGAGTTCCCGGCCGAGTTTGCCAAGACCGCCGCGAGTACCTTCCGGGCAGCGGACAACATCTCCGTGACCAACTCGTTCTACCACTACTACGCGCTGCTCACGGGCCGGGCCGTAACCCAGACAGCTGCCAAGGTGAGATATGTGGACACCACGGCGCGGGCCGGCCTGAATTACCTGCCCAAGCTCCTGGCCAAGCGGAACATGGACTTCTTCTGCCTCAACGACGGCAGCTTCCCCGAGGTCCCGGCGGAAGAGCGGGCCGAACTGGTCACGGACTTCCTGGAGAAGTACTACCCCATCAAGGCGCCCTGGGAGAAGTAACGGACCGTGACCAAAACGGGCGCCGCGTCGGCCGGGGAGTGAATCAGTTCAGGGTGGTGTACCTGCGGTTCGCCGACGTCCGGGACGGGGCCTCGAGCTTGGCCTTCTCAGGGACATGGATCCCTGCGGCCGCGAGCCGGCGCTGGGCTTCCTCCGGAGAGACCAGCTCCCCCACCGCAGGGGTGTCGCCGAGCAGCACCACGGAGTGCACGATCGTGTGTTCGTAGACGTGGACCAGGTTGAACGCCTGCCCTCCGTCGCGGCCTCGGGTGCCGCCGACCGGAACGTTCAGATCCTGCGTGTAGCAGGTGGCTGAAGCCACGGACACAGGGATGCCCGCGAACGTTGCGGTGGTCGAGTAGTGCAGGTGGCCGCCCAGGATGGCGCGGACATCGGAGTTGCGCAGGACGCCGGCAAGCGCCGGCTGGCCCCGGAGCTCCACGAGCACGGCAAGGTCCAGCACGGACGGTACCGGCGGGTGGTGCAGGGCAAGGATGGTCCCGTCCGGGGCCGGGGTGGCCAGTTCAGCAGCGAGCCAGTCCAGCTGGTCGTGGCTCAATTCACCATGGTGGAAGCCGGGCACGGAGGTGTCCAAAGTGATGATGCGCAGCCCGTTGACGAAGTAGCTGTGGTCCACGGGCGCGTCATTGTCGTCCTGGTCCAGGAGACCGGCCCGGAAATTGGCCCGGTTGTCGTGGTTGCCCATCGCCCAGATGACCTCGGCCCCCAGGGCCTCGCACGCCGGATCAACGATGGCGCGGAGCTTGGCATACGCCTCGGGTTCGCCCCGGTCAGCCAGGTCGCCCGTGAAGATTACGGCTTCGGGGCGGGCTCCGGAGGCGTGGACCTCTTCGAAGAGTTGCCTGAGCAGGGCTTCGCTGTCCACGACGCCGTGCAAGGGTTGCGGACCCCCCAGCAGGTGGGGGTCGCTCAGGTGAAGTAGGAAATGACGTGGCCGGGGGTGTTCGGCCTCGATGCGCTCCATTGCTGCCTTCTTGGTTGGGTGGAAGCGGTGCTTCCAGGGTCCCTCTCAGTAAGAACTATCCAACCAGAGATTGGGCAAACAATGTAAAGACTGGGACAGGCATATTGGAAAAATTGGCGTTAACAGGTGGCGTGCCCTCACATGCCCTTTCCGGCATATACGGGGCGGGGACGCCCGGCGGCACTCCCGAAACCCCGGGGCTTCGGGGCGGGACGGACAGTGCCGCCGGGTTCACGGTTTCCGCTAGCTCAGGTAGCCGTTCGGGTTAAGCACGAACTTCGTCGCCGCGCCGGCGTCGAATTCCGCGTAGCCCTTCGGCGCGTCCTCCAGGGTAATCGCCTTCGCGTTGACGTTCTTGGCGATATGCACCCTGTCATGCAGGATGGCCATCATCAGCTGCCGGTTGTATTTCATGACCGGACACTGTCCCGTGGTGAAGCTGAGTGACTTTGCCCAGCCCGTTCCGAGGCTGAGCGAGAGCGAACCTTTCTTCGCGGCCTCGTCCACGCCGCCCGGGTCCCCGGTGACGTAGAGCCCGGGGATGCCCAGGGCACCGCCGGCGGCTGTTACCTCCATCAGCGAGTTCAGGACGGTGGCGGGGGCCTCGTGGGCTCCGGCCCCGTGCCCCTTGGCCTCAAATCCCACGGCATCCACGCCGCAGTCGACTTCCGGGACGCCCAGGAGTTGCTCAATCTGCTCGGCCGGGCCGCCCTTACTCAGGTCGATGGTCTCGCAGCCGAAGCTCCGCGCCTGCGCCAGGCGGTCCGCGTTCATGTCGCCCACAATCACGACGGCGGCACCCAGGAGCTGGGCACTGGTCGCCGCGGCCAGGCCCACGGGCCCTGCGCCCGCCACGTAGACGGTGGACCCGACGCCGACGCCTGCGGTGACCGCACCATGGAATCCGGTCGGGAAGATGTCCGAGAGCATCGTCAGGTCCAGCATCTTTTCGAGGGCCTGATCTTTGTCCGGGAACTTCAACAGGTTCCAATCGGCATACGGCACCAGGACGTAGTTGGCCTGGCCGCCTACCCAGCCGCCCATATCCACGTAGCCGTAGGCGCTGCCCGGGCGGTCGGGGTTGACGTTGAGGCAGATGCCCGTCTTGCGTTCCTTGCAGTTCCGGCAGCGCCCGCAGGCGATATTGAACGGGACAGAACAGATGTCCCCCACTTTGATGAATTCAACATCCGGACCCACTTCCACCACTTCTCCGGTGATCTCGTGCCCGAGCACCAGGTCAGTGGGGGCCGTGGTGCGCCCGCGGACCATGTGCTGGTCCGAGCCGCAGATGTTGGTGGCCACGGTTTTGAGGATTACGCCGTGGCGCACCTGCCGGCCCACGTTGGCGGGGTTGACCCCCGGACCGTCCTTGAGTTCGAAGGTGGGGTAGTCGATGTCGATCAGTTCGACTTTTCCCGGCCCCTTGTAGGCAACGGCTTTGTTCCCTGTCATCTCATTCCTCCTGCGTTCACGGACCCCAGACGGAAGCCCTGCTGTGATTGACGAAGTTTCTTGATGCGCCCTCCGCAGGGACACCGCGGCCGCACTGCCGCACGGCGGCCGTCAGGGAAGACTGCGCCGGGTGTTCCCGGAATGCTGGAGGGTTCGGTCAGTCTAGGCCGTAGGCATGCTTAGGGGTAGAGGCTGCGGGATCGGAAAGCCGGGCGGGCCGGTTTAGCCCAGTGCGGACTGAACAGCCTCGATGATCTCCGGCGCGTCAGGCTCAACGGTGGGCGCAAAGCGGGCGATGACCTCGCCGTCGCGGTTCACGAGGAACTTCTCGAAGTTCCACTTCACCAGGCCGGGCAGGATTCCCGTCTTGAATTTGGTGAGCTCGGCGTAGAGCGGGTGCTGGTTCTTTCCCCGGACGTTGGCCTTGACTGTCAGCGGGAAGGTCACCCCGAAATTGCGCTGGCAGAACTCGGCGATCTCGGCGTCGCCGCCGGGCTCCTGCCCGGCGAACTGGTTGCAGGGGACGCCGAGGACCTGGAAGCCCTGGCCCCGGAACTTGTTGTGCAGCGCCTCGAGTCCAGCGTACTGGGGCGTGAAACCGCACTGGGATGCCACGTTGACCACCAGAACCACGTCGCCCTTGAATCGGCCAAAATCGGTCTCGGTCCCGTCGATGAGGGTCAGGGGAATGGAGTGCAGAGCTGTCATGGGGCGCGTCCTTGCGATGTCGATGGTCCGGAGCAGGGAATCTGAACTGGTCACTCCATTATTCGGCACCGGGGCCCGCGGGTATGGGTGTACCCCCGGACATGACGCCGGAACAATGCCCTGCGGCGCGGCGGGGGCTAGCCGCCGGGCGTCGCAGAGGGCGTCGCTGAGGGTTTTGTTGTCACTGCCGTGGTGGCCGACTGCGTGACCGCCCGTGGCTTCGGCGTATCGGCCGGCGCGGTGACCGGGTCCGGCTCCACAGTGAGCGGGGCCGGCACCGGGGTGGCCGTCTTGGCGGCAGCCTCCGTCGCGGTTGCGGAGGCTGACGCAGGCGCGGAGGACGGCGGTGCCACCGGCGGCGGGACCGATAACGGTGCTGATGGCTTGGCGGAGGCTGTTCCCGTCTGGGTTGGCGCCGGCGTTGGGGTGGCGGTCGCCGACGGGGTCGGGGTCGCCGTTGCCGACGGCCGCGGGGTGGGCGCGTCAGGTGTGGTCGTCGTGGCAGTGCCGGTCGGCGTCGGCGTCGCGGAGGCAGTGCCCGTGGGTGTCGGGGTCGCGGAGGCAGTGCCGGTCGGCGTCGGGGTCGCGGAGGCAGTGCCCGTGGCTGTCGGGGTCGCGGAGGCAGTGCCCGTGGCTGTCGGGGTCGCGGAGGCAGTGCCGGTCGGCGTCGGGGTCGCGGAGGCAGTGCCCGTGGGCGACGGCTTAGAGGTGGCGGAAGGCGTTGGGGACGGTTTGTCGGCGGCGGCTTCAGTAGCCGCAGGTGAGGCACTCGCCGACGGCTTGGCGGCCACCGCGGCAGGCTGCTCCTGAACGCCGCCGGCCACCACATGGGTCAGGTCCTCCCGGACAGGAATCGCCCAGCCAATCCCCGCATTGGTTGCCTTACCGGCGTCGGGTGCGTAACTGGTCATGTCGATCGGGCCGAGTTGATCCACCTGCTTGATGGGGAGAAATGTCCAATCGCGCGGATCAGTGTGGGAGCCGTTGAGGATGGTCTCGAAGTGAAGATGGCAGCCCGTAGAGGATCCGGTGGTACCTACCCGGGCAATAATTTCCCCCACCCGCACGGAGTCGCCCTTCTTGACCGCGATCGCCTCCAGATGGTTGTACGTGGTGATGAGACCGTTGCCGTGGTCGATTTCCACCCGGTTTCCGCCGCCCCACGGGTGCCACCCGACGGCCCGCACCACACCGGCGTCGGCGGAGTAGACCCGGGTGCCGCAGGGGGCCGCGAAGTCCTGGCCCCAGTGGAATTCGCCCGCGAATCCTGTCAGGGGGCTGGTGCGCAGCCCGAACGGGGAGGAAGGCACCAGTGATTCCAGCGGGGCCATGAGGAAGCCCGCCGCGGGCCGGCGCAGGGACGCCGAGGCCACATTGAGCTCTCCACGCACCCCTGCCCGGGTGGCGGTGTCCACCGTGCTCCGGCTGAAGGCCACGAGCGCCTGGGCGTCGGCGGTGACAGCGCCGGTGCCGGGAGTCCCCGCGGGCGCGGTCGCGGCGGAATGGGCCAGCGGGTCCAGGGCTTCCGGTCCCACGTCGCCGGAGGCAGGCATGGCGGCCGTCGGGACGGCGGTGGGCGCGCCGTAGGTCGCAAAGGCGCTCAGGCCCTGAAAGCCGCCGAATGCCAGCACGGCCAGGGACAGGCACAGACCTCCGGACACGCAGCGCACGGCAATGGTCCGTGCCCTCGCTGACTGCTCATTCGATGAGTTTCCCCAGTGTTTTCCCACGAAATGACTCCCGCAATATGTCCGCCAGACCCCAATCTTCACGGACTTACCTCCCTATGTGACCACAGACGGCCGGGTCTGTGAACCGTCAACGGGTTCCTTTGCGGGACCAATCGGAGATCCGCGGATGTCCCCAGTAGCTTGCCGGCCGCGGCCCAGTAGTTCTCCGCACAATTGCAGGTGCCGCACGCCGCCGGGACGGGTAAGAATGAAGGATGCGAAATGTCCTCAGGGAATGGCAGGCGGAGCTCAAACAGACGTTCACGGGGACGCGCGATTCGGTGCCCGAGTGGGTGCCGGGCCTGGCCGAGGGGGACGACGCCGGTTACCACTTGCCCGGCTCGGCCGTCTGGGCCGTGCACGGAGACATGCCAACCATCGTGGCGGGAATCCGGGCACTGCTGATGCAGGCGCTCCATCCCGGCGCGTTGGCCGGAGTCCACGATCACTCCCGTTTCCGCGAAGACCCGCTGGGCCGGCTGGCTGGCACGATCCGCTGGATCTTCACCTTGACGTATGGCTCCACGGATACGGCGAAGGCGGCGTCGGACTGGGTTCTTCGGCTGCACCGGACGGTGCGGGGAGAATTTGTGGACGGCCACGGCATAAGGCGCAGTTACGCGGCCAATGATCCCGAGCTGCTCCGGTGGGTTCACATTGCCTTCACAGACGCTTTCCTCTCTGCCCACAAGCTGTGGGGGCGGCCGATTCCTGGCGGACCTGATGCCTACGTCCGTGAGTGGGCCCAGGCCGGCCGGCTGATGGGCGTCGAGGCACCGCCGCTGAGCGAAGCGGAAATGCGGCAGCAGTTGGACCGCTGGTACGACGACGGCGAGCTCCGCTGTGACGAACGGGTCACCGAAACGGTGGCGTTTATTCGCGACCCGCCCCTGCACCCCGCGCTCAGGCCTGGCTACCGGGTGCTGTTCGCGGCCGCCGTGGCAAGCCTCGAGCCCAAGTACCGGGAGCTTCTGGGCCTACGGACCGCGCGGCTGGGCCCGATACCGCTGCCGGTAACCCTGGCCACCCGGGTCACGCTCGGCGTGGTGCATGTGGCCCTCGGACGGATGGGCCCGAGCGAGCAAGCTGCCCGCGCGCGGCTGCGCCGGCTGGGCTACCTGGCCTGAGTCTGGGCCGCCGGGCGGCTGGGGTGGTTTGCTGGTTCGTGGCGGGGCGGCTGGGCACGGGGCGGCTGGGTGGATGAATCGGTGCCGGTACTGCCGGAGGACGCAACCTTGGCCAGAACCTCACGGGAACCTCACGAGGATAGAAATGCCGGAGACGCAAAAAGGCCCCGGTCCGAGGACCGGGGCCAACCGCGGAGAATGGGGGATTTGAACCCCCGAGGGCGTTAACCCAACACGCGTTCCAGGCGTGCGCCATAGGCCGCTAGGCGAATTCTCCAGTAGCTTCTGAATCAAAAGCAGATACTAGAATACCTGAACTTTCCGGCTTCGCCCAATTGGGCCTCCCGCCCCGGCCTGCGGCTCCTCCGCGGGACATGCCCCACGGCCCACTCGAGGGCTGGACATAGCCCCAAATAGCCCACTCCTTCCCGCCAAGAATGGGCATGCCCCACATTGCCTACTCCCGCGACTGGACATGCCCCGCGGCCCGCCCGACCGCCGGACACAGTCCCACCGCGCCCGCTCCTGCAGCCCGCTCCTGCCGCGAAAAATGGGCATGTCCCGCCGAGGATGAAGGGCCAAACCGGGCCAATTCGGGGCACACCCAATCGTCAGGTAAACTGGCTGACGGCCCCTCATGTGGCGTCATCCTGTTGAACTCCCCCAGGACCGGAAGGTAGCAAGGGTAAACGGGCTCTGGCGGGTGCATGAGGGGTCTTTTATGTCTGTGCCGATTGGTAGGGTTTATCTGTGACTGTTACTACCGCCCTCTACCGTCGATACCGCCCCGATTCGTTCGCGGACGTTATCGGGCAGGAGCACGTCACCGAGCCTCTCATGACGGCCCTGCGCAAGAACCGCGTCAACCACGCCTATCTCTTTTCGGGCCCCCGCGGCTGTGGCAAAACCACCTCCGCCCGCATCCTGGCCCGCTGCCTGAACTGCGCCGAGGGCCCCACGGACACCCCCTGCGGCGAGTGCCCCAGCTGCGTGGAACTCGCCCGCGGCGGCTCCGGCTCCCTGGACGTCATCGAGATCGACGCCGCCAGCCACGGCGGTGTCGACGACGCCCGCGACCTCCGGGAACGGGCCACCTACGCCCCCGTCCGGGACCGTTACAAGATCTTCATCATCGACGAAGCCCACATGGTCACGTCGGCCGGGTTCAACGCCCTGCTCAAGATCGTCGAAGAACCGCCGGAACACATCAAGTTCATCTTCGCCACCACGGAGCCGGACAAGGTCATCGGCACCATCCGTTCCCGCACGCACCACTACCCTTTCCGGCTGGTGCCGCCGGAGCCTCTCATGGCGTATCTGGAGCTGCTCTGTACCCAGGAGAACGTCCCTGTGGCGCCCGGGGTGCTCTCGCTCGTCATCCGCGCGGGCGGCGGTTCGGTCCGCGACTCCCTCTCCGTGCTCGACCAGCTCATGGCCGGCGCCGGACCAAACGGACTGGACTACGAACTCGCTGTCGCCCTCCTGGGCTACACGCACGCCTCCCTGCTCGATGACGTCGTGGAGGCCGTCGCGGCGTCGGATGCCGCCACGGTGTTCCGCGCTGTGGACCGCGTCATCCAGACCGGGCACGATCCAAGGCGCTTCGTCGAGGACCTGCTGGAACGCTTCCGCGACCTCATCATCGTCCAGGCCATGCCCGAAAGCGCCCAGTCCATCCTCCGCGGCATGCCGGCGGACCAGATCGCCCGGCTGCAGAACCAGGCGCACAACCTCGGGGCGGCCGAGCTCTCCCGCGCCGCTGACGTGACCAATACCGCGCTCACGGACATGACCGGGGCCACCTCGCCGCGCCTGCACCTGGAACTGCTGTGCGCCCGCATCCTGCTGCCCAGCTCCGAGCAGACCGAGCGCGGCATTGCAGCCCGGATCGACCGCGTCGAGCGGCGCTTGAACTACGCCGGGAACGACGTCGGAGCCCCCCTCGCTGGCGCTCCCGCACCTGTTGCCGTTTCGCCTGCACGCACGGAGCAGGCAGCCGCGCCAGAGCCGCCGGCAGCGCACGTGCCCGCCGCACCTTCGCACGCCGCACCGGCTGCCGCAACCACCACCCCCTCCGCCCCGCCCCGGGGCGAGCAGCCGCCGGCCACAGTCTCCGCGCCCGCCCGTCAGGACGAGCCTGTCCGCGAACCGCTGACGGCACCACGGGTCAGCACCAGCGACTGGCCTGTGGACGAACCCGCGGCGGCCAGCCGGCCCGCCCCTGCCGCAGGTCCCGCCGCCGCGCCTCCGTCCCCACCCGCGTCAGAGACTGCCCCAGCGGCGGCCCCATCCGCACCTTCCGTCCCTGCTCGCCCCGAGCCGGCCGAGCCCGGCAGGGCGCCTGCCGTTGCTCCCAGCCCTGCGCCCGGGTCTGCCGCCGGACCCGGAGCCGACGTGGAGGTTTTGCGTCGCGCCTGGCCCGAGATCCTGCAAACGCTCACCAAGATCAAACGCAGCACCTGGGCGCTGGTGGAACCCAACGCCCAGGTCGGCCACTTCGAAGACCACGTCCTGACCCTCGCGTTCACCACCACGGGGCTGGCGGGGGCCTTCGGCCGGGCCGACCACGCAGAGAACCTCCGGCAGGCGATCCACAAGACGATCGGCATCGATTGCCAGATCCGGGCCGTGGCCGGCAGCAGCAACAGCCCAGCGAGCTCTGAGCCAAACCCAAAAGCGCCGCCGGCTAGCCCGGAGGCCCCGGCATCGTCCGCAAGCCAGGCGACATCGGCAGACGTCGCTTGGGGCCTGAGCCCGGCTCCCCAGCAGGCCCCATCTCCGGCCAACGATGCCGCTGAAGCCGTCCCCTCGCGGGTGGCCCCCGCGCACGTTCCCGCCGCCTCAACATCTTCGACGCAACCCACTCCAGCCCCCGCGGCCCAGGATCAGGTCCGTGCAGCCGAGCCGGCAGCCGAGCCGGTAGCGGAACCGCAGGCGCCTGCCCCCGCGATCCAAACTCAGGTCCGCGCAGCCGAGCCAGCAGCCGAATCGGACGGCCCTTCGGAGCCTTCCGGGTCCTACGCCGACGCCGATGACGACTGGGGACCGCCCCGGGACGAGGACGCTCCTCCGCTGGACGAGGAACCACCCCTGGATTGGGACCCCTCGCCCGTAGCCACGCCGCGCCGCCCCGAGCCCGCGGCTGCCGCTACGGCTCCGGCCCGTAAGTCCCCTGCCGCGCCGGCATCCAAAACCGCCGGCTCCCCGGCCGGGACACCGGGCGCAGACCCGGACGCGTCGGATGACGCGTGGGCCCGCGCCGTCGAGCAGTCACCCGGCGTCTGGACGGTCGGCACAGATTCGAACCTCGGCCGGTACACGAGCCCGGATGTCGGGCCCGCTGCGCCCGAGCCCGAGCCGAAGCCTGTGCACTACGAGCCGGCGGCGGCACAGATCCCGGAGTACGCGGGTGTCGTGTCCGCGCCGTCCGGACTGACCTCGGACCGCCCGGCCCGGGCCGAAGCGGCGCCGGCGGTTGCGGTGTCTGTTGCGCCGCGTGTGGCCGCCGCTGCAGTAGCTGCCGTCGCGGAGGCTGTTGCGGTCACTGCCGTTCCCGAGCCTGCCGCCCCGGCAGGCCGCCAAAGCCTGTACCAGCGGCTGTCGAACAGTCCCGAGGCCGAGGCCGGGCGGGCGAAGGCCCCCACCCGCGCTGCCGCTGCGACCACCGTCTACGTACAGGACATACCGAGCGCCGACGACGAAACGATCGAGGAATCGGGCGTCTTCGGCCGGGCCGCCGTCGAGCGCATTCTGGGCGGGAAACTGGTGGAGGAGCGCTCCCTGGATGGAAGCCCGCTGCCGCCCCGCTTCTAGCAAAACCCCTGCCGGCTGGCCCCGGCCCTACTCCAAACGAACGAGGACATTGTGTACGAAGGCGCAGTTCAAGAGCTGATCGACGAGCTCGGACGCCTTCCCGGAGTGGGGCCTAAGTCCGCCCAGCGGCTGGCCTTCCACATCCTCGAGGCCGATCCCCAGGACATGAAGCGGCTTGTCGATGCCATCACCACAGTGAAGGAACGGGTCAAGTTCTGCACGGTTTGCGGTAACGTGACCGAGCAGGAACTGTGCAACATCTGCCGTGACCCGCGCCGGGACCCCACGGTGATCTGCGTCGTCGAAGAATCCAAGGACGTCCTGGCGGTGGAACGCACGCGGTCCTTCCGCGGCAGGTACCACGTCCTGGGCGGCGCGATTAATCCGATCGCCGGGATCGGTCCGGAACAGCTCCGGATCCGTGAATTGCTGACCCGGCTCAACGACGGCGCCATCCAGGAAATCATCATCGCCACCGACCCCAACCTCGAGGGCGAGGCAACGGCGACCTATCTGGCCCGGATGCTCAAGTCGATTGGCATCGCCGTCACCCGGCTGGCGTCCGGCCTGCCCGTAGGCGGGGACCTGGAATACGCCGACGAAGTCACGCTCGGCAGGGCCTTCGAGGGCCGCCGCAACGCCCTGAGCTGACGCACTCGTGGCCGCCGCGGCGGCGACACCCGAGCTCCCCCGCCCGGCCCGATGGACATGTCCGGCGCCCACGCCCGGGAATGGACACAATGCCCTCATGCCCACTCCAGCCCGCCAAGAATGAGCATGTCCCGCGGAAACACTGAGCATGTCCATTCCTGACCCGAGCTCCCCCACCCGGCCCGATGGACATGTCCGGCGCCCACGCCCGGGAATGGACACAATGCCCTCATGCCCACTCCAGCCCGCCAAGAATGAGCATGTCCCGCGGAAACACTGAGCATGTCCACTCCTGACCCGAGCTCCCCCACCCGGCCCGACGGACATGTCCAGCGCCCACGCCCGGGAATGGACACAATGCCCTCATGCCCACTCCAGCCCGCCAAGAATGAGCATGTCCCGCGGAAACACTGAGCATGTCCACTCCTGACCCGCAGCACTGGGCATGTCCGGTAGAGACAAACCCGGAGTGTCTGCCATTCGGTCACAATTCAACGGCGCGGGCGGCACGGCGATAAACTGGGGTGAGAAGTTACGCCGTCGCGCCGTTTGGTTGCCTGGCCCAGAACCCCGATGATCCAGTGAGGGTGCGCGAATGAGTTTGCCCACTACCGAAGTCCAGCCCGGATCGCAGACGTTGCCCGTCTCGGCCGCCGCTACCAAGCACCTTGTCGTGAAGAAATTTGGCGGTTCCTCGGTGGCGGACGCAGAAGGCATCAAGCGCGTCGCCCGGCGGGTGGTGGACGCCCAAAACGCCGGCGACGAGGTGGTCGTGGTGGTTTCCGCCATGGGCGACACCACCGATGAGCTCCTTGACCTCGCCGGCCAGGTCACCGATTCCGCGCCCGCCCGCGAGATGGACATGCTCCTCTCCGCCGGGGAACGAATCTCCATGGCGCTGCTGGCCATGGCCATCAACAAGTTCGGCGCCTCGGCCCAGTCCTTCACCGGTTCCCAGGCCGGCATGATCACCGACGGCATCCACGGCAAGGCCCGGATCATCGACGTCGACCCGCACCGCATCCGCACCGCCCTGGACAAGGGGCACATCGCGATTGTGGCCGGGTTCCAGGGCATGAGCCACACGACGAATGAGATCACGACGCTCGGGCGCGGCGGTTCGGACACGACGGCGGTGGCCCTCGCCGCGGCGCTTGACGCCGATGTCTGCGAGATCTTCACCGACGTCGACGGCGTCTACACGGCCGATCCGCGCGTGGTCGCGTCGGCCCGGAAGATCGACCGCATCTCCAGCGAGGAAATGCTGGAACTGGCCGCGTCCGGCGCTAAGATTCTGCACCTGCGCTGTGTTGAATACGCCCGCCGCTTTGGGGTGCCCCTGCACGTCCGTTCCTCATTCAACCAGAACGAAGGCACCTGGGTTCTCCCCGGCGCCGACGACAAGATCACGACTCAAGAGGGAGTTGCCTTGGAGCAGCCAATCATCTCCGGTGTGGCACACGATCGGTCCGAAGCCAAGGTCACGGTTGTCGGCGTACCTGACATCCCCGGCAAGGCAGCGGCGATCTTCCAGGTCATCGCGGACGCCCACTCGAACATCGACATGATCGTCCAGAACGTCTCCACCCACGGCACGGGCCGGACCGATATCTCCTTCACGCTCCCGATCGTCGAGGGTGCCGAGGCCCTGGCCGCCCTGCACGCCGCGCAGGACCGGATCGGCTTTGAGAGCATCGAATACAACGAGAAGATCGGCAAGCTTTCGCTGATCGGCGCCGGCATGCGCTCGCACCCGGGTGTGTCCGCCCGCTTCTTCGCGGCCCTCTCCGAGGCCGGCATCAACATCAACATGATCTCCACCTCGGAGATCCGCATCTCCGTGGTCACCCACGCGGATCTGCTCGACGACGCCGTCCGCGCCATCCACAGGGCGTTTGACCTCGACAGCGAGGACGAGGCCACGGTCTACGGCGGCACCGGCCGCTAGCCGCACCTGCGCATCCGGGCGGACCCGGACCGCATAAAGACGGGGAAGGGAGCGGCACCTGCCGCTCCCTTCCCCGTCTCCGCCCGTCGTCGGCCGCTTCCCCACAGCTCCGGCCGCATACCCACGTTTCCGGCCGCGTACCACGCGGCCGCCCAGGATGCCCCCGGCATCCGGGGTCCCCCGGAACCGTCGGAACCGGCGAAGCGGGCCTCGTCAGACCTCTTCTTTCCCGAGATCCGTTTTCCGGACAGCGTAGTGGTGTCCGTGGTCGTCCGTCTCGACTTCGAAACCTGCCAGGTCGTCTTCCGAGGCGTGCTCGAAGTCGTCGTGCTTGTGAACTACAGGCGCCGCGGTGTCGCCTCGATTTGCGGGCCCGAACAGCAGCCTCAGCTTGTCGGTCTTTTCCATGAAAGCTCTGACAGCACGTGTCACTAGTCCCACCCCCTTTCCTCGTCCCGGATGGTTCAGGATGCTGCACAGCGGTGTGTCAGTGCCCTCATTTTACGCCCGGCAGCGGGAAATGGCTCGGGTGGGGTGGCGCTAAAAGGGACCTAGCGCAGGGATTTGTCGTCAGGGTTTCGAGGCACCACATAAGTGCTGCCGTCGGGCCGGTGCAAGGTCTCCCACTGTTCAGTTTCAGCCTGCCGCGCCGCCAGCAGCCGCCTGTTCTGGTCGGTCATCTCGTGGCCGAGTGAACTGCGGTTGGCCGGCCCGAACACGGCCCGGAACTTCCCGGTGGCCCGCATGAACCGCTCGACGGCATTTTCCTTGGCCATGGCTATCCTTTCGTGGGAGCAAGACAATGCTCCCAGTGTACGCTAATCATTAGTGCACTAATCATTCGAAGGAGTCGGTGTGACCGAAGGAACCCCAGCAATCCAGGACAGGCACGTCATGCCGGGAGCGCATGGAGCCCAGGACTCGCAGGCAGCGCAGGACGACCTCCTGCTGGAACAGCAGCTCTGCTTCGCCCTGACGGTGGCCTCCCGCAGCGTCGTAGGCGCCTACAAACCCGTCCTGGACAGGCTCGGCCTGACACACCCGCAGTACCTCGTCATGTTGTGCCTTTGGGAAGCAAGCCCCCGGTCGGTCCGCGACATTAGCGAGGCCCTGGCCCAGGAGCCGGCAACCATCTCGCCGCTGCTGCGCCGCCTCGAGACGGCCGGCTTCATCACCCGCCAGCGGATGGAAGGCAACGAGCGCACCCTGGATGTCCGGCTGACGCCGCGCGGCACCGCCCTTCGGGAGCAGGCCACCGAAGTCCCGGGCATCATGATGGCCCGGCTGGGCCTGACGCGTGAACAGGTTGGCCAGCTGCACGCCACCATGATGGACCTGATCGCCGCCACACGGCCCGGCCCGGACGACGCGCCCCGGCGGTAGACTGGGCAAAACAGAGGAGGACTGCTGATGCGCACGCAATCGGGCCGCCCGGCACTTGTCCTGGCGGCCGTCCTGATGGCCGTGGCCGGATTGACCGCCTGCACGCCGAACGGCGGTCCCACACCTTCCCCCTCCCCCAGCACGACGACGGGCACCCCCTCCAGCCCGTCACCCACAGCGCCGTCGGGCTCGCCGTCCCCGGAGACGGAGACGACGTCACCGGCACCGTCACCCTCCGCGGCCCCGCTGCCGTCCGGACCGGGTAAGGGCAACGCCGAACTCGCCATCATGGTCAAGCCGAACGAAACCGGCACCGCGGCCAACTTCACGCTGGTCTGCCAAAACGGGGTTCCGGCGGCCGAAAGCCAGCACCCCAACGCCGCCGCCGCGTGCATCGCCATCAAGAACAATCCGGCCATCCTCAGCCCCGCCCCGCCCGCCAAGAACCAGACCTGCACCCAGCAGTACGGCGGCCCGCAGGTGGCCACCGTCACCGGCGTCGTGGATGGCAGGGCGGTTCAGGCGAGCTTCAGCCTGACAAACGGCTGTGAAATCGCCGCCTGGAACGCCGCCAAAGATGTTCTGGGCTCATCCGGCGGGGCGAGCTAAGCCCTTGCACCTTCAGCAGGAAGAGTGGTTGCCGCGCCAGGTCGCCCACGTCCAACGTGTCCGCCGCTACGCGGACCCCTACCTCGAGCGGCGCTCCGCCGGCCGGAAGCACCCGGTGGAGGACTTCCTCTTCACCTACTACACCCAGAAGCCCGGACAGCTGCTGCGCTGGCACCCGGGCGCCGGCGTCGTGCTCTCCGGCCCCGAGGCTGAAGCGCGGACCGGGTGGAAGTATTACCGCGCGGCCGACGCCGCAGAACTCGCGGCCGCCGGGCTGCCGGCGGAGTCGCCGGCAGTGACGGTCGACGTCGACGCCTTCCTGAGGGAGCGCCGGGAGGCACTGCAGTTCGCAGGGATCATCCTGGCCGGGACTGCCGCGCGGCCGGCCCAGTTCGGCTGCTTCGGACTGCACGAGTGGGCCATGGTCTACCGGCAGGACAAGTTCGATCTCCGGCACGAGTACCTGCAGCTGCGGCTCGGGTCCGGGCGCACCGACGAGGTGGTGGAGGAGAACCGGATCCGGTGCTCGCACTTCGACGCCTTCCGCTTCTACACCCCGGACGCCGTTCCGCTGAACAGCATGGTTCCCAGCCGGGAGAACCAGCGCGCCATGGACCAGCCGGGCTGCCTGCACGCCAACATGGACCTTTACAAGTGGGCCTACAAGCTGTCCCCGTTGCTGCCCAGCGAGCTCGTCATGGACTGTTTCGAACTCTCGTGGCGGATCCGGGCCATGGACATGCGGGCATCGCCGTACGACTTGCAAGAGTGGGGCTATCCCGCCATCAGGATCGAAACACCCGAGGGCAAAGCGGCGTACGTTGAGTACCAGCGGGCTTTTTCAGCCGAATCACAAGTACTGCGGCAGCGGCTGTTGCAGGAGCTCGCTCCCCTGTTCCAGTCGATGGGTTCCGGCCCTGCCCCCGAACGCACGGAAGGACAGCAATGACCGCCACTCACGAGCGTCACAGCCACCACGACATCGATCTCACCGTCCGGCTGGCGGAGGCCCCGGAAGCGCCGGAGTACACCTTCCGCCTGGCGGCCGACGGCGGCAGCGTCGCCCCGGCGTCCACGCTGCCGGATTCGGCGGCCGCCCTCGCGGCGGTCACGCGGCACGGCGAGGACATCTTCTTTCCCAAGCCGGGACCGCCGAAGATGTGCACGCAGCAGTACGGCGGTCCGCAGGTCGCCGTGGTGACCGGCTGGTTCCTGGGCCGGGAAGTCCACAGCACGTTCAGCCGCACCGATGGCTGCGAGATCGCCCGCTGGCGTGCCATGGCGCCGCTGCTGGGCGGGGTTGCAGGCTCCACCGGCGCAATCTGAGCCACGCGGAACCTCGCAGGCGTCACGAGACAGCAATGGCCGGCGGTGCGAACCGCCGGCCATTGCCTCTGCTATAAGGGTTGAGCCGCGCCTAGATGGCGTTGTTGGGGCGCTCAAGCTCCTGGTGCTGGAACTTGGACTGCGCGGCCGCGCCTTCCGAGGTCGGCGCCACCGAGGCAGCTCCTGCAGCGTTCACGACGACGGTGACGAACGTCGGCTCGCTGGCACCGGCAAAGGTGATCCGTCCAATGTAGGAGCCGGGCTTAAGGCCGGTCCAGTTCAGCGTGATCTTGCCTGTTTCACCGTTCGGCAGCACCAGAGGGTTCGGCGTGATGGTCGCATTGTTCTCGTTGGCACCGAGAACCGCGGCATCAACGCTTGCCTTCGTGGTCTTGCCGCCCGGGCTGGAGTACAGGTTCGCGTAGATCGTGTACGAGCCCGCAACGGGATCCGCAATCGAGAGCGTCTCGCTGGACGACGACGTCGCCACCTGCTCGACGCCCTGTGGCGTGACCACCCACATGTCGAAGTCCGAGGCCGGGTCAGAGGAGATGACCGAGAACTTGGCCAGCGGAGCACCCGCCGGGACGTTCACAGTCTTGACGAACGTCGAGGCATCGGCGCGGGCCGCGAACGGGCCGGGAACCAGCTCCACGGCAGAAGAATCCGCCTTGGACAGGCCGTCCAGCGTCATGTTGACGGGCGAGTTGGTGCCCGACACAACGCTGATGTCGCCCGAGCCCGTGCCGGATTCGGTGCTGAGGAAGACATCCTTCGCGGCGACGACAGACTGCGGCCGGACTGCGATCGGCGAGGTGACGGTCTTGCCTGCGCCCTCCCAGCTCAGTGAGCCCATGGCGAACTTGCCCAGGGCAGCGCTCGTGTTTTCAAAGCTGACCTTGACGGTCTTCTTCTCGCCAGCGGCCTTGAAGTTCAGGGCCGCCGGAGCCACATTGACCTGAATTCCGGGTACATTGGCTTTGACTTTGTAGACGCCCGGAGTCAGAGCGGTCAGGGTCCGGGTCACGGTGATCTTGCCGGTGAGGTTGCCCAGCGAGAAGGACGGGACGTTCATGTCCCGCGGCAGGGTGCTGGACGGCAGGCCGAGGTTGATCCCCGTACCCTGTATGAATTTCCAGTAGTCCCCTTCGTTGGCGTCGTAGGCAAGACCCGGATCGACCATGCGTGCCGGATCCACCTGGCCGGCACCGGTGGCGAGGACGTCGGTGTTCTTGGAGCCGTCGGCGTTCACCACATTGCCTGCCGTGGTCATCATGGCGGACTTGACCGTTGCAGGGGACCAGGTCGGGTTCTTGCCCAGGAGCAACGCGCCGAAACCGGCAACGTGCGGTGCCGCCATGGAGGTGCCGGACAGGAAGCCGAACTTTGCACCGTCAGCGCCAATCGGCGACACACCGGCCAGGACTGCAACACCCGGCGCAGTGACGTCCGGCTTCAGCAGGTCCGAGTCGGTGGCCAGCAGCGGGCCTCGGGAGGAGAAGCCGGCAATCTGCGGCTGCGCCTCCAGCGGCAGTCCGGTCGTGTCCTTGTTAACAAGAGACACCTTGATGTCCGGGGCGGCGGTTACCTTGGCCTTGATGGCCGCGGTGGCCGGCGGGTTCACGTGGACGGTCGGGACAGCGTGCTGATCGGTGTCCAGCGAGGAATTGCTCAGGTTCACCAGGATCATGCCGACGCCGCCACCACGGGCAACCTCGGCGCTCTTGGCGACGCGGTCGACAACGCCGCGGTCGCAGACGACGACCTTGCCGGCGACCTTCGCCGGCTCCAGGGTGCCGGGGCCGCACAAGGCCGGGCTGGTGCTCCCGGCGGCTGCTGCGTTGGCAGCCAGCACCACGCCGGCGTCCTTGACTTCCTTGTTCATGATGCTGGCGCCGCGGAACTTGGTGCCGTCTGCGAATTCAACAGTGCCTTGAAGCTCCTGGGAGAAGCTGCTGGCCGCAACCGTGGTGACCCAGGGGCCGCCGTGGTTGACAGTGCTCGCCGTCGGACCGGAGTTTCCGGCCGATGCTGCGACGAAGATGCCTGCGGAGGCAGCGTTCAGGAAGGCAATCGAGACCGGGTCGATAACTGACGTCGCAGAACCGGAGATCGAGTAGTTCAGCACGTCGACGCCGTCTTTGATGGCCTGTTCGACGGCGGCAACGGACGAGGAGCTGTAGCAGCCGCCCGTGTTGGGGTCGGTGTCTTCCCAGCAGACTTTGTAAACGGAGAGCTTGGCGGCCGGTGCGATGCCGCTGGTCAGGCCGAAGCTGCGCCCGTCGACGAAGGTCTCGACGTTGGCGTTGCCCGCCGAGGTGCTGGCCGTGTGGGTGCCGTGGCTGGCGACATCGACCGGGGACAGCAGTTCTTCCG
Source organism: Arthrobacter sp. P4_F11 (assembly GCF_056401395.1). Lineage (NCBI taxonomy): Bacteria > Bacillati > Actinomycetota > Actinomycetes > Micrococcales > Micrococcaceae > Arthrobacter > Arthrobacter sp. P4_F11. The sequence goes on from NZ_JBFUJK010000002.1 coordinate 240,952, forward strand.
GAGCACGCTCGGCCGGGGGCACGAACTGCAGGAAGTCCTCGGCGAAGTAGTGCGCGCTCAGGACCTTGGAGTTACAGGCAGAACCGTCGAAGTCCTGGCCCTTCTGGCACTCACCGATAAAAGTGTCGCCGTCGGACTTGAGCATTGCGATCTTGCCGTCCGCCGTCCTGTACGGCACACCGACGACAGGCTTGCCGACGAGGGGCTTGACCTCTTCCCCGGCGAAAAACGCACTGGACGGGGTGTAGCCGGTGTCGATGACGCCGACGACGACGCCCTTGCCGGCGCCGTTCTGGCCGCCGAACTTCGTGTTCCAGGTTCCGTTGGCCCCGCTGAGCTTCAGGAAATCGGTGCTGGAGTAGTCCGGAGCGTTTTCCGTGTCAGGGGCAACCGTCAGCACGCTGGGGTCCTTGGCCAGTTTGATGGCCTGATCCGCGGTGAGGTGTGCGCTGAATCCGTTGAGGGCAGCAGTGAACTGCCGATTGATCTTGACGCCCTGTTTGCCGGCCACCTGGGCCTGCTTCTGCTCCAGGTGCGCCTGGTACTTCTTCACTTCAGCTTTGTTGGCATCCAGCTTCTTGCCGGGCGCAGGCTTGGTGGCTGGCATGCCGGCCGTCCCGCCGTCATACGTGGCTGCCGCTTTCTCGGTCAGGACAACGATGTAGCGGCCGTCCTTGTAGTTGTTCGGATCAACATTCTTCTGTGCGACGCCGGCTACGGCCAGGCCTTGCCCCGGGGCCGCATTGGCGGGGGCGATCGCGATGCTGGACAGAAGAACCGGCAAGCCCAGGGTCAGTGCCGCGGCCCTCCGGAGTCCCCCGCTTCGAAGGAAGCTCTTTCCTGGTGATGTCACGAGTGTTCGAACCTTTCGTAAAGGAACGGCCCGGCTTCAAGGCCGGGCCCAACGGACTGGCGGGAACTCACCGGGCGGTCGCCCGGCCAGCCCCCACGGATACCAGCCGATTCATACAGTACAGACTGAGAGCGAGATATGACATAGGTCACTGAGGGGTATTTAAAATTTGTCACGCAATACGACACGACGCGATGGGGACGTCGCTGAACTGCGTCAATTGGTACTTCCGGCCCCGCGCGGCCGCACCCCTGCGGTACCTCGCCGCGGGGGGATCCGGCCCGTCATGGTCCGCGGGCCTACCGTGGCCTCCAGGCGGACTGCCGCCAGCCTACTTTCGCGGAGTCCGGACCACGTCGCTGATCCATGCGCGGGTCTTCTCATCCAAGGGCCCGGCCACCTTGGTCGCCTTCGCCGCACGGTCGGCCTTGATCTTCTGGAGGACCATCCGGCCCAGCCCGGCGAACACTGCGACGGCCACAACAGACAACACCACGGATTTCGGTTTCTCAGCCATGCGCACATCCTACTGACCCGCGGTAGCCCCGACCATAGGGCGCAGCCGCCCCCGCGACGCCATTTCTCCAGCTCAAGGACTTCGCCAGGGAGGCCGGGTTCACACTCCCAGCTGCGAATACGGCCGGACGCGCGGTGGCCGGTAGAATGGGCATGCAAGCTCGCGGAGCGCCCTTTCACGCTGCATTCACCAGGCAGTCCAACACACAGCGGATCGGCGTGAGACGGCACCACTCCGCTGCGCCCTTACCCAACGCTCACGCACAGGAGTTGCCGGATGCCCCGGATCGTTGTCGACGTCATGCCCAAGCCCGAGATTCTGGACCCGCAGGGGAAGGCCATCGTCGGTGCTCTGCCCCGGCTGGGCTTCACCGCTTTCAGCTCTGTCCGCCAGGGCAAGCGCTTTGAACTCACGGTCGACGGCGAGGTGACCGAGGAGATCCTGGCCCAGGCCCGCGACGCCGCGGAGACCCTGCTGTCCAACCCGGTCATCGAAGACGTCGTCAACGTCGAGGTCGTTGAGGCCTGAAATGACTGAACTCCCCCTGATCGGCGAGGCCGTCGCCGTCGCCGCCAACCCCAGGCTCGCTGGTGCGAAGATCGGCGTCGTCACCTTCCCCGGCACCCTCGACGACCGCGACGCCGCCCGTGCGGTCCGTCTGGCCGGCGCCACCCCGGTGGAGCTCTGGCACGCCGGCACCACCCTGGGTGACGTTGACGCCGTCGTGATTCCCGGCGGGTTCTCGTACGGCGATTACCTCCGCGCCGGCGCGATCGCCCGCTTCGCGCCGCTGATGTCCAAGATCATCGACGCCGCCAATTCCGAGGCCAAGCTGCCCGTGCTGGGCATCTGCAACGGCTTCCAGATCCTGACCGAGTCGCACCTGCTGCCCGGCTCCATGATCAAGAACGACCACCTGAAGTTCATGTGCCGCGACCAGGTCCTGCGCGTGGAGAACAACACCACCGCCTGGACCGGGGACTACGCCGCCGGCCAGGAAATCACCGTGCCGCTGAAGAACCAGGACGGCCAGTACATCGCCGACGAGAAGACCCTGGACGCGCTCGAGGCCGAAGGCCGCGTTGTGTTCCGCTACGTCGGCTTCAACCCGAACGGCTCCCGCCGCGACATCGCCGGCATTTCCAACGCCGCGGGCAACGTGGTGGGCCTCATGCCGCACCCCGAGCACGCCGTGGAGGCCGGCTTCGGTCCCGAGCTCGGCTCCGGCACCGAGGGCCTCGGGTTCTTCACCTCTGTCCTGAACAAGATCGTGGGAGACAACAAATGACGGAGACACCCGCAGTGGCGGCACCCGCGGAGACCGCCCGGAAGTTCAACATCGACACCGTCGAGAACGCGGCCAAGACCCCGGACACCGAACTCCCCTGGGCCGAACTGGGCCTGAAGCAGAACGAGTTCGACGAGGTCGTCAAGGTCCTGGGCCGCCGCCCCACCGGCGCGGAACTCGCCATGTACTCGGTGATGTGGAGCGAACACTGCTCCTACAAGTCCTCGAAGAACCACCTGCGCCAGTTCGGCGACAAGGTGACCGAGGAAATGAAGAAGGACATGCTCGTGGGTATCGGCGAAAACGCCGGTGTCACCAACCTGGGCGACGGCTGGGCCGTGACGTTCAAGATCGAGTCCCACAACTCGCCGTCGTTCGTGGAGCCCTACCAGGGCGCCGCAACCGGCATCGGCGGCATTGTCCGCGACATCATCTCCATGGGCGCCCGCCCGGTAGCGGTGATGGATCCGCTGCGCTTCGGCGCCATTGACCACCCGGACACCGCCCGCGTCATGCACGGCGCCGTGGCAGGGATCGGCGGCTACGGCAACTCGCTGGGCCTGCCCAACATCGGCGGCGAAATGGTCTTCGACTCCGTCTACCAGGGCAACCCGCTGGTGAACGCGCTGGCCGTCGGCGTGATGCGCCACGAGGACATCCGCCTCGCGAACGCCTCCGGCAAGGGCAACAAGGTGGTGCTGTTCGGTGCCCGCACCGGCGGCGACGGCATCGGCGGCGCCTCCGTGCTGGCCTCGGAGTCCTTCGATGACACCAAGCCGTCCAAGCGCCCCGCGGTCCAGGTGGGCGACCCGTTCGCCGAGAAGGTCCTGATCGAGTGCTGCCTGGAGCTGTTCAAGGGATCCCTGGTGGAGGGCATCCAGGACCTCGGCGCCGCCGGCATTTCCTGCGCCACCTCCGAACTTGCCTCCAACGGCGACGGCGGCATGGAAGTCGAGCTGACCTCCGTCCTGCTCCGCGACCCCACCCTGACCCCGGGCGAAATCCTGATGTCCGAGTCGCAGGAACGCATGATGGCCGTGGTCACCCCCGAGAACATCGCCGCGTTTGAAGCGGTCATGGACAAGTGGGCGGTGGAGTACTCCTGGCTGGGCGAGGTGACCGATACCGGCCGCCTCATCATCACGTGGGAAGGCGAGGTCATTGTCGACGTCGACCCGCGCACCGTGGCACACGACGGTCCGGTCTACGACCGACCCTATGCCCGCCCCGACTGGCAGGACGCCGTCCAGGCCGACTCCTTCACCGGGTCCGTGCAGGACGCCGGCCGCCCCTCCGCCCCGGCGGACCTGGCCGCCGCCATCACCGAACTCGTCGCCTCCCCGAACATGTGCGACAAGTCCTGGATCACCAAGCAGTACGACCGCTACGTCGGCGGCAACACCGCCATGGCGTTCCCGGACGACGCCGGCGTGGTCCGGGTGGACGAGGAGACCGGCCTCGGCGTGGCACTGGCCACCGACGCCAACGGCCGCTACACCTACCTGGACCCGTACCACGGCGCACAGCTGGCCCTGGCCGAGGCCTACCGCAACGTCGCCACCTCCGGTGCTGTGCCGATGGCCGTCAGCGACTGCCTGAACTTCGGCTCCCCCGAGGACCCCGACGTCATGTGGCAGCTGGCCGAAGCCATCCGCGGTCTGTCCGACGCCTGCATGGTCCTCGGCATCCCGGTCACCGGCGGCAACGTCTCGCTGTACAACCAGACCGGGACCACCCCCATCCATCCCTCCCCCGTGGTGGCTGTGCTGGGCAAGTTCGACGACGTCGCCCGCCGCACGCCGTCGGGCTGGAAGGAAGACGGCCAGGCCATCTACCTCCTCGGCACGACGGCGGCAGAGCTGGACGGTTCGGAATGGTCGAACATGCGCGGACACCTGGGCGGCCTGCCGCCGAAGGTTGACCTCGACGCCGAGCGCGAACTGGGCCAGATCCTAATCAACGCCTCCCGCGACGGCATGGTGGATTCCGCCCACGACCTCTCCGAAGGCGGCCTCGCCGCGGCCCTCGTGGAGTCGTCCCTGCGCTACGGCGTGGGCGCCCGGATCGCCCTGCAGGACGTCCTGGACCGCGACGGCGTGGACCTGTTCACGGCGCTGTTCTCCGAAACCCAGGGCCGCGCCGTCGTCGCTGTGCCCCGCTCGGAGGAAATCCGCTTCACGGACATGTGCACCGCCCGCGGCTTCGCGCACGTCCGGATCGGTGTGGTGGACGCCGAGGGCGGCACGCTGGAGATCAACGGCGTCGAGACCATGAACCTCGACGCGCTCCGCGAAGCCCACGAGGCGACCCTGCCGAAGTACTTCGGCTAGTCCCCACCCACCGCAGCCCTAGTTCCATCGATTGCTCCGCAGCTGCCCTTTTGAACCCTCAAAACGGCAGTTGCGGAGCAATCGTTCGTTAACGGCCGGGCCGCCAGCCCGCCTGCAGGAGTGCGGCACGGACCTTGGCCACCGCGGCCTTGGCATCATCGTGCATATGCCGCTTGGAGATCCGGACCTCGGTCCAACCGAGGTCCGTGTACTTCTCCGAACGGGCGATGTCCCGGACGATCTGGCCCTCCTCACCGTGGAGTTCGCCCTCGTACTCGACGCCGATTCTGTATTTCCGATAGGACAGGTCGGGTTCGTGGTGCCGGGTTCCTGCATTGTCGATGATCGGCACGTTCAGCTCTGGTTCCGGAAGGCCGGCCCGGACTATGGCCAGCCTCAGCAAGGACTCCTGCGGCGAATCGGAGCCCACGCGAATGAGGGCGATGGCTTCCTTCGCCTTGCGGATTCCTCGTTTTCCCTTGTGGCGGTCGATCATCCGCTGCAAGTCCTGAAGGCTGCAGAGCGGCGCATCCCTGCCCTCGAGCTCAGGTCTGGGCATCCGAACGCAGCTGTCGCCGGCCACAACGAGTTGGTCTACGGTCAACATTTCGGCTAGATCCAGCCAGGTCCGCTCCGGGGTGGTGATGGGGATCCCGTCCAGCAGCGTGATTTCGTCGTCGTAGAGCTTCATGCGGTGGACGATGACGTGTGGCCGGTTGAGATGGGCCGCGCCCTCGGGCCTGATCACGTGGTACATCGGTGGTGCCTCCTTCTGCTGCCGCACCGGAAGCGAACCAAGCTCCGCCGCGGTGAGGTGCGACGCGGCGCATCGCTCATTGACCTCAATGAAAGGCCGCACTCGCACGCACAAGGGAAGCCCCGGCGTCGGGCTTTGCACACGGATTCCCCGGCCCAGCGCGGCCAGGGACTGGTGGCGGAGCCTTTTTAGTGACACACCAGCCGCTGCCGCTTCGACGACGGTAAAGGGTCGTCGCTGGAAATCGTCCGGCAGCGGGCGCGCGGTCTTCATGGCTTCATCAGACCAGTTCGGCGTCGACGCCGCAGTAGTTATCCACAACGCCCATCGACTGCTCCATAAGTGCCGTTATGGAGCCTCAAAAGGGCGACTACGGAGCAATCGACGGGGGTTGGCGGAGCAATCCGCGGGGTCAGTCGTCGCTGCGGAGCTCCCGTTGCCGTGCGCTGAGGAGTTCGAGTTCGGGCCGGGCCGCCACGAAGCGTTCGACGCCGGTCAGCACCTCCACGACGTGTGCCCGGTCTGCTGCAACCAAGCCGGCGCCCAACTGCGTGCGCCGGTGCTGCTCATGATCCCCGACCTCGGCCACGGAGACATCAAAGCGGCGCTTCAGCTCCGCCAGGAGCGGGCGCACCACGGAGCGTTTCTCCTTGAGGCTGTGAACGTCGCCCAGAAGGATGTCGAATTCGATCCATCCAATCCACATGCCATAAGCCTATCCAGTGCTCCGTAACGGCCCTTTTGAGGCCTCAAAAGGGCGCCTACGGAGCAACCGGTGGGGTTAGATGGTGAGCTCGCCCATCCGGTCCCAGCCGTCGCCGTCGAGCTGCCGGCTGATGATCCGGGGCGTCTCGGCCAGGGCCTGAGGCATGTCCGCCATAGCCTGCTTGAAGTGGGCGCTGTTCACGTGGGCCCCGGCGGCGTCATCCTTGAAGGCCTCAACCAGGACGAATTCGTTGGGGTCCTCCACACTGCGGGACCAGTCGAACCACAGGTTGCCGGGCTCCTGGCGGGTGGCCTGGGTGAAATCGTTCACGAGTCCCAGCCAGCGCTCCGACCAATCCGGCTTGACCTTGAATTTGACGACGATGAAGATCATTTGGCTGAAGCCTTTCGTTGGTTTTCCGGAGGTTCCATTCTTCCAGCATGACAATGCCGGGCCACATGGCCAGTTGCCGGGTCAACAGGCCTTGATGGCCTCGCGGGCCAGTTCCTGCTGCCGCGGGGTGCCGATCCGGTCGGCCCACTGTTCGGCGAGCTGGAACTCCACCATCGCCTCGGTGCACCGGCCGGCGTCATGCAGCGTCCAGCCGAGGTTGTTGTGCAGCGAAACCACCCACCGTTTGGTCCGCTCATCGTGAACCGTGGAGGCGTACTCCAGCGCGCTTCGGGTCCAGGTCTCGGCGTGGGCGGAATCGGCGATGGCGAGCATGTGCAGCGCGTCCACGGCCAGGAATTCCTCGACCAGGTAGTCAGCCAGTTCGGCCGCCTGTTCAAACAGCGGCACGGCCATCTCGGGGTGGCCGCTGGAATTGAGCACCCGGCCGCGTTCGAGCAGCACCCTGACGGCCACGGTGGGGTCGTCGGCATCGACCGCATCCAGCAGGGCGTCGGCTTCCTCGTAGCGGCCCTGCAGCCCGATGGCCCGTCCCAGCTGCGTGGTGAGCTCGGCACGTTCGTCGGCGTCGTAGCGTTCATCTGCGGCGGCCGCCCGGAACCGGGCTTCGGACCCGGCGGGGTCGTCGAAGTTCCACAATTGGTCAAGGGTTTTCTGTTCCAGCATCCTTCGGCTCCTGATCAGCTTTCACCTGCGGCCAGTTCGTGTGCACTCCCAATGTAGCGGGAAGTGACATGCCTTTGTGCCCGTCCCGTGAGGGCGCGGCCGGTCTCGTAGAACCAGTTGGACGGCCGGCTGAAGGCCGTGATTTTCAGGAACACCTGCCCGGCGGCGTCGATCTCCACTTCGAAGGCCTCCTCGCCCCGCACGGGATGACCGGGGAGTGTGCCGTACCCGAACCCGGCTCGTTGCGGCCCGTCGCCGGGCACGGGCCGGCGCACCCACACCACCTCGCAGGGCGCGTTGATCCGGAAGGGGCCGACGCCGAATCCGCTCACCACACGCGCGCCGGGCGCGACGGCGTCGGAGTCGGTGCGGACGCGCAGCCCGGAGCGTTTCTGCAGCTGCCAGCTCAGAATCCCCTGCTCCACCCTCCGGTACAGTGCCGGGCCGTCGCCGAGGTATGCCCGGGACACCAGGCAGGGAAAGCCCGCCGGCGCCTGGCCGTGCTCAGTGGAGCCAATGCCCGGATAGTTCAGCCCGTCCCGCGCGCCGGCACCGGGATCACCGCTCATGTGTCCTCGCCCCTGGCGAGTCCCGCCCAGCCCAGCTGTTCCCGCTGCTTCCGGCTGAACGAGGCGACCACCAGATCGTAGGAATCCTCCACCATGTCCCGGATCATGTCGTCCGGCAACGATCCGTCCAGCCGGACCCCGTTCCAGTGCGTCTTGTTCATATGCCAGGCGCCGGTGATTTCCGGATGGATGGCCCGCAGCTGTTCCGCCAGGGCCGGTTCGCACTTGAGGCTCACGGACCAGTTGGCCGGGTCCATGGCCGACGCCGCGAACATCTTGGCGTCCTGGCGCGCGCCCCCCGCCACGGCAGCCCGCACCTTGAAGACGGATGTCTCCGGGCCGAAGGGAAAGTCCTCAAAGGCGCCGGGGAAGCTCAGGCAGATCTCGCGGAGGGTGGCAACGTCCATGGCACGAGCCTATCCGGCTGCGGCCTGCCCGGCAGGGCGGGCATCGCCGCTGCTTCCGAATCTGTTGATCGTGAATCCTGGGCCGCTAGAGGCCCACTCGCCACCCTTCGCGGGCGGGGCACTCGTTCACGACGACGTCCAGCCCGGCGGCCTTGGCGCGGTCCACCGCGGCGTCGTCGAAGACGCCCAGCTGCAGCCAGACGGCCTTGGCGCCTATGGCGATGGCCTCGTCTATGACGGCCCCCACCTTCTGGGAGTTGACGAAGCAGTCCACGACGTCGATCGGGTGCTTCTCAGCGGGAATCTCCGCCAGGGAGCGGTACCCCTTCTCCCCGTGCACGTCGTCGCCGGGCAAGTTGACCGGGATGATTTCCATGCCCATCCGGTCACGGACAAACAGGGAGACTTCATACGCCGAGCGCCATTGGTTGGTGGTCAGGCCGACCACCGCCCACGTGCCTTTAGTTCGCATGAGGCGGTCAATGACTGCCGGATCGTTAACGTGGGCCATGTATCAACATTACTCCTGCAACCTTTCCGAACAATCATCGAATAAATGAATGACTCCACTCCTCCCATTCCGCGGTGAACGAATATTACAGTGCGGAAGGCTTGGATTTTGCGGAATCCTGCATTTCGGGTCTAGTAGGGAGTGACCATCCCGAGCGGCCGAGAGACCTGGATCAATGAAGCCGCAGCAACCCCAGTGACGTGAGACGACCATTCCCGCGGAACTGCTTCTTCGCCCGCGGAGGAACCAGGGGTGCCACTGCCAGGACCGATGGAGTGCCCCGATGTCCCCTGAGAATTCTTCCGCCCTGCCCGTCCTTGCCCGGACTGCCACTGCGGTACCAGGCCAGGCAGAGACGGTTGCCTTCTGGGAAACCCAGGCCCTCCGCCTCGACTGGGCGCACCTGCCCGGCGGCTCAACGGATGCCGGATCCTCGGACGGCGGCAAGCCCTGGCACACCGCGCACCGCCGGGTCCCTGCCGACGTCGAGGCCGGCCTCGGACCGCAGATCACCTGGTTCGAAGGGGGCAGGCTCAATGTCGCCTACAACTGCGTCGACCGCCACGTGGCGGCGGGGCGCGGAGACAAGGTGGCCCTGCACTTTGAGGGCGAGCCCGGCGACCGCCGCGCCGTCACCTACGCCGAACTCCAGCGCGAGGTTTCCAAAACCGCCAATGCCCTCCTGGACCTCGGCATCACCAAGGGCGACCGGGTGGTCATCTACCTCCCCGTCATCCCCGAAACCGTGATCATCACCCTCGCAGTGGCCCGGATCGGCGCCATCCATTCCCTGGTCTTCGGCGGATTCTCCGCCGAGGCCCTGAAGTTCCGGGTGGAGGACACCGGCGCCAAGCTCCTGGTCACCACCGACGGCCAGTTCCGCCGCGGCACCGCCGTGCCGGTCAAGGACAACGCGGACGCCGCCGTCGCCGGCGACAACGCCATCGAACACGTCCTGGTGGTCAACCGGACCACTCCCGCGGACGAGCTGGACACCGTCCCGATGACTGCCGGCCGCGATGTGTGGTGGCACGACGCCGTCGGCACCGCCTCCGAGACTCACGAAGCCGAGGCGTTCGACGCCGAGACGCCGCTGTTCATCATGTACACCTCCGGCACCACCGGCAAGCCCAAGGGCCTGGTCCACACCTCCGGCGGCTACCTCACGCAGGCGTCATGGAGCTTCGAGCACCTGTTCAGCAACCCCGACCCCGCGCTGCGGGAGAAGGACGTGCACTGGTGCACGGCCGATCTCGCCTGGGTCACCGCGCACACCTACGAGCTCTACGGCCCGCTCTCCAACGGCGCCACGCAGGTCATCTTCGAGGGCACGCCCAACACCCCGCACCCGGGCCGGCACTTTGAGATCATCGAACGGTACGGGGTCACGCAGTATTACACCGCACCCACCCTGGTCCGCGCCCTCATGGGCTGGTTCCCGGACGGCGTCCCGGACGCGTACGACCTCTCCTCCATCCGTCTCCTCGGCACGGTGGGCGAGGCCATCAACCCCGAGGCCTGGCGCTGGTTCCGGACCAACATCGGCGCCGGCACCGCCCCCGTGGTGGACACGTGGTGGCAGTCCGAAACCGGCGCCACCATCCTCTCCCCGGCACCGACGGACGCCGCGTTCAAGCCCGGCTGCGCGGCCCGCCCGCTGCCCGGCGTCAGCACGCGCATCGTGGACGACGCCGGCAATAAGGTGCCGCCCGGCGTCCAGGGTTTCATCGTGGTGGACTCCCCCGGCCCGGCGCTCGCCCGGACGGTCTGGGGCAACCCGCGCCGCTACTTCGATTCGTACTGGCGCCAATACGCCGAGCAGGGCTGGTTCCTCGCCGGTGACGGCGCCAAGTATGACGACGACGGCGACATCTGGATCCTCGGGCGGGTGGACGACACCCTCAACGTCTCCGGACACCTGCTCTCCACCATCGAGGTCGAATCGGCGCTCGTCACCCACCCGGACGTGGTGGAGGCCGGCGTCTGCCCGGTCGCGGACCCAAAGACCGGCCACGCGATCGTCGCGTTCGTGGTGCTGAAGGATTCGGCGGCCACCCCCGACATCCAGGGCGTCCTGAAGGCGCACGTCGCGAAGCACATCGGGCCGATCGCCAAGCCGCGGGACGTCGTCGTCGTTCCCGACGTGCCGAAAACCCGCAGCGGCAAGATCATGCGCCGGCTGCTGACCCAGCTGTTCGAAGGCACAACGCTCGGCGACACCACCTCGCTGCAGAACGAACCATCCATCGCGGGCATCCAGGATGTGCTGCGCGACCGCGCCGCGGAATTCCTGGCAACAGCAAGCCCCACCCGGAAGTAAAGGAACACCCATGACTGAGATCAGCAACGTCGCCCGTCTGTCCGAACCGCTCAAGTTCGCCTACTGGGTCCCCAACGTCTCCGGCGGCCTGGTGGTGTCCACCATCGAACAGCGCACCGGCTGGGACTTCGAATACAACAAGAAGCTGGCCAGGATCGCGGAGAACTCCGGTTTCGAATACGCCCTGACCCAGACCCGGTACGCCGCCTCCTACGGCGCGGACAAGCAGCACGAGGCCACCTCGTTCAGCCTGGCGCTGCTGGCCGCCACCGAGCGCCTCAAGGTGATCTCCGCCGTCCATCCGGGCATGTGGCACCCCGGCGTGCTGGCGAAGTACATCATCACCGCGGACCACATCTCCAACGGCCGCGCCGTCGTGAACATCGTCTCCGGCTGGCTCAAGGACGAATTCACCAACTTCGGCCTCGAATGGCTCGAACACGACGAGCGCTACGTCCGCACCGAGGAATTCATCAAGGTCCTCCGCGGGCTCTGGACCGAGCAGGACTACAGCCAGTCCGGCAAGTACTACAACATCACCGACTTCACCCTGAACCCGGCACCGGTGGACGTGCCGGACCGGGCGCACCCGGAGATCTTCTTCGGCGGCAACTCCACGGCCGCGCAGGCCACCGCCGGACGGGTGGCTGACTGGTACTTCTCCAACGGCAAGGACCTCGAGGGGTTCAAGGAGAACATCGCCGGTGTGGTGGCGGCGTCAGGTGCCGCCGGTCGCGGCCCGGAAGGTGCGCTCCCCTCTCCCAAGTTTGGCCTGAACGGCTTCGTGATCGCCCGGGAATCCGAGAAGGAAGCCCGCGACACCCTCCGCGAGATCGTCGAGAAGGCGCACAAGCCTGCCGTGGAGGGGTTCCGCGCCGCCGTCCAGGAAGCCGGGGCGTCCACCAAGGACGGCAAGGGCATGTGGGCCGACTCGAGCTTCGAGGACCTGGTCCAGTACAACGACGGCTTCAAGACGCAGCTGATCGGCACCCCGGAGCAGATCGCCGAGCGGATCGTGGCGTACAAGAAGATCGGCGTGAACCTGTTCCTGACCGGCTACCTGCACTTCCAGGAGGAAGTCGCCGCGTTCGGCCAGGACATCCTGCCGATCGTCCGCGAACTCGAGGCGGATCTGGCCCGGAAGAACGGCACCGAACTGGACCTGTCCCGGACCCCGGTGGCAAACGTTGAGGTGGCTGCCTAATGGCCGACCGCAAGTTCGGTTTCCGCACCCGTGCGCTGCACGCCGGCGGCACCCCCGACGCCGAGCACGGCGCCCGCGCCGTGCCGATCTACCAGACCACCTCCTTCGTGTTCAAGGACACCCAGGACGCCGCGAACCTCTTCGCGCTGCAGAAATACGGCAACATCTATTCCCGGATCGGCAACCCCACCGTGGCCGCGTTCGAGGAGCGCATCGCGTCCCTGGAGGGCGGAATCGGCGCCGTGGCGACGTCGTCGGGGATGGCGGCGGAGTTCATCACCTTTGCCGCGCTGACCCAGGCCGGGGACCACATCGTGGCCGCCTCCCAGCTCTACGGCGGCACGGTGACCCAGCTGGACGTCACACTGCGCCGCTTCGGCGTGGACACCACATTCGTCGCCGGCACCGATCCGGCGGACTACGCTGCCGCGGTGCGCGGGAACACCAAGGCGATCTTCGTGGAGGTGGTGGCCAACCCGTCCTCGGAGGTCCAGGACCTTGCGGCCCTCGCGAAGGTGGCGCACGACGCCGGCGTCCCGCTCGTCGTCGACGCCACCCTGAGCACGCCCTACCTCGTGCGGCCGATCGAGCACGGGGCGGACATCGTGATCCACTCCGCCACCAAGTTCCTCGGCGGCCACGGCACCACCCTCGGCGGCGTGATCGTCGAAAGCGGCCGCTTCGACTGGGGCAACGGCAACTTCCCGGCCATGACCGAGCCCGTGGCCTCCTACGGCAACGTCTCCTGGTGGGGGAACTTCGGCGAGTACGGGTTCCTCACTAAGCTGCGCTGCGAACAGTTGCGCGACATCGGACCGGCGCTGTCCCCGCAGTCGGCGTTCCAGCTGCTGCAGGGCGTGGAAACGCTCCCCCAGCGCCTCGACGAGCACCTGAAGAACGCCCAGGCCGTGGCCGAATGGCTGGAAGCGGACGAGCGCGTGGCCTACGTGAACTTCTCCGGACTGCCCTCGCACCCGCACTTCGAGCGGGCGCAGAAGTACCTGCCGCTGGGTCCGGGCTCGGTGTTCTCCTTCGGCGTCAAGGGCGGCCGGACCGCGGGGCAGAAGTTCATCGAGTCCCTGCAGCTGGCCTCACACCTGGCCAATGTGGGCGACTCCCGGACCCTGGTCATCCACCCCGGGTCCACCACCCACCAGCAACTGAGCCCCGAACAGCTCGAGTCGGCAGGTGTCCCCGAGGACCTTGTCCGCATCTCCGTGGGCCTCGAGGACATCGATGACATCCTCTGGGACCTGGACCAGGCGCTGGACGCCGCCTCGGAAGCAGCAGCCCCGGATGCATCCGCAGAGGCTGAAGCCTGCACGATCGGAGCGAACTGATGAGTGTTGAAGAACGGACCTGGACCGGCCCCTCGGCGCCGGAGCGCCTGAACCTGCTGCGGCAGGCGAAGTCGATCGCGATTGTGGGAGCATCCGACAAGCCCTCGCGCGCGAGCTATTTCGTGGCCACCTATCTGCAGTCCTCCACCCGGTACAAGGTCTATTTCGTGAACCCTGTGGTGAAGGAAATCCTGGGTCAGCCGACGTATGCGTCGCTCGCGGACCTGCCGGAAAGCCCGGACATTGTGGACGTGTTCCGCAAGCACGGCGACTTGCCCGGCGTCCTGGACGAGGCCATCGCCGCCGGCGCCAAGACCCTCTGGCTGCAACTGGGCTCCTGGCACGAGGACGTTGCCAAGGAGGCCGAGGCCGCCGGACTCGACGTCGTGATGGACCGCTGCGTGAAGATTGAGCATGCCCGGTTCCACGGCGGCCTGCACCTGGCCGGGTTCGACACTGGCGTCATCTCTTCCAAGCGGCAGGTCCTGGCCTAACTCCAGCCGCCAACCAACCCACCGGCCAACCCGTTGCGCTATCACTTTGGGTCGTTCTGAGCGCTCAGAACCGCCCTAAGTGATAGCGCAACCGGGTTAACAAAGGAATTCAAGGGCGGCTTATGGCTGGCCGGGGGCCTTGGTCGGAACGACGCCCGGCAGGGTTGGCGTGATGTGGCCCGGAACGCGCGGCAGATCCTTGCCTGCGTTTCCGCCGCCGCCCGGAAGATCGGGTGATCCGGGCAGCCCCGGCGCCCCGGGCCGCTGCCCGGGCGTCGGCAGGATGCCGTCGCGGCCGACGGCGGGCGGTGTGGCAGGGGGCGCGTGTCCGGCCGCCGGGGCGCCCGGGGCGCTGGAGATGGTGGGTGTCGATGCTCCGGACTGGTCAGCACCCGGTGTTCCGGACGTGCCGTGACCCGGCGTGGCGGCGGGCGCGGGAAGGGCGGGGATGGTGGACGGCGACGGCTGGACATGCTCGGGGACCGGTGTACCGTGGCCCGGAGTCTGGAAGATGACCCCGACGGTGTGGCTGACGCTGTGCCGGAAGTCCTCGCTGGATGCCGCCACGGCGCCGGCGCCAAGGGTCATGGCACCCACGACGGCGCCACCGACGATTGCCAGCCGGCGCTTCCGGCGGCGGCGCTCGGCCAAGCTGGTGACCCCGGCCGGCAGCGATTCGTCGGCGTCATTCTTCGCGGACGCGCCGGTGGGCAGCGCCGTCGTCGTGGCTGTGTCAGGGGCGGCGGCAAGACCGGCTGCTCCGGCTGTCCCTGCCGCGAGCAGGGCCGCGAGGTCGGCGCGGGGCGCGGGAGCCGCATCCGGGACCACGGCGCGGAGCTGTTCCAGCGCGCTCCGAAGCTCGGCCGCGGATTCGAGGCCGGAGTCGCCCAGCATCGCCTGGATGGTGCCATCCTGCTGGGGGTCGCGGGTGCCGGTCATGATGCTGCGTGGTCCTTTTCGGTTACGAGTTCGCGCAGGGCACTGAGCCCGCGGCGCTGAAGCTGCTTGATGGCACCCGGCGTCTTGTCCATGATGCCGGCCACCTGTTCGATGGAAAGGTCCGCGACGATCCGCAGGACCAGAACTTCGCGCTGCTCCTCATTGAGCCTCGCGAGAGTGTCCGAGATACCGCCCAGGGATCCGAGCACTTCGTCCTCGGCGGATGCCGAGTACCGGGCGTCGTTCAGGGGATCGTATTCGGCCAAATGCGGAGTGCGTTCTGCCCGCCGCCTGTAGTCGACCAGCCGCGCGTGGGCGACGGAGAAAATGAAGGTCCTTAGACCTGCGTGGCCGCCGCTGACGCTGGCCAGCTTTGGCAGGACGTCCACGAACACATCCTGGGTCAGGGCCTCGGCGTCGTCCACGCCCCGGGCCCGGAAGTAGCCCAGCACGGCCGGGGAAATAACCGTGTACACCGCGCTGAAACCTGAAGGGTCACCAGCTAAGGCGGCTGACAATTCGTCATCGCTTAGCTGCTGTGCCAAGAGGCTGTCCTTCCGTTACTGCTGGGGTGCGGCCCCCGCAAGTCTAGCGGCCGCACCCCGGAGCCCTCCAAAGTGAGGGCTCCCTCCTTGCTTTCAGACCCATGCCGGGTCCAGGCCAAACAGCCGGAATTTACTTGTCGTGCTGGGGCAGCTCGACGGACGGCTGGGCCGGAACAGCCGGGGTTGCCGGAATAGCGGGGGTTGCCGGAACGCCCTTGGCACCGGGGACGGCAGGTGTCGCCGGGGTCGCCGGAACTGCGGCGTGGATGTTGGCGTTGGCGCGTGCCTCGCCGGCAGCACCCTTGACGCTGGCAGCACCCTTGACGCTGGCGTCGCCCTTGACGGTGGATCCGTCCTTCGCGTCGGCGGAGCCGTCGACGGCACCTTCGGTGCCGTCCACGTCGGCTTCGGCGTCGCCCTTGGCCTTGCCGTCAGTCGACGGCGCGGCCGGAACTGCGGGGACGGCCGGCTTTGCCGGGAGCGTAGGCGTGGCCGGGACAGCCGGCGTGGCGGGCGTAGCGTGGCTCACTTCAGCCTGCTCGGTGCTGGACATCTGAGCGGCATTGGCCAGTCCGATGCCGGAGAAACCTCCGACTGCCAGAATGGCGGCGCCGACAACGATCTTGGTGGTCTTGCTAACACTCTTCATTACAGACGTATATCCTTTGTTTTTTTGGTTTGAAGGCGGGCTGAGGCCTCATGGGGGCAGTTGACAGCCCACTCTCGCCAGAAAAGGCTGGCCGGCGCCCATGGGGGCAGGCGCCGGCCGGCACTTACGGTGGAAGGCCAGCCGGTGTCTGGTGGGGGGTCCAAGACTCCGGAGGCGCTTACAAAGGAGTAATCGCTGGGCGGGCCCGAAAGGTTACGCACCAAGCGGAAGTTTCTTGGTTTCTTTTTTGAGCCGGTGCTGCCGGGGATTAACGACGACGGCGCGTCAGGAGCGGAAGAGCCCGCTGTAGGCATTGAGGGCGACTTGGCCACCCAGATGGGCATAAAGGACATTGCTGCCGGCCGGAATTTCCCGGCTTTTCACGAGGTCGATCAGCCCGGCGAGGGACTTTCCCTCGTAGACGGGATCGGTGATCATGGCCTCGAGCGAGGCGCCCAGCCGAATGGCCTCCAGGGTGGAATCGACGGGAATCCCATAGAGGTCCCCGGCCCAGCCCTCCATGACGTTGATTTCCTCGTCCCGGAGTTCCCTGCCCATGCCGATCAGCTCGGCGGTGTTCCGGGCGATGCGTTCCACCTGGTCACGGGTCTTCGCCAGGGTTGCCGACGCGTCGATGCCGATCACGCGGCGCGGTTTGTCCTGGCCGGCAAAACCCGCGATCATCCCGGCGTGGGTGGAGCCCGTGACGGTGCAGACGACAATCGTGTCGAAAAAGACGCCGAGCTCGCGCTCCTGCTCTTCCACCTCGTAGGCCCAGTTGGCGAAGCCCAGACCGCCCAGCCTGTGGTCGGACCCGCCGGCCGGGATCGCGTAGGGCGTGCCGCCGGCGGCCCTGACCTCTTCGATGGCGGTCTCCCAGCTGCTGCGGATGCCGATGTCGAAGCCCGCACTGTCCAGCCGCACGTCGGCGCCCATGATCCGCGAGAGCAGGATGTTGCCTACCCGGTCGGACAACGGATCGGGCCAGTCGACCCAGTTTTCCTGAACCAGGCGGGCTTTGAGGCCGAGTTTCGCGGCCACCGCCGCGACCTGGCGGGTGTGGTTGGACTGGTAGCCGCCAATCGAGACGAGGGTGTCCGCGCCCTGCGCCAGGGCCTCCGGGACGAAGTACTCCAGCTTGCGCGTCTTGTTGCCGCCAAACGCGAGGCCGCTGTTGACGTCCTCGCGCTTCGCCCAGATCTGCGCCCCGCCCAGGTGTGCGCTGAGCCGCGGCAGCGGATGGATGGGGCTCGGGCCAAACATCAGGGGGTAGCGTTCGAAATCGGTGATGGCCATCGTCGGTCCTTCGCTCGCGGTGGGAAACGGTCACAGCAAATATGCAATATATTGCATTGTCGGATACGGGCTCCGGGAGGGCAAGAGGGATATACGATATGTTGCATGCCCGTCCCCTCGCTCGCCGGAGTCCACAAGCGGCCGCTGCTGCGGGACAACGTCTTTGAATCGATCCGTAACGCGATCGTCGATGGCACCTTCGAGCCCGGCGAACGGCTGAAGGACGCCGAACTGGAAGCGTGGCTCGGCGTGAGCCGGACACCCATCCGCGAGGCGCTGCTGCGGCTGGAACGCGCCGGCCTGGTGGTTGCGCTGCCGGGCAAGGCGACCATCGTGGCCCCGTGCGACCCGGCGTCGACCCTCAGCACGCAGCAGGTGGTGGCGGGACTGCACGAGCTGGCCGCACGCCTGGCGGTCCCGCTCCTGGCCGAGGAGCATCTCGCCGCCATGGCCGGGGCCAATGCGCGCTTCGAACAGGCCCTGCAGGCGGCGGAGGTCGAGTCGGCACTGCGGGCCGATGACGAGTTCCACGCCGTCTTTGTCATGGTCGGCGGCAACCCGGTGCTCCGGGAACTCCTGGAACAAACCACCCCCGTCCTGCGCCGGGTGGAGCGGATGCGCTTCGGCTCCTTTGCCGCCCGGGAATCGGTGGCGCAGCACGCTGAAATCATCCGGCTCGCCCGCCTTGGCGACGCCGAGGCCGCGGCCAGGGCGTGCCGGGAGAACTGGCTCTCGCTGCGGTTCACGGCCGCGGAAAACCCCGCCTAGGACCGTTGTGGTCCCGCCCAGGCCAGCTGTGGCCCAGGCGCGGCTACGGCCTTGGCTGCGGCCTTAACGGCGACGGCGGCGGCCCGCCCCTGCAAGGGCGACCCGCCGCCGTCGTGCGCCGGTCAGTGTTGCGTCAACCGGTGCTAATCGTTGATGAGGTCGTTGACCACGATCGTCTGGTCGCGGTCCGGGCCGACGCCGATCGCGGAGAACCGGGTACCGGAGAGCTTTTCCAGGGCCAGGACGTAGTTCCGGGCGTTCTCCGGCAGGTCCTCCAGGGTGCGGGCGCCGGTGATGTCCTCGGTCCAGCCTTCGAAGTATTCGAAGATCGGCTTGGCGTGGTGGAACTCGGTCTGGGTCATGGGCATTTCGTCGTGCCGCACGCCGTCGACGTCGTAGGCCACGCAGACCGGGATCTGTTCGATGCCCGTCAGCACGTCCAGCTTGGTGACGAAGTAGTCCGTGAAGCCGTTGACCCGGGAGGCGTGGCGCGCCAGCACTGCGTCGTACCAGCCGCAGCGGCGGGGACGGCCGGTGTTGACGCCGAACTCGCCGCCGGTCTTCTGCAGGTACATGCCCATCTCGTCGAACAGTTCCGTCGGGAACGGCCCTGCGCCCACGCGGGTGGTGTAGGCCTTGATGATGCCGATGGAACGCGAGATCCGGGTGGGGCCGATGCCGGAGCCCACGGAGGCGCCGCCCGCGGTCGGGTTCGAGGACGTCACGAAGGGGTAGGTGCCGTGGTCAACGTCCAGGAAGGTGGCCTGGCCGCCCTCCATGAGGACCACCTTGCCCTCGTCCAGGGCGGTGTTCAGGACGTAGGTGCTGTCGATGACCAGCGGGCGGAGGCGCTCGGCGAAGGACAGGAAGTACTCCACGATCTCGTCCACCTCGATGTCCCGGCGGTTGTAGACCTTGACCAGGAGCTCGTTCTTCTGACGCAGCGAACCCTCTACCTTCTGGCGCAGGATCGAGGCGTCAAAGACGTCCTGGACGCGGATGCCGAGGCGGGCCACCTTGTCCATGTAGGCCGGGCCGATGCCGCGGCCGGTGGTGCCAATGGCGCGACTGCCGAGGAACCGCTCGGTGACCTTGTCCAGGACCTGGTGGTAGGGCGCCACGAGGTGCGCGTTGGCGGAGACGCGCAGCTTGGAGGTGTCCGCGCCGCGGGCCTCCAGTCCGTCGATCTCCTGGAACAGCGCTTCCAGGTTCACCACGCAGCCGTTGCCGATGATCGGAACCGCGTTCGGGCTCAGGATGCCGGCCGGAAGGAGCTTGAGCTCATACTTCTCACCGCCTACGACGACGGTGTGCCCGGCGTTGTTGCCGCCGTTGGGCTTGACGACATAGTCGACGCGGCCGCCAAGCAGGTCAGTGGCCTTACCTTTGCCTTCGTCGCCCCATTGGGCTCCGACGATCACGATTGCTGGCATGGGATCCTCCCCCATTCGTTCGGGCCGAACTGCGTTTGATGACCAGGCGGTCACCGCAGTTCAGCGCCGTTCATGAGAATGCCCCGAATCTATCGCTGTGTTCGTATCCAACGCCAGAGTTCCGGGGCTCTTACCACCCAAGTTTAGCCGAAATCGGTGCCCGGCATCGCTTTGGGTCCCTGCTTGGACGCGCCGTCCCGACGGTGGTGAACGCCGGGGCGGCTTCCGCGAGGGAGGGCCACGCGTCCGCCGCGGCGGACGAGCCGTTCTTTTTCATGGCGTTCGTCGTAGCTGCATCATCCGCCGGCTCAGGCCCGACACATAGCGGGCACTACTTGCGGGACGGCGCGGGGTGGAATTGAGTGGGAGTGAGAATCCCGAGCGGCCGAAAGGAAAGCGCGCCATGCCCCGGACCACAGACCACATCCGTGTGACCCATGCCGGCTCATTGCCCCGCACGCCGGAGCTGATCGCCGCGAACGAGGCCAAGGAAACGGACGGCATCACGCCCGAATTCCTGGACCTGCTCGAAACCTCGGTGGTGGACGTCGTCCAGCGCCAGAAGGAGCTGGGCATCGACATCCCCAATGACGGCGAGTATGGGCACACGATGTCCAGCTCCGTGGACTACGGAGCCTGGTGGAATTACTCCTTCTCACGGCTCGGCGGCCTGGAACCGACCGACGTGGACCGCTGGGCCGACGCCACGGTGCACCGCTCCTCGCCCGGCCACATCGTCCTGACCTCGTTCCCGGACCGCCGGGACCGGGAGAAGTTCGATGACGCCTACAACGACCCCTCCTCCGGTATCCTGGCCCACCGCAGGGCCGTCACGCAGCCCAAGATCGCCGGGCCGCTGACGTACACGGGCCAGGAGCTCGTGGCCTCGGACGTTGCCAACCTCAAGACCGGCCTGGCCGCTGCCGGACTCGCCGAGGGGTTCATCGCCTCCCTCTCGCCCGGTTCGTGCGCCCGCGTGGCCAACGATTACTACGGCAGCGACGAGGAACTCCTCTACGCCTGCGCCGACGCGATGCGAGAGGAATACAAGGCCATCATCGACGCCGGCCTGACAGTCCAGCTCGACGACCCCTCCCTGGCCGAGAGCTGGGACCAGATCAACCCCGAGCCGAGCCTGGCGGACTACCTGAAGTTCATCCAACTCCGGGTCGAAGCAACGAACTGGGCGCTGCGCGGTCTTCCCCAGGAGCAGATCCGGCTGCATGTCTGTTGGGGTTCCTGGCACGGCCCGCACACCACGGACATCCCCTTCGCGGACATCGTCGACTCAGTCCTGCAGGTCAATGCCGGCGGCTACTCCTTCGAGGCGGCCAACGTCCGGCACGAGCACGAATGGCGCGTCTGGGAGGAAGCGAACCTCCCCGAGGGGAAGGTCATCATCCCCGGCGTCGTCTCGCACGCCACCAACGTCGTGGAGCATCCGGACCTCGTGGCCGACCGGATCGTGCGCTTCGCCGAGCTCGTGGGACGGGAAAACGTGATTGCGTCCACCGATTGCGGGCTGGGCGGCAGGGTGCATCCCCAAATCGCCTACGCCAAGCTGGAGGCCCTAGGCGAAGGCGCACGCCGCGCCACCCAGCGGCTCTGGTAGCAGCGCCGCTGGGTGGCGGGGTCCGGCCCGGCGCCGCATTTCGCGGGGCTTGATAGACTGATAAGGATCGACCAGGAATCGGTCCACACCACATTTTCAAACCACACCATTGCTCCGCATGCCCGTATTCGGCGTGCCTGCATCCGGTGTGGCAGCTTTGCCAATCCCGCAGGAGACCCAGCAACATATGACAGCCCTGGCCACCGAAAATTTCCGCGAAGAGCTTCTGAGCCGCCGGTACGAACCTAACGTCGCCCCCGTCAACGAGCTCCTTGACGTCCTCCAGGCAACCAAAGCTGGCACCGCTGTCCCCTACGTGGACCCCATGCACGACGTCGACGAGTGCCGGATCATCAGCCTGTACTCCAACATCGGCACCGCTGACGCGTCAGGCTTCATCACCGCCGGCGACGACGAGGCCGCCACCCGCATGCTGGGCATCCAGTGGAAACTCGGCCTTCGCCCCGAATTCGTCATGCCCTGGAACGTCCACCCGTGGCACGTCCCCGGCGAGCCGAACGGCAAGTTCACGCCGGACCAGATTTCCGCGGGCCTGAAGCCGCTGCTGAAGTTCCTGGCCCTCGTTCCCCGCGCCTCCGTGATCGTCGCCCACGGCACCGAGGCCAACCGTCTGGCCAACCTGCTACTCAAGACCGAAGTGCCCATGATCTGGCGCCGCGGCCTGAAGACCTACAAGGTCCGCTCGCTCAGCGGCCGGGCGTTCGCCGGCACCCCGGCCCGGCAGGAAGAGTACCTGGCGGAGATGCACACCGCGTACGCGGACGCCATGGCCCGCACAGGCCTGGCCAAGGCCAGCTGACCCACCCGCGCACGCACAAACGACGGCGGGCTCCCACCTCAAGGTGAGAGCCCGCCGTCGCACGTTAACGCGTTAAACCGTCGCAGCTTAAACCACAAGGCGGGGTCACTTCCGGTCCATCCCACCACGGTGGGATGGACCGTAAGTGACCCCGCGTTGCCGTGTCTGGTGCCGCCTCAGCCCTCGGCTTCGATGGCCGCCTTCGCGCCGGGATCGGAATCCTTCAGGAACTTTTCAATCCGCTCCGGCTCCTCAGCCTCGCCGATCGCCGCGGACGCACGGCCAAGCGAGTAGAGGGAGCGCAGGAAGCCGCGGTTGGGTTCGTGCTCCCACGGGATCGGCCCGACGCCGCGCCAGCCATTGCGGCGCAGCGAGTCCAGGCCGCGGTGGTAGCCGACCCGCGAGTACGCGTAGGAATCGATGGTGCGGCCCTCGTCCCAGGCCTCCTCGGCGAGGATGGCCCACAGGAGCGAGGAGGTGGGGTGCTTCGCCACGAGGTCCACGGCTTCCCGGCCGAGCGCGAGATGCTGGTAGATCTCGCTCTCGGCAGGCAGGAGCGTGGGCTCGGGACCCATCAGGTTTTTCCGGAACTCGTCGGACATGGTTAGAAGGTCTTGCCGGTGGAGCCCAGCTGCTGGGCGGCCTCGACCACGCGGGCGGCCAGGCCGGCCTCCGCCGAAGCACCCCAGACGCGGGGATCGTAGAGCTTCTTGTTGCCGACCTCGCCGTCGACCTTCAGCACGCCGTCGTAGTTGCGGAACATGTGATCCACCACGGGGCGGGTGTAGGCGTACTGGGTGTCGGTGTCGATGTTCATCTTGATGACGCCGTAGGAGACGGCGTCCGCGATTTCCTTGTCCGAGGAGCCGGAGCCGCCGTGGAACACGAGGTCGAACGGGTTGGCCTTGCCGATCTTGGCGCCGACCTGCTCCTGGATGTCCTTGAGGATCTCAGGGCGGAGCTTGACGCCGCCCGGCTTGTAGACGCCGTGCACGTTGCCGAAGGTCAGCGCCGTGATGTAGCGGCCGTTTTCGCCGGAACCGAGCGCGTCGATGGTGGCCAGGGCGTCCTCGACCGTGGTGTAGAGCTTGTCGTTGATGGCGTTCTCGACGCCGTCTTCCTCGCCGCCCACGGTGCCGATCTCGACCTCGAGGATCATCTTGGCGGCCGCGGTGCGCTCGAGCAGTTCACGGGCGATCCGCAGGTTTTCCTGCAGGGTCTCGGCGGAGCCGTCCCACATGTGCGAGTTGAAGAGGGGGTTGCGGCCTGCCTTGACCTCGGCCTCGGAGGCGGCAAGCAGCGGGAGCACAAAGCCGTCCAGCTTGTCCTTCGGGCAGTGGTCCGTGTGCAGGGCGATGTTCACGCCGTAGTTTTTCGCGACTTCGCGGGCGAACGCGGCAAAGCCGAGGGAGCCGGCAACCATATCCTTGGTGGAGGCGCCGGACCAGTAAGCTGCACCGCCGGTGGAGACCTGGACGATGCCGTCGGACTCGGCCTCGGCGAAGCCGCGCAGGGCGGCGTTCAGGGTCTGGGAGGACGTGACGTTGACCGCCGGGAAGGCGAAGCCGCCCGTCTTTGCACGGTCGATCATCTCGGAGTAGATCTCTGGGGTTGCAATGGGCATGCTGACTCCTAATGTGAATTTCGTCTACGGGCTGGTGATCCTGGAGGGAACCTCGTCGGCTAGGAACCATCCTAGCCATTCCTGCGCCGGGGCCGTGTCTCCGGTCACGTGGCCCCTGTAACACTCGCGGCCGGGCGCTTCGGTCATGGTTCCGGCCTGCCGGCGGACTGGCCGGCGCCGGCCCCGCCGCCGGCATTGCGCCGGGCGCTGGCGGTGCGCCGGCCGCCGGCGGTGGCTTTAGCCCGGGAGCTGGCCGAACACGTGGCGGCGGATCCAGGCGTGCATCGCGATCGCGGCGGCGGAGGCTGCGTTGATGGAACGGGTGGAGCCGAACTGTTCGATCGACAGGGTGTCCAGCGCCGCTTCGTGGACTTCAGGGGTCAGGCCCGGGCCTTCCTGGCCGAAGACCAGGACGCAGTCCTTGGGCAGTTCGTAGGTCTCCAGCGGCACCGAGTCCGGGAAGATGTCGATCCCGATGATCGCCAGCCCCTCCCCCTGCGCCCAGGCCACGAAGTCCTCAACGGTGGGGTGGTGGCGGACGTGCTGGTAGCGGTCGGTGACCATGGCCCCGCGGCGGTTCCACCGGCGTCGTCCGATGATGTGGACTTCCTTGGCCAGGAACGCGTTGGCGGTCCGGACCACGGTGCCGATGTTGAGGTCGTGCTGCCAGTTCTCGATGGCGATGTGGAAATTGTGGCGTTTGGAGTCCAGGTCGGCCACGATCGCCTCGTGCTTCCAGTAGCGGTATTTGTCCACCACGTTGCGCCGGTCGCCGTCCGCCAGCAGGTCCGGGTCCCAGTGCCCGCCCTGTGGAAGTTCGCCTTCCCAGGGGCCGACGCCGACCTCCGCCTTCGGTTCCGGCCCTTCCTCTGCGGCGGGAAGGGACGGGGCGGGGCTTTCGGGCTGTTCAGTCACTCCTCAACATTAGACTGGGAGCCAGTAAGCAGCACATCACCAGCGGCGGAGGTCCCCCATGGCAGAGTCAGACGAAGTACGTTCATCGGCGTCGGTGTACCGCAGCGGCCAGGAAATCGAGTGCTGGCTCACGGACATGGACGGTGTGCTGGTCCACGAGAACCAGCCCATCCCTGGCGCGGCGGAGCTGATCCAGCGCTGGGTGGACACCTCCAAGCGGTTCCTCGTGCTGACCAACAACTCAATCTTCACGCCCCGGGACCTCGCGGCGCGGCTGAGCTCTTCCGGGCTGGAAATCCCGGAGGAGAACATCTGGACCTCGGCTCTGGCCACGGCCCAGTTCCTCAAGGACCAGGTCCGCGGCTCGGAGTCGGGAAACCGCGCCTACACGATCGGCGAAGCAGGACTCACGACGGCGCTCCACGAGGCCGGCTTCATCCTCACCGACCAGAACCCCGACTTCGTGGTGCTCGGCGAGACCCGCACCTATTCGTTTGAGGCCATCACCATGGCCATCCGCCTGATCCTCGCCGGCGCGCGTTTCATCGCCACCAATCCGGACGCCACCGGGCCCTCGAAGGACGGACCCATGCCTGCCACCGGGGCCATCGCTGCCCTCATCACCAAGGCCACGGGCCGCGAGCCGTACATTGTGGGCAAGCCCAACCCGATGATGTTCCGGTCGGCGATGAACCAGATCGACGCGCACTCGGAAACCACGGCGATGATCGGCGACCGCATGGACACCGACATCATCGCCGGCATGGAGGCGGGCCTGCACACGGTGCTGGTGCTCAGCGGCATCACCCACCGGGACGATATCGCCGCGTATCCGTTCCGGCCGAACCAGATCCTGAATTCCGTGGCGGACCTCAAGAACCAGATCTGAGCAACACCCCAGAACGCGATACCTCAGAACGCGGTTTTCTTCCCGCCGCCGCCCGGCAGCGGGAAGAGGTCGTCCTGGAGTTTTTCGATGATGGGCCGGTAGATGAACGGGCTCCAGCCAGGGCTCGCGTGCTCCGGCCTCGCCCCGTCGGTGCGCAGGTCATCCGAGACCATGTTGGTTTTGAAGGACAGTGACCAGTTGTCCCGGGCGGTCTCGTAATCCACCGTCTTGTCCCGGGGGTTGCCGATGAACGCCATCTTCGTTTCGCCCAGCTTCCCGACGAAACGGCTGGCCTCAAAGTGGAAGATGTAGGCGGATTCGGACTGGATCAGCACGCTGGACGGCGCGATCGGGGACAGCTGTTCCAGTGTCTGGTCCACCACCTGGCCCCAACTGCGTTCATTCTTGTGCAGCATCCTCTCGCCGAGCTCGTAGCCGCCGCGCAGCACTGTGGGGAAGCGGAACCCGCTTTCGTAGAGCAGCACCACGCCCTCGAACCAGCTCTGGTCCAGCACGTCGTGCCGGCTCGCCGGGCTGGAGTCGAGGAGGATGAACGCCACTTCGACGCCGTGCAGTTCGCGCAGCCGGGCCGCCACCTGGGTTGCCACCATGCCGCCAAAACTATGGCCGTAGAAGTAGAGGCTGGTGAGATTGTGGGCGCGGACGTGCTCGATCACGGCGATGACCACCTCGTCGATGTCCAGGCCTTCGTTGGAATACCCGACGGCGGCGAGCTGGCCCCTCTTGTTCAGGGAGCCGCGCAGCGCGTTCAGGATCCACAGGGCTTCTTCCCAGCTCGTTTTATAGCCGGGGAACAGGATCCAGCTGGCGTGGGGGTAATACCGTTCGGCAACGTCATCAGGTACTTCGAGGATCCGGCTGACACGCCGCTCGGCCTGCACGCGCTGAGTGAACAGCATGTCCGCCGCCAGCAGCGACGCGGACCCGGCGCCGATCAGGAACGATCGCCGGGAAACCCGTTTAAGCTCGACGGCGCGGCGGAGCATGCGGGCCTCGGAAGCACCGGGGCCTCGCGGATGGTTCGGATCCATCTCGGCCGGCACATCTCTACCGTAGCCACGCTTTGTCGGGGATGAGAAACCGGACCATACAGCGGTCCCGAAGCCCAGCGTGGAAGCGCCGCTGGCGGGCCGCTGGCGCGGTTGGCGCCGTTCGCACGCCGTTGCCGGTTATGCGGGTTCGGGCTCGCGGCCGACCTCGCGGCGGCTGATTTCCATGCCGATCTCGTCATAAGTCGCCAGGAGTTCCGAGCGGGCCATGTCAGCGGGATCATCGAGAAGGCCGAACACAGAGTCGCTCGCGGCGAAGAGTTCGTCGTCGGAGAACCGGTTCAGCTTCCGGGTGCCTGAGGGATCGATCGAGGCCGTAAATTCCCCGGCCATGTCCAGGGGTGGCAAGGCGGCGGAATCGTCGCGGTGCGCGGTCAGTTCCAGGGAGACTCCGCCGGGAGCCGGCCTGCCGGCGACCTCCGAGCCGGAGGCCCCGCCGTCGATCGCGTTGAGGTCGTTGCGCAGGCCGGCCAGCGCCACTGATTCCACGAATGCGGCCAGGCCGAGGTCAACGCGGATGTGCGAGATGATTCCCATGCGGCGGACGCGCTGGATAATTTGCATCAGGGAGGGGCGGGAGGCCTGTGTGAGGCTCCCCCGGACACTAATCCGGACGACGTCGGAAACGACATCGAGTTTGACGTGGGCTTGCAGTGTTTGGTCCATAGGTACTCCAAATAAGGATGTCTATGGCCGACGGCTCAACCGCATTCAGCGTATCCGCGCTTGTGGTCGCACACAAGTCATAGACTGCTGCCGGTTCAGCCGGCCTGCCTCCTATCCGGCTCCTCGTAGTGCGTCCGGGTTGCCGTTCCGCCGACAGACTGCACCAGGGATTTGGCGATGTCGCGCAGCTTGACGTTGCCGTTGCTGGAGGCGTCGGTGAGGATCCGGACGGCGGTTTCCTGGTCGCAACGGTTCTGCGCCATGACGATCCCGATGGCCATGTCGATCACGGTCCGGGATTCAAGCGTGGCGCGCAGGTTTGTGGCACTGTCCGTGTGCAGCGAGAACCGGACTGCCAGCCGCAGCGCCTGGGAGATTTCGCGGGTGTAGCCGCGGGCCCGGACCGCGACGTCGCCGTCGAACTTGTGCGGGACATCGGAGTAGAGGTTCAGGGCCGCCTGGGCTTCGCCCTGGAGGTGGAAAGGCACCGACAACACCGAGCGCAGGCCGTGCGAGGCGACGGCGGAGGCGTAGTCAGGACCCCAGCGGTCCTCGTCGAAGAGGTCCGGGACGTAGACCTCCCGTTCCTCCTTGGCGGCGGTCAGGCAGGGGCCCTGGGACAGTGAGTACTGGATCTCGTCCACTTCGCGGGCGGAGTCGCTGCTCCACCCGATCGTGGCGGCCTTACGGTCCCGGAGCAGGGTGATTCCGCACAGCGCGTCGTCGCCGGAGCCGGCCACCTGGTGCGCGGAAAAACGCGCGAGTTCGTTCAGGAACTCTTCGAAGTCCGCGCTGTCCAGGATCAGGTTCTGGATCTGGTCGACCGTTCCCACCGAGATGTCGGCGCCCTGCCCCTCAGGGCCGCGGTTCACACCGCTGTTCAGGGACTTTTCGGACGGGAGCATGGCGCGTGTTCTCCAGATAAAGGATGGACGGGTATGGGACAAATGATAGGTCACGGCCCATACCCCGTCCACCTTTGCCGTCCGGCGTCGACCCCTAGCTAAGGCCGAGTTCGTCCTTGCCGAAGGCGAAGAGATACGGAACACCGGCTTCGGCCTCGATCTTTTCCTTGGCCCCGGTGTCGCGGTCCACGATCACGGCGACGGCCACCACGTTGCCGCCGGCCTTGCGGACGCCCTCGACGGCGGTCAGCGCGGAACCGCCGGTGGTTGAGGTGTCCTCCAGGACCAGGACCTTGCGGCCCTCGACCGAGGGGCCTTCCACCTGGCGGCCCATGCCGTAGGACTTCTGCGCCTTGCGGACCACGAAAGCGTCCACCGGGCGGCCGGCGTCGACGGCGGCATGCATGACGGCGGTGCCCACCGGGTCCGCCCCCATGGTGAGTCCCCCGGCGCACTCGAAATCGATCCCGGCGTCCTCCATCAGCGAGAGCATGACCTGTCCGACGAGTTTGGACGCCTCGTGGTGCAGGGTGATGCGGCGCAGGTCGATGTAGTAGTCGGCTTCGGCGCCGCTGGAGAGGGTGACCTTGCCGCGGACGACGGCCAGTTCCTTGATCAGTTCCAGGAGTCGGGCACGGGCAGCGGCAGCGTCGGCTGCGAAGTCACGGGTGGCAGTCATGGCTCCCAGTTTAGTGGCTGGTCCGCCGCGGATTCCCAGCCGGTGGGCTGTATGTCGGTCCCGGGTCAGGGCTAGGGCTGCGGCTGGGGTTCGGCACGCCGCGCGAAGGCCGGTGCGTGCTCGGGCCGCGGCCCAAAGGCGATGAAGCGGGGAATGATCTTGCGGAACGCCGGAATGTGCCGGGCGATGAAGAGTGCCGCGGCCGGAAACTTTGTCCGCTTCCCGGTCAGGACCGGGCCGAAGATCGTGTGTTGCATGAGCCGTTGGGCGCTCTGCACAATGACGGTGGGCAGCCGGCGCCGTCGTTCGACTTTCTCCAGGTCTGCGGTGGTCACCCTGCCCCGGAGCAGTGCGGGGGCAAGGTACTCGGCGGCGGCGGCCGCGTCCTGGATGGCGAGGTTGATTCCGACGCCGCCGGCCGGGGACATCGCGTGCGCGGCGTCCCCGATGAACAGCAGCCCATTGATGTGCCACGAGTGCAGCCGGTTCAGGCGCACGTCCAGCCAGTGGAGGTCATCGAGGGATTCGATGGCGTCAACCCGGTCCGCAAGATCCGGGCGGAGGGCCGCCACGCGCCGTCGGAAGCCCTCGACGCCTTCCGCATGGATCCGGGCATCGGCGCCCTTGGCGGCGAGGTAGCCCATTTGGTAGTAGTCGTTGCGGAACAAGGCCAGCAGCGCCTCGCCGGGGCCGAACGCCGGCACGAGCCCGGCCACCTCACCCGTTTCGGAGGGATAGCGGGGCAGCCGGAACCACCAGGTGTCGAAGGGCACCGGGAACTCCTTTGGCGCCAGCCCGGCCGCGGTGCGCAGCACAGAATGGCGGCCGTCCGTGGCAACCACCAGGTCCGCCGGGAGCTCGTCCTGCGTGCCGTCGGCGGTCCGGAAGCGGACTCCGCGGACGCGGCCTCCGTTGCGGACCAGGCCCGTGGCGGTGTGGCTCATGAGCAGCGTAAACCCCGGTTCCTGGGCCGCGGCCTCGGCGAGGAAGCTCAGGAAATCCCATTGCGGCATCATGGCGATGTAGTTGTACGGCGGCGGCAGGGCGTCAAAGTCGCCCATGGTCACGGCCTGCCCGCCGGGGACCGGGAAAACGACGTTCTTCAGGCGGCTCTGCGGCAACAGGCGGAACTCCTGGCCGAGCCCAAGTTCGTCAATGAGCCGGATGGTGGACGGGTGCACGGTGTCGCCGCGGAAGTCGCGCAGAAAATCGGCGTGCTTCTCCAACACCGTCACCCGCACCCCGGCCCGTGCCAGGAGCAAGCCCAGCATCATCCCCGCAGGTCCACCGCCCACCACCGCACATCCGGTCTTCTCCATGGCCCCACGCTACGCCTGCGCGGGGTGCCGCGGGAGGGGTTTTTCGCGCACGTTTCGGACCCGCGCCGCGGCTTCGGACCGGCGCGGCGGGGATCCGCGCAGCACCGGCCCGAAACCCTAGCGGCGAGCCGAAACCTAGGCGCCCGCAGCCCCGCCGCGCCAGTTTAGAGCCGGGTGTCGAAGGAGTCGCAGAAGACGTTCTCGTTGAACGTGCCCTGGAACTCCGACTTGCCCTGGATCTGCGACGACATCTTTGGCGCCGACTTCTGCAGTCCGCCGCTGTCCACCATGGCCTCCCCGATCGAGCAGGCCGGCCGCGTGGCGGTGTCCATGCTGCTGGCCCAGCTGAACCCGCTCGCCGGCGGTGGCACCCGAAGCCGGTCCGTGATGCCCACCCATCTCACGGTCCGCGGCTCCACCGGTCCGGTGCGGCAGGCTCAATAGGCCCGGCGTCCGGGCCGGTGCCCAGTCAGGACCGGGCCGGCGGCGGCCGGCGGTGCGGTTTTCGGGGCGGTTCCGGCCAGGGGCGCCGAATTCGGACCGGCGCACCGGGGATCTAAGTCGCAACGGTCCGAAACCGTAGCCGCCGTCCGGAACCGAAGCCATTTCGACGCCGGATCCGCGTGTCAGCCGCCGGTCCGGCGCAATAGTTGAGCGTTGTTGACACCGCTGACTAGGCTGTGAGGCATGCGTGAACTCCAGGCGAAGATCATCGAGGAAATGGGCGTGCAGCCCCGGATCGACCCTGCCGGGGAGGTGCGCAAACGCGTGACGTTCCTGAAGGAATACTTGACGGCCACCCACACCAAGGGCTTCGTCCTGGGCATCTCGGGTGGCCTGGACTCCTCCCTGGCCGGGCGGCTGGCCCAGCTGGCGGTCGAGGAACTCGAGGCCGAGGGCACCGAGGCGAACTTCGTGGCCGTGCGGCTGCCCTACGGCGTCCAGCATGACGAGGACGACGCCCAGGCGGCCCTGGACTTCGTGCGCGCCAAGACCGAATGGACGTTCAACATCTCGGCCGCGGTAGATGGCTTCGAGGACGAGTTCGAGAAGACCGTGGGCACGGAGATCTCCGATTTCCACAAGGGCAACACCAAGGCCCGGACCCGGATGATTGCCCAGTACGCCCTGGCCGGCGAGCACAACTACCTGGTGATCGGCACGGATCACGGCGCCGAGTCCGTCACGGGGTTCTTCACCAAGTTCGGCGACGGCGGCGCGGACATCCTGCCGCTGTTCGGCCTTAACAAGCGCCAGAACCGCGCCCTGCTGGCGGAACTCGGCGCACCGGCCCGGATCTGGGAAAAGGTTCCGACGGCGGATCTGCTGGACGGCAAGCCGGGCCGCACCGACGAGGACGAACTCGGCCTGGGCTACGACCTGATCGATGACTACCTCGAGGGCCGTGACGTACCCGATGCCGCTGCCGAACGGATCGAGGCGATGTACCTGCGGACCCGCCACAAGCGCACGGTCCCGGTGACGATTTTCGACACCTGGTGGAAATAGCCTGAGCCGGGAGCCCCGGGCCGGGCTGCAGGCTCGCCCCGCGGGGTTCCAATTACGGGATCAGCACGAGTTTGCCCTGGACATGGCCTGCGCGGCTGATGCCCAGTGCCCGGGCCGCATCGGTGAGGGGAATCCGCTCCTGGATGCTGAAGCGGAGCTTTCCCTCGGCCGACAGCCGGGCCGCCTCCGCTACCCGTCCGTCCAGCAGCCTGACCGGTGCAATTCCGGCGGCGTTGGTCTCCTTTCCAGGCACTGTGGTCACCGCGGCGCCGTGGCCGCCGAGCAAATGGACCGTCGCCGTCGTCGTCTCCTCCCCGCCAAAGGTGTCCACGACGGCGGTGATGGTGCCCAGTGCGCGGACGCGTTCCACGAACCCCTCGCCGTAGGCCACCGGCACGGCGCCGAGGCCGCGCAAATAGTCGTGGTTCTGCTCTGAAGCGGTGCCGATGACCTGGGCGCCGAGCTGCCGCGCGATCTGGACTGCCGCCGAGCCGACCCCGCCCGCTGCGCCGTGGATGAGGACCGTGTCCCCCACGCCAATGCCAAGCTGAACCAGCGCCGAATACGCCGTGCCGCCAGCTATCGCGACACACGCGGCCTGCTCAAAATCGATGCCCGCGGGTTTTGGCGTCAGCTGGCTGGCCGGAAAATTGGCCAGGGCACGGTAGGCCCCGGAAATGCCATTCCAGATGACGTCGTCGCCCACCTCATAGCCGGTCACGCCGGGGCCAACGGCGGTCACGATTCCTGCCGCCTCACAACCGGGAACTGCAGGGAAGTCCAGGGCAAGGTACGGCTCCAGGTAGCCGGCAACGATTTTCCAGTCCACCGGGTTGACGCCGACGGCGCGGATCTCCACCTGGACCTCGATCTCCGCCGGAACCGGCGGTTCCTCCTCGCCAACCGTGACGACATCCGGGCTGCCATAGTGATCGAAAGAGATCTTGATGTCTTTCATGAGGCTTTGCTCCTTCGGCTCGACGCGATGCGGCCTGTGCTGCCAGCTTCTGGCACAAGCGGCGACTGCGCAAGAGTCGCCCGGCGAGTTGAACCGTCCGAGGCAGCCTGAGCCGGACCGGGTCCATGGCCAGGGTCAGGCGCCTGGCGAGCGGGTCAGCAGCGTGGAGATCCGGTGCGCTTCTTCCAGGAGCAGCCGCCCCAGCTGCGGACGCCGGTCCTCCCGGAAGCGCGGCTCGATACCGGTCAGGGACAGCGCCCAGGCGGGGCGCCCCCGCTGGTCGAAGACCGCCGCACCCATCCCCCAGCTGCCTTCCAGGACCAGCCCCGGATTGACCGAATAGCCGGCCTGCCGCGTCGCTTCGAGGTTCTCCCTAACCAGTGCTGCGGTGTGCGCGGCCGCAAAGCTGCCGGCGTGGGCTGCCCAGTTGGCGAGCAGCTCTTCCTGCTCTTGTGCCGGCAGGAAGGCCATGATGGCGGTGCCTGCGGAGGCGACGCCCAGCGGGAACCGCACCCCCTCGTGCAGCACGAAGGAACGGACCGGGAAGCTGCCTTCTTCCCGGAGCAGGCACACGGTCTCGTTGCCGCGGCGGATGGAGAAGAAAGCGCTTTCGCCGGTCTCTTCGGCCAGGCGGCGCAGGCTCGGCCTCGCGATGTCCTCCAGGGGGAAGCGCGCCGAGGCCACAGACCCCAGCAGCAGGATCTCAGGACCCAGGACCCAGTTGCCGCTGCCCGGGTCCTGGTCCAGCAGCCCCTCGGCCGCGAGCGAGCTCAGCAGCCGGTGCACGGTGGGCCGCGTCAGGCCGGATTCGCGCACGAGCTCCACCAGGGGGCAGCCCTCCGGCTTCCGGCCGACCAGGCGCAGCAGGCCGGCTGCCCGGCTGACCACCTGGGCGCCCTGGACGGGGGTTGTATTCATTGCTTGCCTCACGTCGGCCAGGAACTGGGTGATGCTGTCACCCACGTTGCTTTTACCCGATTTTACCATCAGGTATCCACATAATGGATAGTGCCAAGGGTAGCGTCCACACTATAAACTCCGCCAATTTGCGGGGAAACTCCACGTTGACAGTGGTCCGTGACACACCATAGGCTCCTTCTTCAGGCATGGAGTCCACAAAGTGGATTGCCGGAGTGGATAGCAAGACGAGCTCAATGAGGAGATGCAATGTCAAAGGTGAAATCCGGGGCAGCGGCCGCTCTGCAGGACGTACTGCGCGACGGCATGACGCTCGCCGTCGGCGGTTTCGGGCTCAGCGGGATCCCCGCTGATCTGATCGAGGCGGTGCGGGATTCCGGGGTGAAGGACCTGACGGTCGTCTCCAACAACATGGGCGTGGACGGCAAGGGCCTCGGGGTCCTGATCGAAGGCGGCCAGGTCCGCAAGGTCATCGCGTCCTACGTTGGGGAAAACAAGCTCTTCGCCGAGCAGTACCTCGCCGGCCAGTTGGAGGTGGAGTTCACCCCGCAGGGCACCCTTGCTGAGCGGCTGCGCGCCGGCGGCGCCGGCATCCCGGCGTTCTACACGAAGACCGGCGTGGGCACCCTCGTCGCCGAAGGCAAGCCGCTGGCGGAGTTCGACGGCGAGACCTATGTCCAGGAGCGCGCCATCAAGGCCGACGTCGCCCTGGTTCACGCCCACACGGCCGACACCGACGGCAACCTGATCTACCGGTACACCGCGCAGAACTTCAACCCCGTGGTCGCCACGGCCGCCGCCGTGACCGTCGCCGAGGCCGAAGTGATCGTCGAGCCCGGCCAGCTGGACCCGAACCACATCATCACCCCCGGCGTGTTCGTCCAGCGCCTGGTCCAGGCCAGCGGCCGCGTCAAGGACATCGAACAGCGCACCGTCCGCCCGCGGCCCGCAGCGGAAACAGAGCCGGCGCAGGCCGCCTCCGCCGTCACCGTCTAATCCGGCCCGAGCGCCGCCCACCCCGGGCGCGCCGGCATTGGCGCCCCACCCCTGCACCCTGACTTTCCAAGGAGAACCACCATGGCCTGGACCCGAGATGAAATGGCCGCAATCGCGGCCGAAGAACTGAACGACGGCGACTACGTCAACCTTGGCATCGGCATCCCCACGCTGGTGGCCAACAACCTGCCCGACGGCGTCCGCGTTGTCCTGCAGAGCGAGAACGGCCTCCTCGGCATGGGCCCGTTCCCCTTCGAGGGCGAGGAAGACGCGGACCTGATCAACGCCGGCAAGCAGACCGTCACGGTTCTGCCCGGCGGCAGCATCTTCGACTCCGCGACGTCCTTCGGCATGATCCGCGGCGGTCACGTGAAGGTCGCGATCCTGGGCGCCATGCAGGTCTCCGGGAACGGAGACCTCGCCAACTGGACCATCCCCGGCAAGATGGTCAAGGGCATGGGCGGTGCCATGGACCTCGTGGCCGGCACCCCGCGCGTCGTGGTCCTCACCGAGCACAACGCCAAGGACGGCACCGCCAAGATCGTCAAGGAATGCACGCTGCCCCTCACCGGGCTCAGCTGCGTGGACCGCATCATCAGCGACCTCGCGGTCTTCGACCTTGTGAAGAATGAGCACAAAGCAGACGGCGGGCGGAAGCTCACGCTCACGCGCCTCGCGCCGGGCGTCACCGTGGAGGAAATCCGCGAAAAAACCGAAGCCGACTTCGATGTCGCGCTCGAATTTGAAGGAGCGACGGCATGAGCCTCAAAGACCAGTTCGGCAAGGACGTCCTGCTCACCGGCTGGGGCCACAGCCGGTTCGGCAAGCTGAGCGAAGAAACCCTGGAGTCCCTGATCGTGGAGGTCGCCACCGAGGCGATCGGCAACGCCGGGATCGAGCCCGGCCAGATCGATGAGATTTACCTCGGCCAGTTCAACTCCGGCATGATGCCGCTGGCCTTCCCGTCCTCCCTCGCATTGCAGGTCTCGGATCAGCTGGCCAACGTTCCCTCCACCAGGGTCGAGAACGCCTGCGCCTCCGGCTCTGCCGCGTTCCAGCAGGGCACCAAGTCCCTGCTTGCCGGCACCGCGAAGACCGTCCTGGTGATCGGTGCCGAGAAGATGACGCAGGCCGGGGCCGACGTCGTGGGCGCGGCCCTGCTCGGCGCGGACTACGACATGGCCGGCAAGGCCTCCACCACCGGGTTCACGGGACTCTTCGCCGAGGTGGCGAAGCACTACGGCAAGCGCTACGGCGCCGGCAGCCTCGGCGACGTCCTGGGCACCATCGCGGCGAAGAACCACCGCAACGGCGTCGACAACCCCTACGCCCAGCTCCGCAAGGACCTCGGCGAGGACTTCTGCCGCACCGTCTCGGACAAGAACCCGATGGTGGCCGACCCGCTGCGCCGCACCGACTGCTCCCCCGTCTCCGACGGCGCCGCCGCCGTCGTCCTCAGCGTCGCCCCGACCGGCGGGGCAACCGCGCCGGTGCGGCTCGCCGGCTTCGGCCAGGCGAACGACTTCTTCCCCGCCGAGCGCCGGGATCCGACCGAATTCGCCGCCACACGTGCCTCCTGGCAGCGGTCCCTGCGGATGGCCGGCGTCGGGCTGGAGGAGCTCGACTTCGCGGAAGTCCACGACTGCTTCACCATTGCCGAACTGCTCATGTATGAGGCCATGGGGCTGACCGAACGCGGCCAGGGTGCCCGGGCGCTCGAGGAAGGCTGGGTCTTCAAGGACGGCAAGCTGCCGGTCAACGTCTCGGGCGGCCTCAAGGCCAAGGGCCACCCCGTCGGCGCCACCGGCGTCTCCCAGCACGTCATCGCCGCGATGCAGCTCACCGGCACGGCCGGAGACATGCAGCTGGCCAACCCGCGCCGGGCAGCGGTGCAGAACATGGGTGGCGTGGGCATCGCCAACTACGTCAGCGTGCTCGAAGCCCTCTAAAGCAACGCGGGGGTCAGATACGGCCCTTAATGGGCCGGATCTGACCCCGCGTTGCTTGTCCTCGCCTGCGTGGCCGGGATGCCACGGGACTAAACTCGTTCCCAGCCCATCCACCACAATGCGAGGAGCACCCATGCGCGCCACCATCATCCACGGTCCCGGCGACATCCGAGTCGAAGACCGCGACTACCCCACCCTCCAGCTGCCCACCGACGTCATCGTGAAGGTCACCGCCTCCTGCGTCTGCGGCTCGGACCTCTGGCCGTACCGCGGGGTCAAGCCCACCCACAAGCCGTCCGCGATCGGGCACGAGTTCATCGGGACGGTCGAAAGCGTCGGCGACGACATCAAAGACCTCGCCGTGGGCGACTTCGTGATCGCTCCGTTCGTGGTCAGCTGCGGCGCGTGCCCACAGTGCCTCGACGGCGTCACGGTGGCCTGCGACCACCTCGCCGGCTGGGGCGGCAAGGATGACACTGGCCACGGGATCGACGGCGGCCAGGGCCAGGCCGTGCGCGTACCGCTCGCCGAGTCCACGCTGGTCAAGGTCCCAGGCGTCACCGACCCGGACGACGCCCTCCGCGCCAGCCTGCTCACGCTCTCCGACGTCATGGCCACCGGCCACCACGCAGCACTCGCGGCCAAGGCCGGTCCCGGCCGGACGGTCGTGGTGGTCGGCGACGGCGCCGTGGGGCTCTGCGGCGTCCTGGCCGCCAAGCGCCTCGGCGCGGAGCGGATCATCGCCATGTCGCGGCACGCCGACCGCCAGGCGATCGCCCGCGAATTCGGGGCCACGGACATCGTCGCCGAACGCGGGGACGAGGGCGTCGCCAAGGTCCGCGAACTGCTCGGCGGCGTTCTGGCCGACTCCGTGCTGGAGTGCGTGGGGACCAAGGAATCCATGGAACAGGCCCTGCACAGCGTCCGCCCGGGAGGCGCCCTCGGCTTTGTCGGCGTCCCCACCGGCGGCGCCGAAGCCCCGCTGCGCTTCCTGTTCGACACCAACATCTCGATCGGCGGCGGCATGGCCCCGGCCCGGACGTACATTCCGGAACTGCTGGCGGACGTGCTGAACGGCACCATCAATCCGGGCCGCGTGTTCGACTCGGTCATGCCGCTGGAGGAGGCACCCGAGGCCTACCGCGCGATGGACGAACGGCGCGCCATCAAGGTCCTCCTGACCCCGTAGCCGGGCTCTCGACGGCGGCCGCGCTTGCACCCGCGCGGCCGCCCGCGCCGGCCCTGGCTGTACTGCTGGCTCCCGCCCTTGCACGGGCAAGGACGAGGGTCTAGCGTGAAGCGCATCAGCATCCGCCGCCGTCAAGGGAGCCGTCATGGCCAGGTTCGTGCAGATCATCGAATTTCAGACCTCCCGCATTGAGGAGATCGAGCAACTCGGCCGGCCCTCCAGGACGGAGGGAACCACTGCCCCGACCTTCCGCCGGATCATGGCCACCGCAGACCGCGACCGCCCCGGAACGTACCTCACGATCGTGGAATTCGACTCCTACGAGTCGGCCATGGAGAACTCCAACCGGCCCGAGACCTCCGAATTCGCCGCGCAGATGGCCGCCCTGTGCGACGGCCCTCCGGTCTTCCGCAACCTGGATCTTATGTGGGAAGACACCGGCGAGGCCGACGCCGGCCAGTAGGCCGGCAGGCTCGCTTGGCAGAGGTGCCGCCGCGCCGCCGGACTGAGGACCCGGCGGCCGCCCGCGGCTTGAATACGTGGCGTGAACACGTGGCTTGAAGACGCGGACAGGACGTGGGAGCAGGGAAATGGGTTCTGCAGATGGCAGGGCGCCGGAAAGTCTCGTCATGGATCTCAGCGCACTGGGTTCCGCTCCCCTGCCGCTCGTGGGCGGAAAGGCCCTGAACCTCGGCAAGCTCACGACCGCCGGGTTCCGCGTACCCCGCGGATTCTGCCTCACCACGGTTGCCTACCGGAAGGCGGCCCCGGCCGAACTCGACGCGCTGGCGGCCCGGCTGGACGCCGCGCAGCCCCACCCGTCGAACAACGGCGAAACAGACGACGGCGAATCCCGCCCCGGCCAGCCAGGCCGCCCCGGGTTGCACCGGCCCGGACCGGACCTGGGCGAACTGGCCCGGCAGGCGCGGGAAATGATCGTGACCGCGCCGATTCCCGCCGACGTCGATGCCGCCCTTCGCGGCGCGTATGCAGTGCTCGGCAACCGGGCCACAGTGGCAGTCAGATCCTCCGCCACCGCCGAGGACCTGCCCTTCGCCAGCTTCGCCGGCCAGCAGGATTCCTTCCTGAACATCTCCGGAGCCGACGCCGTGGTCGAGTCGGTCCGGCGCTGCTGGGCCTCACTCTGGACCGAACGGGCTGTGGCCTACCGCGCCGCCAACGGGATCAGCCACCGTGAGGTGGGCCTCGCCGTCGTCGTCCAGGACCTCATCACCGCCACCAGCGCCGGCGTGCTCTTCACCGCCAATCCCGTGACGGGCACCCGGACCGAAACGGTCATCGATGCGAGCGCCGGGCCCGGCCAGGCGGTGGTCTCCGGCAGCGTCAACCCGGACCATTTCGTCGTGGATACGGCCACGGGACGCATCCTCCTCCGTTCACCGAAGGGGACGTCAGTCCGGCGGCGGCCGAGCCTGGACGACGCCCGGATCCGCGAACTCACGGCCCTCGGCGATACCGTCCAGCGGCTGTTCGGGGCACCCCAGGATGTGGAATGGGTGATCGACGCCGCGGGCAGGATCTGGGTGACCCAGTCGCGGCCCATCACCACGTTGTATCCGCTGCCGGAGCCTGCGGCCGCCGAACCGCTGGGCGCGGAGGCAGGAGCCGACGTCGACCCCCACGTCTACCTGTGCGGCACCTTGCTCCAGGGCCTGACCAGGCCCCTGACCCCCATGGGGCTCTCCGTGCTGGGCTCAATGCGGAACCGCAACGGGCCGTGGCGGTACGTCAACCCGGGATTGCGGATGTATGTGGACGTGACGCCCATGGTGCGCAACAGGTACGGCCGCCGCTACCTGCTGCGCATGCTTCCGCTGGCGGACGGCAGGTCCGGCGCGGTTTTTCCGGCACTCCTGGATGACCCGCGGTTCGGCGTGCGCAAACGGCCGTCCCGGCGGCCACGGCACGGCGCGGCGGGCAGGCTGGCCCCCCGGCGGCCGGGGACCGGCAGCGGCGCAGCGGGCAATAGCGCAGGGCGCGATCCCGGAACCATGGCCGGCCTGGGCCTGACGGTCCGGCTGCTTCCGTCCCTGGTGCGGGCCGCGGTGCGGCCGTCCGCCGAACTGCGCCGCGCCTTCGATTACGGAGATCGCCTTCAATCCGAACTTGTCCTGCCGGAACCGGCCACCACTTTTGGCCGGCTCGATCACGCCCAGCGCATCCTGGAGAACACCGTGGACGGGCTGATCCTGGCGACGCTGCCCGGACCGTCCGTTGGGTACCTCATGCTGGCCGGGGCGCGCAGGCTGCTGCGCGGCATCGCGGCACCGCGGGAACTCGAGGCCGTGTTGCGGGGTCTGCCCAACAATGTCACCACCGAGATGGACCTCGAACTCTGGCAACTGGCCGTCACCGTCGGCGCGAATGCCGCGTCCCGGGAAGTGTTCCTGGCCCACGGGCCAAGGGAACTGGCCGCCCTGTACAAGGCCGGCTCGCTGCCCGCAGTGGCACAGACCGGCCTGCACGGGTTCCTGGACCGCTACGGCCACCGCGCCGTGGCAGAGATCGACCTTGGCATGCCGCGGTGGTCGGAAAAACCGGACCATATCCTCGGGATGATCTCGAACTACCTTCATGTGGCCGACCCTGAGCAAGCGCCCGACCGGCAGTTCGCCCGCGCCGAGGAACATGCCGAGGCCAGGATCCGCAGCCTGGTGGAACGGACCAGGGCCCGTGGCCGGATCCGTGCCCGGCTGGTGGAATTCTGCCTGCGCCGGACCCGCCAGCTGTCCGGACTGCGCGAACTGCCCAAGTTCTACATCATCCTCGCCCTCGCGGAAATGCACCGCCAGCTCAACGCGATCGGCATCGAGCTGGCCCGGTCCGGTGCGATCGCCGCCGCGGACGACGTGTATTTCCTGGAATTCGACGAGGTCCGTGTGGGTTTGCGGGGTGCCGACCTGAAGGGCATCGTCGCGGGCCGCCACCGGATCTACGACGTCGAACTACGCCGGCGCCGGATTCCCCGGCTCCTGCTCTCCGACGGCACGGACGTGGAGGCGGCCGTGATGGCCAAGTCCCCCGCTTCCGGCGCCCTCGCCGGGACACCGGCGTCGGCCGGCACCGCCACCGGAACGGTCCGCGTCATCCTGGATCCGGTGGGCGCGCACCTCGAGCCCGGGGAAATCCTCGTGGCACCCTCCACCGACCCCGGCTGGACGCCGCTGTTCATGACAGCCGGCGCCCTGGTGATGGAAATGGGCGGGGTGATCTCGCACGGCGCCGTGGTGGCCCGCGAATACGGCATCCCGGCGGTGGTGGGCGTGCCGGACGCGACCACCCGTTTGCGGACCGGTGAGACCGTGACCGTGGACGGATCGGCCGGAACGGTGCGGCAGGTGGATGCCCCGCTCTCCCCCGCGACGGCCGCCGGCAGCCTGGCTGGCTGAGCGTGGACCTCCGGACCGGCCGGCGCCGGGCCGTCGAATTGCAGCGGGACCTCCGCCACGCCGCCAGCCGGGGGCTATGTTAGATAGATGGCGTCTGCCGGCAGTAACGCACAGGGCGGCCCGGTTCCCGAAGGCTTTGGTTCGGGGCTGGTGGACGATGCCGCCCGCCGGGACGCCGCGTTGCCCGACTTCGACTGGGCCGTCCTTCCGGCAGGCGTGATGCGCGGTGAGTTCGAGGCACCGAGCGGGACCTTGGCGACGATCGCTGCCGGAGATCCTGGGAAGCCGCGCGTCCTGCTGGTCCCGGGCGCAACCGGCTCCAAGGAAGACTTCATCCTCATGCTGCCTGAGCTCGCCGCGGCCGGCTACTTCGTCCTCAGCTGCGACATCGCCGGGCAGTATGAATCCGCCCAGGCCGGGCCCGAAAACCTCGTTCCGCCCCGGAACTGCTACGACTACGAGCTGTTCCGCGACGACCTCCTGGCCATGCTGGACACCGACCAAGGCTCGGTGCACGTCGTGGGGTATTCCTTCGCGGCGGTGGTTGCCCAACTGGCGTTCGTCCAGCAGCCAGAAAAGTTCCGCAGCCTGACCCTCATCAGCTGCCCGCCGGAGCCGGGGCAGAGCCTCCGTTATGTGCGCCTGGCTGGCTGGGTCAGCTGCTGGGTCACCTCCAGGGTCGGCACCGCATTAATGATTTGGGGCATCCGCAGCAATATTGCCCGGGTGGCGCCGCAGCGGCTGCGGTTCGTCAGGAGCCGGTTCGCGTTCACGCGCCGCGCCTCGGTGGTCGACATCATCGGCCTTATGAAGCACACCCCGGATCTGCGGCGGGTGCTGGCGGCCGCGACGCTGCCAAAGCTTGTCGCAGTCGGCGAACACGACCTCTGGCCGCTGGCGTTGCACCGCAGCTTCGCGCAGTCGATCGGTGCGCGGATTTCGGTCTACCGCGCGGGCCACAGCCCGTCCGAGACCTCGCCGTACCAGATCAGCCGGGACCTGATTGCGCTCTTCGACGCCACCGTCTCGGCCTGACGAAAGCGGCCGGCCGGGACGAAGACCCCCGTCAGACCCTTGCACCGCGGCCCGTCGCACCGTACGTTGGGGACAGCGGACGAATGTCTCCGCAGCCGTTGGCCTTATGGCCGCCGGAGATCAGCAGCATTTCAGAAGGATAAAGGCATGGCTACAGGCACAGTTAAATGGTTCAACGCCGAAAAGGGTTTTGGCTTCATTGCCCCGGATGACGGGTCGGCCGACGTTTTCGCCCACTACTCGGCAATCGCTACCAGCGGCTACCGTTCGCTGGACGAGAACCAGAAGGTTGAATTCGACGTCACGCAGGGCCCGAAGGGCCCGCAGGCTGAGAACATCCGCCCGCTCTAAGTACTCCGGAAAAAGCCCCGGCCGCCTGGCCGGGACACTTTCCCCGAAGACCACAAACGCCCCTCCGGAGGATTCCTCCGGAGGGGCGCTTGTGTTCGAGGCGCTTGTGTTCGAGGCGCTTGTGGCCTTGCGCCTGCCGCCGGGCGCGGTCTCAGCCGACGTGGACCCACGGACGCCGGGTGACGTCCGGCTCGGCCTCGCGCAACACTTCGCGCGTCACCGGGGCGATCTCGCCTTCGCCGAAGGCCAGGAACCGCAGGAGGTTGGTGAACGGGTTTCCCTCCGTCCAGCGGAAGTAGATGTGCGGCATCAGCCCGGTGACGTCGCGGATGTGCAGCAGCACGGAGGCGATCGTGTTCGGAACAACGGGCCCGTGGACCTCCAGGATCTGGTATCCGTGCCGGGTGACCCCGCGGACCTCGAGCGCGGTCTCGAAGTCCGAGGAGTCGTCCACCACTACTTCCAGGAACAGCGCCTGGGAGTCCAGCGGGAGGTGGCTGACCTCGATGGCGGACGTGAGCTTGTCCAGGTACGCCTGGGCAGTGAGCCGCAGCGGTTCGTGGGCGATGATCGCGATGGGGCCGGATTCATTGGCGGCCAGGAATTCCAGAGCCGGGGTGTCCATGCGCACATGCGTGGCGTGGAGCTCGAAGGAGCGCCGGATGCGCGAGAGCAGGGAGATCACGATGATCCCGAGGATGAAGAAGGCCGCGATCCGGATGCCTTCGGGCCGCTCGAAGATGTTCGCCACCGTGGTGTAGATGAACACGACGGCGATGATGCCGAAGCCGATGCTGCGCTTACGCTGCTGGTGGCTGCGCGCGGACAGCGTCACGGCAATCGCCGCCGACGTCATCAGGACCAGGACGCCGGTGGCGTAGGCGCCGCCCTGGGCATCGACGTCGGCGTCGAACAGCCAGGTGATCAGGAACCCCACCAGGGTGAACACCAAAACCAGCGGCCTGACCGCCCGGGCCCATTCCGGAGCCATGCCGTACCGGGGCAGATAGCGCGGCACGAGGTTCAGCAGCCCGGCCATGGCGGAGGCGCCGGCGAACCACAGGATGGCGATGGTGCTCAGATCGTAGACGGTGCCGAATCCGTTTCCCAGGTATTCGTGCGCCAGATAAGCCAGGGCGCGGCCGTTCGCCTGCCCGCCGGGCTGGAACTCCTGCGCCGGGATCAGGACCACTGTGGTGAAGCTCGTGGTGACGAGGAACGCGCTCATGATCAGGGCCGCCGTCGTCAGCAGCCGGCGTGCACCCTTGATCCGGCCCTGGGGGTTCTCCTCGGTGTCCTTGGCGTGGCCGCGGATCTGCGGCATCACGGCGACGCCGGTCTCGAAGCCGGACAGGCCCAGGGCCAGCTTGGGGAACACGAGCAGCGCGATGCCCACCACCATCAGCGGGCTCCCGTGCTGGGTGGTCAGGGCCAGCCACCAGTTGTCGACCGCCACCGGGTGCTGCAGGACCTCGATGATCGTTGTGATGACCACGACGACGTTCAGCCCGAGGTAAATGCCCACCAGGACGACGGCGACGCCGATCGCCTCCTTGAAACCGCGCAGGAACACCGCGGAGAGCAGAGCCAGCAGGAACAGCGTGACGGCGACGTTCTGGCCCTGCATCCACTCGGGGGCGAGGGGGTTCTCGATGGCGTGGGCGGTCGCGTCCGCGGCGGAAAGCGTCATGGTGATCA
The DNA here is from genome assembly GCF_056401395.1 of Arthrobacter sp. P4_F11. NCBI lineage: Bacteria > Bacillati > Actinomycetota > Actinomycetes > Micrococcales > Micrococcaceae > Arthrobacter > Arthrobacter sp. P4_F11. The sequence goes on from NZ_JBFUJK010000002.1 coordinate 285,467, forward strand.
TGAAGTCGGTGGCGGCGAAGCCGAGCAGGACCAGGACCAGGAGTTTCCCGCCCCAACGTGGCAGCAGCCGCTCCAGCATGGCGATGGACCCTTCACCGCGCGGGCTTTCGCCGGCCACCCGGCGGTACACGGGCAGTGCGCCCAGCAAGGTCACGGCCACCAGGACCAGGGTGGCCAGCGGCGAAATCACGCCGGCCGCGAGCGCGGCGATGGCGGGCTGGTAGCCCAGGGTGGAGAAGTAGTCCACGCCGGTCAGGCACATGACCTGCCACCACGAGTGCTTTTTCAGGTGGCTGTCGCTCACGGCCCCGGGCCCCTGGTGGATTCCCTTGGCGTCTTGGAGGCCGAACAGCAGCCAGTTCCTGAAGTGTTCCCCGGCGCCGGGCCGCGGCGCGGAGGGGTCTGCCGGGGGCCGGCTGAGGGTGGTCATGATGTCCTTTCCACGCGGCACACCGCGCCGCTTCCGTCCGAGACGCTACCAGCCCCGGAGGCCGCCGCTACCGTCCGGCGAACAATCCTGATGGTTCCTTAACGCGGCCCTCAAACCGGCGCTTCGGGTGCCCGTCCGGGTTCCCGCGCGTCGCCGGCCTCGCCGGACCCGCCACCGCTAATGCGGCATCAAGATCCAGGCCGCAACCATCAAGGAAGCGTTAAAACCGCCGGTTCGGGCCGGCGACGGGGTTTGACTGGAGCTGTCTCCCAACGGGGACACCGAGGAAAGGAATGCCCAATGGCTGATTTGGCTGTGATCGGAATCCTGATGCTGTCGATGGGATTCGTAATGTGGATCGGCCACGTCCTGGCCGGGATGGTCGGCAGTGCCGATGACCGGCCGGAGGGTGGCAAGTGAGCGCCGATGCGGTGATGTGGCTCGTTCTGTTGCTGGCAGGGCTGTGCCTCTTCGGCTACCTGCTGGCCGTCCTGATCCATCCGGAAAAGTGGTGAACGGATCATGACCTTCAACCCTGCGTCCTTTGCTGTCCAGGTGGCGGCGCTACTCATTGTCCTGGCGGCCATGCACAAGCCTCTGGGCATCTACCTGGCCCGGGTTTTCGAGGGCACGACGTCAGCCCGGGCCGAGCGCCTCTTCTACCGGCTGGCCGGGGTCGACGCCGGCACCGAGCAGACCTGGCCGGTCTACCTGCGCAGCGTTCTAGCGTTCTCGGCCGTCTCGATCCTGGCCGTGTTCGGCCTCCAACGGCTGCAGGGCGTCCTGCCCGGCAGCGGTTCGCTGCCCGGCGTCGACCCGTGGGTGGCCATGAACACCGCTATTTCCTTTGTGACCAACACGAACTGGCAGACCTACGTCCCCGAGACCACGGTAGGCATCTTCGTGCAGATGTGTCTGCTGGCGGTGCAGAACTTCCTCTCCGCCGCCGTCGGCATCGTGGTCGCCGTCGCCCTGATCCGGGGCATTGCCCGCACACGGACACAGCGGCTGGGCAACTTCTGGGTGGACCTGACCCGGACGACGTTCCGGGTCCTGCTGCCGCTGGCGTTCGTCGCGGCAGTGGTGATGGTCCTCGGCGGAGTGGTGCAGAATTTCTGGTCCACCGAGGTCACCAACCAGGCCACGGGCCTTTCGCAGAGCATTCCCGGCGGCCCCGTCGCCTCCCAGGAAGCCATCAAGGAGCTCGGGACCAACGGCGGCGGCTACTTTAACGCGAACTCCGCCCACCCGTTTGAAAACCCCAACGCCTTCATCAGCCTCTTTGAGGTGTTCCTGCTCCTGCTCATCCCCTCCGCCCTCCCGTATGCCTTCGGCCGGATGGTGGGCGACCAGCGGCAGGGCTACACGGTCGTCGCCGTGATGGGCACCCTGTGGCTGGCTTCGATTTCGCTGATGGGCTGGGCCGTCGCTGCCGGCCAGGGAACCGCGACGGCCGCCGCCGGTGGCCTCGGCGAAGGCTTCGAACAGCGCTTCGGCCCCGTGCCCAGCGCGATCTTCGCGACGTCCACCACCCTGACCTCCACCGGCGCCGTCAACACCGCCCACGATTCCCTGCCGCCGCTGGCCGGCGGAGTGGCCATGGTGAACATGATGCTCGGCGAAGTCGCCCCCGGCGGAACCGGGTCCGGGCTCTACGGCCTGCTGATCCTGTCCATCATTTCCGTCTTCATCGCCGGCCTCATGGTCGGGCGCACCCCGGAGTACCTGGGCAAGAAGATCGGACCGACGGAAATGAAACTCGCCGCCATGTACATCCTCGTCACCCCGAGCCTGGTGCTGGCCCTCGCCGGCATCACCGTCCTGCTGCCGGACGCCATGGCCAACGCCCCAGCCACCGGCCCGCACCAGTTCAGCGAAGCGCTTTACGCCTTCACCTCCGGGGCCAACAACAACGGCTCCGCGTTCGGCGGCATCACCACGTCGGGCCCATACCTCTCGGTCATGATGGGCCTGGCGATGCTGCTGGGCCGCTTTCTCCCGATCGTCCTGGTGATCGCCCTGGCCGGCTCCCTCGCCCGTCAGGGCAAGGTTCCCACGTCCGCCGGCACCGTCCCCACCCACGGCCCGCTGTTCGGCTCGCTGCTGGTCGGCGTGACGGTAATCCTGACCGCCCTGAGCTACTTCCCGGCCCTTGCCCTGGGCCCCCTCGCAGAAGGACTCCTCAAATGACCCGGTCCCACACGGCGTTAGCCACGGACACCGAAGCCCTGACCTACGCCGACGGAAACCCCCTTGGCACCCCCGGCGAGCACAAGCACCACACCAAAGCCCCGGCAAAACTGACACTCACGTCCGTCATAGCCGCCCTGCCCCTCGCGGTCAGGAAACTCTCCCCGCGGCAGATGATCCATTCCCCGGTCATGTTCATCGTGCTGGTCGGGGCCGGCCTGTGCACCGCGATCTCGGTGTACCGGCCGTCCGTGTTCGGCATCGCCGTGACGGCCTGGCTGTGGCTCACCGTCCTCTTCGGCACCCTGTCCGAATCCATCGCCGAGGGCCGGGGCAAGGCCCAGGCCGACAGCCTGCGCGCCAGCCGCAAGGGCGTCCAGGCCCGGCTCCGGCAGCCCGACGGCGCCACCCGGGACCTGCCGGGGACGGAGTTGCGGCGCGGAGACGTCGTGGTTTGCGAGGCCGGGGACGTCATTCCCTCGGACGGCGAAATCATCGAAGGCCTGGCCAGCGTCGACGAATCCACCATCACGGGCGAATCAGCCCCGGTCATCCGCGAATCCGGCGGAGACCGGTCCTCCGTCACCGGCGGCACGAAGGTCCTCTCGGACCGGATCGTCATCCGCATCACCGCAGAGCCGGGCCAAACCTTCATCGACCGGATGATCAGGCTTGTCGAGGGCGCCGTGCGGCAGAAGACTCCCAACGAAATCGCGCTCCACGTACTGCTGGTGTCCCTGACCATCGTCTTCCTGGCCGTCACCATGTCACTGGCACCGTTCGCCGCCCTCGCCGGCGCCACGCCGTCCCCGATCGTGCTGGTCGCACTGCTGGTCTGCCTGATCCCCACCACCATCGGGGCCCTGGTCCCGGCCATTGGCATCGCCGGCATGGACCGGCTGGTCCAGCACAACGTGCTCGCCACCTCCGGCCGTGCCGTGGAAACCGCCGGAGACATCACCACCCTGCTGCTGGACAAGACCGGAACCATCACCTACGGCAACCGCCGCGCCGTCAATTTCTTCCCCGCCAACCACGTGGACCGGACCCAACTCATCGAAGCGGCCCGGGTCTGCAGCCTGGCCGACGAAACCCCCGAGGGGCGCTCCATCGTGGACCTCGCCGCGGACAAGGGCGTGACCGGGGCCGATCTGACCACCCTTGAACATAGCGCCAGCGACTTTGCCGTCGTCCCCTTCAGCGCCAGCACGCGCATGAGCGGGTTGGACCTTGACGGCCGGCAGATCCGCAAGGGCGCCGCCTCCACGGTTGCGGCCTTCGTTGCCGAGTACGGCGGGCACTCCCCGGCGGAGGTCGAGCACCGGGTCACGGAAATCTCGGCCCAGGGCGGCACACCTCTCCTGGTCGCCCAGGTGGGCAAGGACGGCAGCGCCGACGTCCTTGGAACCATCCACCTCGCCGACGTCGTCAAACCCGGCATGCATGCCCGCTTCGCCGAACTGCGGCAAATGGGCATCCGGACCGTCATGATCACCGGCGACAACCCCATCACCGCCAAGGCGATCGCCGCCGAGGCCGGCGTCGATGACTTTCTGGCCGAAGCAACCCCGGAGGACAAGCTCGCGGTCATCAAGAAGGAGCAGGCCGCAGGCCGGCTCGTGGCCATGACCGGGGACGGCACCAACGACGCCCCGGCGCTGGCCGCCGCGGACGTGGGCGTCGCCATGAACTCCGGAACCCCCGCCGCGAAGGACGCTGCCAACATGGTGGACCTCGACTCCGACCCCACCAAACTCATCAACATCGTCGGCATCGGCAAGCAACTGCTCATCACCCGCGGCGCCCTGACCACCTTCTCGGTCGCCAACGACGTCGCCAAGTACTTCGCGATCGTCCCGGCCCTTTTTGCCGCCGCCTTCCCGGGGCTAGGGCTGCTGAACATCATGGGCCTGGCCACCCCGTCTTCAGCCATCCTGTCCGCGGTGATCTTCAACGCCCTGATCATCATCGCGTTGGTTCCGCTCGCGCTTCGGGGGGTCAAATACCGTGCCGTCTCCGCCAACCAGGCACTGGCCCGGAACCTGCTGATCTACGGGCTCGGCGGCCTGATTGCACCCTTCATCGGCATCAAGATCATCGACATGTTGATCTCCCTCATCCCAGGAATCGGCTAGGAAAATCCCTATGAACACTCTCACTGGCTACCTCCGGCAGGCAGGCACGGCCCTTCGGTTCTTGCTCTTCGCCACCCTGGTCCTCGGCCTTGCGTACCCGCTCGCCGTCTTCGGAACCGGACAACTGATCGCCCCGTACCAGGCCAACGGCTCCATCCTCAAAGACAGCGCCGGCGCCCCGGCCGCGTCCGCCCTGATTGTCCAGGCCGCGGCCAACGATTCCGGTGTCCAGGACCCCCGCTGGTTCCACGCCCGCCCTTCGGCTGCGAAGTGGGATCCGGCGTCGTCCTCCGCCAGCAATCTGGGGCCCAACGATTCGAAACTGCTCGACGGCGTGACCGCCAACCGGTCCGCCGTCGCCGCGGCTGAAGGCGTGGATCCGGCAACGGTGCCCGCCGACGCCGTGACCGCCAGCGGTTCCGGACTGGACCCGGACATTTCACCCGAGTACGCCAGGGTTCAGACGGCGCGGGTGGCGGCAGCGAACGGCCTGGGCGCCGACGCCGTTGCCTCCCTGGTGGAGCAGCACACCAGCAGTGGGTTAGTCGCGTTTCTCGGCCAGCCGTCAGTCAACGTGACTGCCCTCAACCTCGCCGTGGCGGCGGCCGCACGGCCGTCGCAGCCGGCACAATCCAAGTGAGAGAATGACGGCATGGCACGTGGAACGCTGCGGATCTTCCTGGGCGCCGCGCCGGGTGTGGGCAAGACCTACGAGATGCTCGAAGAAGCCCACCGGCTCGGCAAGCGCGGCGAGGACGTCGTCGTCGCGTTCGCCATGGACCACGGCCGCAGCGAGACGCGGGCGCTGCTGGAGGGACTCGAAGTCATCCCGCCCAGGAGGCTGCCCTACCGGGACACGGAGTTTGAGGAGATGGACCTTGACGCGGTCCTGGCCCGGGCGCCAGGGACCGCGGTTGTGGACGAATACGCCCATTCCAATGTCCCGGGTAGCCGGAATCCCAAGCGTTGGCAGGACGTTGCCGTGCTCCTCGACGCCGGCATCAATGTTCTCTCCACGGTCAACATCCAGCATCTGGCGTCCTTGGGGGACGTCGTCAGCGCCATCACCGACGTCCGCCAGGCGGAGACGGTGCCCGACGACGTTGTCCGCCGAGCGGATCAGATCCACCTCGTGGACATCTCCCCCGAGCTGCTCCGCCAGCGCCTGGGCGACGGCAAGATCTACGCGGCCGACAAGATCGACGCGGCCCTCTCGAACTACTTCCGGCTGGGCAACCTCACGGCGCTGCGCGAACTTGCCTTGCTGTGGCTGGCCGACCGGGTGGACGAGGGCCTCGCCAAGTACCGGGCCGAACAGGGCATCGATGAAAGCTGGCCAGCCCGGGAGCGGATCGTCGTCGGGCTGACCGGCGGCCCGGAAGGGGAAGTCCTGATCCGCCGGGGGGCCCGCATCCTCAACCGGGTCAACGGCGGGGACCTGCTGGCGGTCCACGTCCGTGCCGCTGACGGCGTTGCCGGCGAATCCCCCCAGGCGCTTGAGGCCCAGCGCCACCTCATCCTGGACCTGGGCGGCAGCTACCACATCGTGACCGGGGAGGATCCGGCCGCCGCCCTGCTGGACTTCGCCCGCAGCGTCAACGCGACCCAAATCGTCGTTGGCATCTCCCGGCACAAGAAGATCGCCGGGCTGATCGGAAACCTCCTCGGCGGCGGAGTAGGCACCCGGGTAGTCCGCGATTCAGGCGACATCGATGTCCATATGGTCTCCCACCCCCTCGGCGGCCGCGGAACCCGCCCGTCACGGCAGCGCGACTTGGGCCGGGTCCGGGTCGCCGTCGGGTTCGGCTTTGCGGTGCTGCTCCCGGTGGTCCTGCAACTCTTGCTGTCGCTCCTGAACCCGGAGCGGAACGTGGCCGCGGCCATGCTGGTCCAGCTCACCGGTTCAGTGGCGGTGGCGCTGATCGGCGGATTGTGGCCGGCCATCCTGGCCGCACTGTGGAGCAGCCTTCTGGTGAACTACTTTTCAACCCCGCCGTTGGGCAACCTCACCATCAGCGATCCCCAGAACTTCCTGGCCCTGCTGGTGTTTGTGGGCGTCTCAGCCGCCGTTGCCGTTGTGGTCGACCTATCGGCCCGCCGCTCCAAAGAGGCCGCGCGGGCCCGCGCCGAAGCCACGACGCTCGGTGACCTGACGCGCAGTGCCGTCGGCTCGGATGACACGGTTCAGGCATTGCTGGAGCAAGCCCTGAGCGTCTTCCAGGTGCGCGGTGCTGCTGTTTTCAGCCTTGGCTACGGCCTCGCGGACGGCGACAGCGGCGCAGGACCAGACCGGCGATGGCAACTTCAGGCCGCCGTGGGAGAAATTCCGGCCCTGCCCGCCGGCGCGCCAGGGGACGATGCCACCGGCGACAACGTCGAAGAAATCGACGCTTCCACGCGCCTGGTGCTCTTCGGACGGATTCTGCCGGCCAGCGACCGACGTCTCCTCGGCGCGTTCGGTGTTCATCTGGCGGCCCAGCTGGAACGCCAACAGTTGGTGACCAGCCGGCGGGAGATGCTGCGATTGGCCGAAAGCAACACGATGCGGACCTCCATCCTCCGCGCAGTCTCCCACGACTTGCGCACCCCCTTGGCCGGGATCAAGCTTGCCGTCGGCGGGCTGCGCCACGACGACGTCCATTACACCAAGGAAGAGGAACACGAACTGCTGGCAACGATCGAGGAGTGTTCGGACCGGTTGGACGCGCTGGTGGGCAATCTGCTGGACATGTCCCGGATCACCTCGGATGCCGTCAATCCCCTGCTCAAACCCGTGCGGTGGTACGAGGTCATACCGGGTTCCCTGAGCGCCGTCCCCGCGGGCCGGGTGCGCGTGGACCTGCCTCCGAACATGCCGGAGGTCGACGCCGACCCCGGCATGCTGGAACGGGTGATTGCGAACATCGTCGAGAATGCCGTGAAATACGCTCCAGATTCGGACATCGTCCTTGTTGGGGCGGCTGGCGGCCTCAGCCCTGCGACTCTCGAGGGGCGCCCTGCCGGGGAGCTTCGGGTCATCGATCACGGCCGGGGAATCCCGGCGGAGAGCGTCCTGGAAATGTTCCGGCCCTTCCAGCGGCTCGACGACACCCCGCAAACCACCGGGATCGGGCTCGGGCTTGCGGTGGCGAAGGGGTTCACGGATGCCATGGGTGGCAGCCTGACCGCAGAAGCCACACCGGGCGGAGGGCTGACGATGATTATCCGGCTTCCGTTGTCCACGGGAACCCCATATGACGGGCACCGCGCCCAGGCCCCGTTCGAGCCCCGGTCGCTGGTGGCGCGCCGCGGTCATGCGTTGCCCCTTACGTCCGGACCGGACACCGCATGACGGCCGTCCTGGTCGTCGACGACGACCCGCACCTGTTGCGGGCCCTGCGCATTACCCTGCAGGCCCACGGCTACACCGTCACCACCGCCGTGGACGGGACCTCGGCGCTGCTGGCCGCCACCCAGAACCCGCTCTCACTCATCATCCTGGACCTCGGCCTGCCTGATATTGACGGGACCCGTGTCCTCAAGGAGCTGCGCGGGTTCAGCAGCGCGCCGGTCCTGGTGCTCTCCGCCAGGCACGGCTCCGAAGACAAAGTCGAGGCTCTCGACGCCGGCGCGGATGACTACATCACCAAACCGTTCGGCCTCGACGAGCTCCTGGCCCGGCTCCGGGCGCTGCTGCGCCGCAGCGTCGAACCGGAGCGCGAAGCAGTGGTCAGGACCGACGCCTTCACCGTGGACCTGGCCAAGCACCGGGTGACCAGGGACGACGCGGACGTCCGGCTGACCCCCACGGAATGGAAGATTCTGGAGGTTCTGGTCCGCAATCCGGAAATGCTCATCACCCAGCAGCAGCTGCTCTCCAGGGTCTGGGGTCCGGCCTACGCCAAGGAGACCAACTACCTCCGGGTATACATGGCGCAGCTGCGGCGCAAGCTGGAGCCGGATACCGCCAGCCCGCGCCACCTGCTCACCGAGGCCGGCATCGGCTACAGGTTCATGCCCTGATGGTTTTCCGATGCCGCCGCCGGCAATGGATACTAAGGCAATGACTAATCGCAGCCCACTCAACAGGGACGATGCCGGTCCGTCGCCACTGCCTGAGATCCCGGCGCAGCTGCGGGCCGTCCTGAACGGAATCCCGGCACTCGTCGGCTATTGGGACACGGGACTCCGCAACCGCCTGGCCAACGACGCCTACTGCGAGTGGTTCGGTTTCGCACCCCAGCAGCTTCACGGCATGCATGTCCGGGACGTGCTCGGCGAGACCGTCCTGGAGGCCAACCTGCCGCACATCGAGGGAGCGCTCGCCGGGAAACGGCAGCAGTTCGACCGGACCCTGGTGGATGCCGCGGGCCAGTCCCGCTTCACCGAGGTGACCTACACCCCCGATACCCAGGACGGCGCGGTGCAGGGCTTCTTCGTCCTGGTCACGGACATCACCGAGCGTGTGCTGGCCGACCGGCGCCGGCAACGGGACATGGACCGGTACCGCGCCCTGGCGCGGAGCGTTCCCGGTGTCTTCGTCCTCCTCTTCGACGCCGAGCTGCGCTACCTGATCGCCGAAGGCCAGGAGCTGGAGACCTTCGGCTACCGCAGGGAAGAGCTCGAAGGCCAGCGCATCCAGGATGTGCTCAAGGGCGATCTCGCCAGCGAGCTCGAGCCGCGCTACCGTGCGGCCCTCGCCGGCCGCGACGTGTCCTGGAGCCGGCAGATCGGCCACCGCACGTACCGGCTGAACGCCGGGCCGGTCTACTCCGACGACGAGGCCGCGGCCGGCATGGTGGTGGCGGTCGATATCACCGAGCGCCTGCAGCAACAAAAGGTTTGGGAGGCTTTGCACGAGATAGCCACCGAAGTTGCCCGCAACGCGGCCCCCGCAGCCATCTCTGAGCGGGTCGCCGCGATTGTCCGCGACCTGTTCAACGTCGATTCCGCCGCCGTCGTCCGTTTCACGGGCGCATCCTCGGCGGAAATCGTCGCCATGGCGCCGACGCTCCCGCCGACGCTGAGCCGGCGGCAGATCTTCGCCCCGACGGACGAGTCGGCCACTGTCCGGGTGGCCGTGACCGGCAAGCCGGCCCTGGTTCGCTACCGGGCGGAAGGTGGACAGGCAGCGGAGCAGATGCGCGCCGGCGGCTTCCAGTCCGCGGCGGCGGCGCCGATCCGGGTCCGCGGCAGCCTGTGGGGCGCCGTGAGCCTGACGTCGAAGTCGCGCACCGGGGTCACGGAGGCGATGATGGAGCGGCTGGCCCAGTTCGCGGAGCTCGTCGAGATCGCCATCGGCAACACGGAGGCCCGGACCGACCTCGAACAACAGGCCACTACCGATGCCCTCAGTGGCCTGCCCAACCGGCGGGCCCTGGAACGGCACCTCACCGAGCACGTTGCACAGGCCCGCAGCCGCGGGACAAGCCTGAGTGCCGTCGTCCTTGATATCGACCACTTCAAGAGGGTCAACGACACCCACGGCCACCTGACGGGCGACGTGGTCCTGGCGGAGGTCGCGGCCAGGCTCCGGACGGTCGCCCGCGCCGAGGAGATCGTGGCCCGGTTCGGCGGCGAGGAGTTCGTGTGGCTGCTCCCGGAGACGGACGGCGCCGAGGCCCTGCGCGCCGCCGAACGCGCCCGCAAGGCCATCGCGTCCGAACCGTTCGGGGAAGTAGGTTTCCTGACGATCTCCGCCGGAGTCTGCGAGCAAAGCGACGCCGCGGCCGGCTCGCTCCTGGACTGCGCGGACCGGGCCCTGTACGAGGCCAAGAACGGGGGCCGCAACCGCACGTCCCGCTACGGCCACGCCAGCCCGGCGGTTCAGCCTGCCCCGGCCGGGCGGGCGCGAGCCGGCCAGGCGCGGGACGGCGAGGCGCGGGACGGCACTGACACACTCGGAGCCTAGATCCCGCGGGGAGCCTAGACGAAAGCGGACTTTCCCGTCACGGCCCGCGCCACGATCAGTGAATTGATTTCGTAGCTGCCCTCATAGGTATAGAGAATTTCGGCGTCGCCGAAGAGCTTGCCCATCTCATAGTCGCTGCTGATGCCGTTGCCGCCCATGAGGGACCGTCCCATCGCCACCGAGGCACGCGCCAGCCGCGTGGTGGTCGCTTTGGCCATGGCGGCCTGGACCATCTCGAGCTTGCCCTCTTCCTGGATCCGCGCCAGCTGGGCCATCAGGGCCAGGGAGGCGGTCGCGTTGCCCAGGATCTCGGCGAGCTGCTGCTGGATGAGCTGAAAGCGGGCCAGTTCCTTGCCGAACTGGCGGCGCCGCAGCGAATACGCGCGCGCGACGTCGAACGCGGCCAGCTGGATGCCGGCACCCTGCCAGCCCACCCAGGCCCGCGAATCGCGCAGGAGCTCGTTGGCCTTGGAGAAGCTGGTGGCGCCGGGCAGCAGGTTGGCCGCCGGGATCCGGACCTCGTCGAGGACGATGTCCGCGTTCTGCATGATGCGCAGGCCGATCTTGTTGGCGATCTTCGTTGCGGTGTAGCCCGGACGGTCCGTCTCCACGATGAAGCCCTTGATGTGCTGGTCAGCGACGTCCCGGGCCCAAACGAGGGCGAAGTCCGCGATGGTGCCGGCGCCGATCCAACGCTTGGCGCCGTTGAGGACCCACTCGTCGCCGTCCAGCCGGGCGGTGGTTTCCAGGCCGCCGGCGATGTCCGAGCCGTGGTCCGGCTCCGTCAGGGCGAACGCCCCGAGCTGGGTGAACGCGGTGAGGCCAGGGAGCCAGCGCGCCTTCTGTTCCGCCGAGCCCAGCTCGTCGATCATGCCGACGATCAGCTCGTTGTGGATCCCGACGAGCGCCGAGAGGGACACGTCGGCGCGCGCCACCTCGACATACATGAGCCCCTTGAAGAGCTTGGACGTGCCGTCCGTCTGCAGCCCGCCCAAACCGTATTTGCCGAGTTCGGCGAGCAGCCCGAAGGGAAACTCCTCGCGGTTCCAGTAGTCGATTGATGCGGCCCGGATCCGGGACTGCAGGAATTCCCGGACCTCCTGGTAGCGGAGCTGTTCGTCCGGCGGCAACAGGTCAACGATGTACATGAGGTCGGCGTCGGGAAACGGCGGCTCCGCCGCGGCTTCGGGGGCGGCGCCCGCGGTAGCGGATTCGGCTGTCTCTGATCCCGCCGTGTCTGATCCCGCTGTGTTTTCGGTTCTATTTGATTCGGCTCTGTCTTCCGCTGTGTTTTCGGCTGGCGCCGACGGTCCGCTGGCACGTCCTTGTGGCTGCACGGGCACGTATCCCTTCGTCATGCAACGCCTGCGGAGCAGCGCCGCCCTTCCAAACCCTTGGATGTCCTAGTATATTGCACAGTGACGGGGATCACTAGGCAGGCACCGTGCCGGGCCGGTGGATCCCAGGCAACGGCGCCGTGCCACCGACCGCCCGGAACGGCAGCGCCAGAGGACTTCGAAAGGTGCACCATGACCGTGACTGAGGAATTCCGGGCCGCGCGAGACCGGCTGCTTGCCCTGCGCGGGGACTACGACGGCGCCCGCAACGAATTCCAGTGGCCCCGCTTTGAGGAGTTCAACTTCGCACTGGACTGGTTCGACCAGCTCGCCGCGGACCCGGCCAAGGCGGACAAGCCTGCGCTGGTGATCGTTGAACAGGACGGGTCCGCGACCCGGCGCAGCTTCGCTGACCTCTCCCGGCGCTCGTCCCAGGTGGCCAACTGGCTGCGCGGGGCAGGTGTGCGGCGCGGGGACCGGATGATCATCATGCTCGGCAACCAGGTGGAGCTCTGGGAACTGATGCTGGCCGGCATCAAGCTGGGGATCGTCATGATTCCCACCACCACACTGATGGGACCGGCCGACCTCCAGGACCGGGTGGAACGCGGCGGTGCGGCCTGGGCCGCCGTCGGCAGTGCCAACATCGCGAAGTTCGCCGACGTCGCCGGCCAGTACACGCTGATTGAAGTTGGCGCCAGCGCCGGGGACCCCGCTGCTGCCCAGGCCAATGCCCTGCAGTACTACGGGGCAGATGCTGCCGCGGCCGGTGCGGATTTCACCCCGGACGCCCCCACCCCGGCCGACGAGACGCTCCTGCTGTACTTCACCTCGGGCACCACGTCCAAGGCCAAACTCGTCGAACACACGCACACCTCCTACCCGGTGGGACATCTGTCCACGATGTTCTGGATCGGTATGGAACCGGGCGACGTGCACCTCAACGTGGCCTCGCCGGGCTGGGCCAAGCATGCCTGGTCCAATGTGTTCACCCCCTGGATCGCCGAGGCGTGCGTGTTCATTTATAACTACGAACGCTTCGACGCCAGGGCGCTCATGGAGCAGATGGACCGCGAATCCGTGACCAGCTTCTGCGCCCCGCCGACGGTCTGGCGGATGCTGATCCAGGCCGATCTCACACTGCTCAAGAATCCGCCCACCAAGGTGGTGTCCGCCGGCGAACCGCTCAACGCCGAGGTGATCGACCAGGTCCACCGCGCATGGGGGCAAACCATCCGGGACGGCTTCGGCCAAACCGAATCCACCGTGCAGATCGCGAACACGCCGGGCCAGCCGATCAAGATCGGCGCCATGGGCAAGCCGCTGCCCGGCTACGACGTCGTGCTTGTGGACCCCGCCACGGGTGAGGAGGCCGACGACGGCGAGCTCTGCCTGCGCCTCGACCCCCGCCCCGTGGGGCTCATGAAGGCGTACTACGGCGACCCGGACAAGACGGCGGAGGCTTTCCGTGACGGCTACTACCACACGGGGGACATGGCGAGCCGGGACGAGCGCGGCATCATCACGTATGTGGGCCGCGGCGACGACGTCTTCAAGTCCTCCGACTACCGGCTGTCCCCGTTCGAACTGGAGAGCGTGCTGATTGAGCACCCCGCAGTGGCGGAGGCCGCCGTCGTCCCCTCCCCTGACCCGCTCAAGCTGTCAGTGCCGAAGGCGTTTGTGGTCCTGGCCGCTGGCCACCAGCCGGGCCCCGAGCTGGCCGAAGACATCCTGCGGTACTGCCGGGAGCACCTGGCGCCGTTCAAAAGGATCCGCCGGCTGGAGTTTGCCGAGCTCCCCAAGACGATCTCTGGCAAGATCAGGCGCGTGGAGCTGCGGCACAGCGAGGAAGTGCGCCACGGCGGCGGGCCCGTCCCGGAAGGCCTCGGCATCGAGTACTCCGACTCCGATTTCCCCGGGCTCAAGGGGCAGGGCTGAACATGGGAACACCGCTGCCGCGAGATCCGATTGCCGACGCCCGGCTGAACTGGGAGCGCCACGGCTGGTCCGACGTCGCCGCCCCGATGGCCGCCATCACCGCCATCATGCGGACCCAGCAGATCCTGCTCGGCCGGATCGAGGCGGTGCTCAAGCCGTTCGGGCTCACGTTTGCCCGGTACGAGCTGCTCGCGTTGCTCAGCTTCGCCCGCAGCGGGGCGCTGCCCATGAACAAGGCGAGCGCGCTGCTGCAGGTCCATCCCACCTCCGTGACCAACGCTGTGGACCGGCTCCAGGAGGCCGGGCTGGTGATCCGCTCGCCGCACCCCACGGACGGCCGCACCACCCTGATCGAGCTCACCCCGGAAGGCCGCACCCTGGCCAAACGGGCGACGGCGGTGCTGAACTCCGAGGTCTTTGGCCAGTCCGGCTTCGCGGACCAGGACGTGGACCAGCTGATCCGGATCCTGGGCACATTCCGCCGGAACGCCGGTGATTTCAGCGGCTGACGCCCGGGTGCCGGGCGATCGGGAGCGTTCCTTCGGCGGTATTCCTTCTGCCTGCCCGGCGTCAGCTTGAGACGAACCGGCGTTCGAGGATCTGCCCGGGCCATTCCTTGACCTTGAACGTTTCGGTGCGCCGGTAGCCGGCGGATTCGTAGAAGCGGACCAGGTCGCCCTGGCCTCCCCCCTAGCAGTCAACCCGCAGGAGCGGCACACCCAAGCGCTTGGTCTCGTCATCCGCCAGCCAGGCGACAGCCTCGTCGAATAACGCCAGAACGGCATACGACTGGCCCCGCCATGAGGACTGTGACTCAGAGCGTGAGCACACTCTCGGGGTGTGGATCCACACCCAGCGGTACAAAAACCGCCGCAATGAACTGGACCCGGTGAAGGTCAAACTCCTGGACGCTGCCGCTCCCGGTTGGCAGGCCGGGAGGACCGGGGGCCGCCCGCCCCGGCGGTGACCTGGAAGGCCGCGCTTCCCGGGGGGCCAGCGGCCAGGACGTCACGCCGGCTAGTACCCTTAGAGTGGTTCTCCAGTCCCCCCAGCTTGGAGAACCGGGAGCCTCCGCGCTTGAGTCCCTGGATTCGCGCGGAGGCTTTCCTCATACTCCCGACCAAGACCGCGCTCAAAGTGCCATCAAGGGCCGGGCCGGCGCACGTCAGGCGGCCGGCACGGCGCCGCGGACTCCCGCGGCCGGCCGGCCGGGAAGCGGCGTGACCTTTTCCGGGCCCTGGTGTGAGATGAGTTGAGGACCGGCAGGTGCCTCGAGCACGGCGAGCGGGAGTTCGCGGTGGACCAGGTAATCGCACGCGGCCGGGCCGGTCATCCTCAGGCCCGGGCACCTGCGTCCACGGTATTCAATGTGGACATCGGCTGCGCGCAAACCTGCTCTGAACGCCCTGCCACTAACTGGTGCAAACCCTCCAAGCCCGCACCAGCTCAGATACAAGCCATACAGTTCCTCCACGCTGAGACCGCCGTCCGGATCCGGTGCGACGCACTCAGTGAGGAAATCTTCCAGTGGTGTCTTCGTCATCGTGGCCTCCTGCATCCTGGCGGCAAAGCCGCTCAAATGAAACAGCAACAGCATGAATGTGAAGCATGACCAACCCAGAAACACTAAAAAATCTAGAAGCACCAATCCCCACTGTCAACCAGATTTTCCGGAGCGAGCCAGGCCTGCCCGCACGGAGCCGTGGGGCAGTCCACAACCCTGAAGGAGAGCCGCAGCAAGGCCCGCAGGGGTTGTGCCCACTGGGGTCAGGTGGAGCCCTCCGCGCAGCTCAGGCTGTCCCCATTGGCGTGCAACCAGTTGATTGTCGGAGCCCTCCCCCATACTGAATCCAGCGGCTGAGAAGTATCGGTAATCCGTTGAGTAGCTTCTCAACGAATAGCCTCCGAATTCGCCCGGTTAGCGGTCCTCGGCGTCACCCAGAGCTGGTAGCGGACTACCTCCCGCCGGAAGATGAACCAGATCCCCGCCAACAGCAGCATCCCAACTCCAAGGTCCACACTGTTTCCCGTTCCCGTTGAATCGATCCCTGTCCCGGGTACCAATACGATGTATAGGCCAACGGAACCCAGGAGCGCGCACACTGCGAGACTTAGCTGCCGGTGCCGGGGACGCCAATTAGTGTGGCCCCACCGCAAGGAGGAGCGCTCCGCTAGAACCCGCCTGCCACAGCCAATGCCAAGAGCGATGCGCCGGACAGGACCAGCAGGGGTTCGTGCATGGAATCCTCTTCGAAGATACTGAGGCCAGACTACAAGTGGCCGACAACGGTTCTGAACGCTGGGACGGCGAGAAGCCCAGGGTAAAGATTCTTCCGGGGCGGACGGTCCGGCCCCCGCAGGGTCAGTTTTTCAGGTTGAGCTTTCCGCGGGCGATGCTGTCGGCGGAGTGGGCGGGATCCCCGTTGTACGGCTGATTGGAGATGTCGACGATGGGGTACTGGGCCAGGTCGATGCCGGCAGGGATGGTGAAGTTGCCGGATTCGTTGGCGAGGACGCCGAGGCTGACCATTTTGGTCAGGTCGGCGGAACCGACCCACACTCCCCGGAATCCGGTGATGTGGTCGTTGGAGAGCCGGATCATCAGTTGGCGGGTTCCATCCGGGAGTTGCTCCACCCGCGCGTCTCCGCTGCCGGTGTGCGCGGGCAGGGGGGACAGGGACGTTTGGGCGAGGACAATGGATGCTGGAGCCGTCTGGGTGGAGGAAGGGGACGGCGTGCCGGTGTGTCCGATGACTCCGGCGGCGACCCATCCGGCGGCCGTGCCGAGAATGATGCCGGCCGCGGCCGCCATCATCCAGAGTCCGGGACGGGCGGCCCGGTTTTTGGCGCTGGGCCGAATGGGAGCCGGTGCCGACGCTGTCTTGCTGCCATGGTTCAGGGGCGCTTGCGCCGTGGCCGGGTCGATGGCCGACCGCTCCGGAGGTGCACCGCGCGGTACGGAGTGCTGGCTCAGGGGATCCGTCGCCAGCGCCGGGGAGAGCCCGAGGGCCTGATGGATGGCGGTCCAGTTCTGGCTGCCGGGTTTTTCGAGTTCAACGCCTCCCGGGTCGAGGGTGGCAATGTGCACGGCGTGCCGCAGCCCTCGCAGGGTATCGCTGCACGTGGGGCAGCCGGCGAGGTGGGCGGCGTCGGCGTCTGTGCCTACGGGCTCGCCCAGGGCCAGCAGACTGAGAAGGTCCGCGTCAAGGTGTTCCATGTTCCACCTCCAGGCGGGTGCGCAAACGGGCGAGGCTGCGCCGGATGTGGCTTTTGACGGTGCCGAGCGGCAGGTTGAGGCGCGACGAGATTTGGTCGTGGGTCAGGTCTTCATAGAATGCCAGCCGCATTATTGCTTGCTGTGGGTCCCCTAATTTTTCCAGTTCTTCGTCCAGGGTTAGGCGGTCGGCGACCTCGTCGACGTCCCCCGCATCTGGCTGGGCGGCGGGGTCAACGACCAGGAGCGTGGCCGCTTGTTCGAGATGACGCTGGCGGGCGCGGGCGGACAACGCGTCGGAGATGGCATTGCGCGTGATCCCGATCAGCCAGGCTGGCAGCCGTGCCGCCTCAGGCCGGTAAGTGGTCCGTGATTTCCAAGCGCGGATGAAGACCTCCTGGGTGACGTCGTCGGCAGCGGCACGCTCTCCTAGGGATCTCAGCGCCAGCGTGTAGACCAGCGGACCAAACCGTCGGTATGCCTCCGCGAGGGCGCGTTCGTCGCCGCCGACAAATGCGCGATCGAGACCGGGGTCCCAGTCATGCGTTGCGGCAGCCTCCATCGGGCGCTCCTTTGAGCGATAAGCGGCCCTGTTGACCCACATTATGCCGCTCGCGCGGGAGCTCCGCCACGGTCGAATGGCGGCGGTGGTCCGGGACGTCATTTCGCACGCCTGCCGGTGGGGCCGCAGTCGAAGCGGTCCCACCGGGCAAGAGGACGTGATGGCGGCACGAGCCCTAGGAGCCTACTCGTCGTCGCACTCGTCTCCTTGCGAGGCGGAGTCCACAACCTGTACGGCGACTTTGAGGTTCTTGGCGGCGAGGCTGCCCCAGGCGTAGACGATAGTGTTTTTCCCCTCGGTGATCCGGACGTTGGCCGGGCCGATCAGCGGGGACGTGGTTCCGGCCGCTGCGACCGACGCGGAGACAGTACCGGCCTTAAGGGTGAGGGTCTTTTGATGCGGGTTGGTGAGTTCTTTGACGACGGCGGTCCTTCCGGCGAGGACGTCGACGGCCGGGGCGGCGGCAACGTGCCGGACGGTCAGCTTGCCCTTTCCATCCGGGCTGGTCGAGGTGTCATTGGTGAAAAGTGTGGCCGTCGGTTTGCCGTTGGCGGCCAGGTGCGCGACCGCGGTGTAGTCCTGGCCTGCTTCCAGGTCGACCGTGACGGGGCCAATGACGGGGTTGGCCGCGCTGGTGGCGTTCGCCCCGGTGATGGCAATCTTGTGGTCTCCATCGGGGACGTTCAACGGCCCGGCCACCTTCCCCGGCGTGAAGTTGTCCAGGGCGCGCTTGCCGTCGACCCAGACGTCCACGGTCAGGCCCGGGACGCCATGGAGGACGGACAGTTTCGCTGTGCCTTCGTCGTGGTGGTGCCAGGTGCCGGCCTGGGCGGGGGCAGCCAGGGTCAGTGCTGCCAGCAGCGTCATCGCTCCGGCGGCTGCAGTAAGTGTCTTGCGCATTTCCAACTCCTCATAAGGTGCCCGCATGGGGGCGGTGGTTGTGCTTACACCCTTACTACCGGCCAAAGCCCGTACCCGGATGCACCCGCATGGAAGTTTTTTAACGGACCGGCTGCCTGGCGCAGGGGCATGGTTCCGCGGTCCACAGCGTAACCGGGCTGATTTACCACGCGGGGGCACCCTGCCCACGTCCGCTTCTACGATCGGACCTTGCATCGCACGCGGCGCGGAGGGTGCGGGCCGTCAGGACGGGGGAATTTGGGTGGAGGAGGCGGTGCCAGCGGTGTTCTAGTTGCTTGATGCGACGAAATCCGGGCCAGTTGGGGCCGGTTTGATCAGCTAGCCGATGCCGCGCAGGGTGTGGAACGTGGGGGGCCGGCGGCGTTGGTCTTCCGCCGGAGATAGGAGATGTAGAGCTCGACGTTGTTGCCGCGCCGGTCGGGGTTTTCAGGGCCAGACGTGGTTCACGATTTCGGCCTTGCGCACGACGTTCCCGGGTATTCCATCAGCAGCTCCTTCTCCCCCACCATGTTCTTTTGCCTGCTGGCGGAGCATCGCGGAGCTGTGCCCGACGGAGCCCGCGCAACCCGAAGGGCAAGCACCTGATGGATTGCGGGGAGGAAATAAGCGCAGCGCCGACCACAACGCATCCGGTGCGCGGTCGTCCGCAGGACGGTTGCGCCCGTGTAGCGGGCACATATGATCCAACGGACAGCAGCAAAAAGAATGAAAATGCTTGTGCTGTCCGAGCGCAGCGAGGCCCGTTTTGCCCTTGATGGGATCCGGGACGGCCTGGGGGTGATTCCCGGCGAGATCGTTCCGGATTCCTGGTCCTAGACGATATGAACCCGGGGTTCCAGTCCTACGTCAGCGAGCACCACAGTTCATATCGTCTAGGCCAGCGGGAGCTGAAGATGTCGTTCTGAACGGAGCCCACCGAGACGGGTTGGACGGTAGTCACATGCGTGACGTTCACGAACGAGAGTCGACCAGTCTTCTTCGACATCATTTACACCTATGCAACGTGGGCCCGCAGGGCTCCACAGGTATTACTCAGCGCGTACAGACAAAATGTTGATTCTAGCGTGGGCATCAAACGCCACTTGGTAATCGGTCCGCCGGGGGCTGGGCCAGAGAGAAGCCGGAACGGATGAGCCGAAATACCTTCAAAATTCTGGTGCTGGACAGCGCGGCGCGACCCGCGGCGCTGATTCTCGCTGCGACCCTCGCGGTCGCGGCCACGGCCTGTGAGCCCACCCCGCCAGGAGGCGGGCCATCGCCGGGGCAGGACAAGACAACGGCCGCCCCCGGAACTCCTGCGACAACCCCCTCTGCAGAACCCACACAGGCCCAGGGGAAGCCCGGCCACGTCTTCGTGATCAACCTGGAGAACCACGATTACAACGATGTCTGGGGTGCTGGTTCGGCGGCCCCTTACTTGTCGAAGACCCTGCGCGCCGAGGGTGTGCTGCTCTCCCGGTACTACGGGATAGACCACAATTCCCTCCCGGACTACCTGGCCCAGATTTCGGGGCAGGGCTCGAACGCCATGACGCGCGCCGATTGCCCGGTGTATGCCGGGTTCAAACAAACCGGAACATCCGAACTTAGCCAGGTGCAGGGTACCGGCTGTGTGTACCCGGCCTCGGTTCCGACACTTGCAGGCCAGCTCAGTTCCGCCGGCAAGACCTGGAAAGGCTACATGGAGGACATGGGCACTCCCTGCCAGCATCCCGAGCCCGGCTCTAAGGACGATCACCACAAGGCGAAGGAGGGCGACCAATACGCAACGCGCCACAACCCGTTCGTGTATTTTGAGGAAATAACATCGTCCCCGGACTGCCAGAAAAACGTGGTGGATTACACCCACTTCGCCGATGACCTGAAGTCCACGGACGCGACACCGAACCTTTCCTACATCACACCCAACCTGTGCAATGACGGGCACGACAGCCCCTGCGTCGACGGGAACCCGGGCGGTCTCGAAAGCGCCGACGGCTGGCTGCAGCAGCAGGTTCCGGTCATCCTCGACTCCCCGG
This sequence comes from Arthrobacter sp. P4_F11, assembly GCF_056401395.1. Taxonomy (NCBI): domain Bacteria; kingdom Bacillati; phylum Actinomycetota; class Actinomycetes; order Micrococcales; family Micrococcaceae; genus Arthrobacter; species Arthrobacter sp. P4_F11. The sequence goes on from NZ_JBFUJK010000002.1 coordinate 306,102, forward strand.
CCTACAAAAAGGACGGGATGCTGGTGATCACCTTCGACGAAACCGAAGCCAAGACCCCCGGCCCGTCGGGCATCCCCGGGGGCACGGCCGGCGGCCGGGTCGGGGCGCTGGTGATCTCGCCGTTCACCAAGGGGGGCACGACGTCGGACAGGATGTACAACCACTACAGCCTGCTTGCCAGCATCGAGGACATCTTTTCAGTACCCCGGCTCGGCTACGCAGGCGCGCCGGGGCTGAACAGCTTCGGCCCGGACGTCTTCAACGCCCTGTAATCGCCCGTGGCACCGAATCTCCAAGCATCGCCGCTCCCCCGACCCGGGGCTCCCACACGGCAAGAAAAACCGCAGCTTCAGAACCTACTGTTGCGTTGTGGCACAGCAGCCCAGTCAGGGGCACGCCACAACGTCATTTCTCCCTCAGAATGACGAAGCGCACCCCAGAGACCGGCTCCACCTTCCTTAAAGATGGAGCCGGCCTGAGCCGCCCATGGAGAAACGCGCGCAGCGATGCCCCGCAGTTAGCGATCGACTTCGCTCAACGGCAGCACGGGCTCTCAATGAAGGTGCTGAATTGGGTCCGCACGTGCCAGCGAAGTAGAACGTTTGTCTCCCGGAGAGACCCACAAAAAGTTTCCCTCCGGCTCCAGCGAGGATTCGGCTGCTGACCTACTCACCGCCATGCCTGCTGTGCCAGATGTCTGCGCGTCGCCTATATGAGCTATCGGTAGACCGTGGCGCGGGAGACTCCGACCATCTTGCCGATGTCGGAGGCGTTGATTCCTTTGCCTTTGAGTTCTTTGGCCCTGTCGGCGGCAGCGTAGACGACTTTGCGTGGTCTGCCGCCGTGGCCGTTGTTGGCCGCGGCCGCGGCGAGTCCCGCCCTGGTGCGTTCGATCATCGTGTCGCGCTCCAGTTGTGCGAATGCGGCCATGATCGTGAGCATGGCGGTGCCCATGGGCCCGGTTGTGTCCAGTCCCTCAGTCAAGGACCGGAAACCTGCGCCCTGTTCTCTGATGTTCTCGATTACGTCCAGGACGTGCCGGGTGTTGCGTCCCAGACGGTCGAGCTTCCACACGGTGAGCACGTCGCGAGCTTCAAGCCGGTCCAGGGCCTTGGCCAGCTGAGGACGCTCCAGCGTGGATCCGCTGACTCCGTTGTCGGCAAAGGTCCGGTCCGCGCCGGCGGCCTGGAGTGCCGTGAGCTGCAGATCAAGGTTCTGTTCCGTGGTGGAGACCCTCGCGTACCCGATCACGGCCATGGCCGCCCTCACTATTCTCTTAATCCCGAACAATTCGCAGTTGTGCGACTACCTGTTGTTGGACGGCATTTCGAGACAGCCAGCAACGTGTCGTGTGACTGTTAACCGGGAATGGCGGTTTTTTCACAGCTCGGTTTGGCGGTTTTCGCAGTTGGCCTGGTGGATCTAATCGCTCCTTGGCGGCGTTCCGTGATCGCTTGGTCTCCCCTTCAGGGAGGATGATGCGATGCGGCTAGTCCTTGAGTGCTCGCGACCGTCTATAGAATGTTGCTCGGGACATTCCGAGATCGCGGGCAACCTGCGCAGCGGGGTCGCCGCCTTCAACCAGGCGGACAGCGCTTCTAATCTGACTGTCAGTAAGCCGACGGGGTCGGCCACCCAGGTCCTTTCCCGCTTCGCGCCGTTTGCTGATGGAATCGGTAACGCGTTCGCGCTTGATTTCGTGTTCCATCTGCGCGAGAGCGGCCATAATCGTGAACAACATCGAACCCATGGGTGTCGCAGTATCGACGTCGCCGCCGCCGCCGAGGTTCAGTACGCGCAGGCCCGCGCCTCTGCCGCGGAGTTCGTCGGCGAAGGCAAGCATGTTCTGTGTGGATCGTCCAAGCCGGTCCAGTGTCGTGATGACGAGGGTGTCGCCATCGATCAGCGCGTCGAGTGCCCGATCGAACTGGGGTCGTGATGCTCGCGCCCCGGACACACCGTGATCAACGTAGAGGTCATCGCGTCGGACGCCGGCGGCCATAAGATCCACCTGCTGCCGGTCGGTGGACTGTTGCCTCGTCGAAACACGTGCGTAGCCGATCAGTTTCGTCATGGGATGCTCCGACGTGTCTCGTAACTAACGGTGAATACACCGATTCAATCAGAAGCTTTCGATACATAGTTACGAGACTCGCCGGCCGTTCACGAACACGTTCGTTTCCACGAAAATTTAGTCCTACCGGTTGTCGCGGTCGTTCAGTCGATGAGACGCCTCATATCCCAAGGGTTACGAGACTGCCGGGTGCTCCAGCTGGGAACACCGAGGCTCCCGAAACCGGAGCCGTTTAGCGGCCCTTCCGCATATGAGCGTGGTTAGGCGGTCTGAGACTGGCCCGCGGGTTAGGCCGTTTCCGGTGCGGCATGGTGCGGCGGGAAAGAGGTCAGGGCCTCTTTGAATTGGTAGCGACCAAGCAAACCAATACCAAAAGAGACCCTGGCGGCCCTCGATGGTCTGGATGCTGCCGGGGTCATCCGCCCGGTTCTCGGGTCGAAGGAGGGCACGCCGGGGATGCGGAATCCGGGACGGGGCCGCAGCGGCATCCCGAGGCGTTCCTTGGCAGCGTTGGCGATGAAATCGAGACGGTCCTCGGCAAGCATCTGCAAGGTGGCGTCGTCCAGAGACGGGTTCCGGGCCGCGTTGAACCGGGCCATGGTGTCGTCCTGGTCGCCGGCGAGCTCCCGGAGAGTGTCCAATGCCGCGCCGGGGTTGGCGGCCAAATCTTCGCGGCACCAGCCGGCGTCCTCGTCTCCGTTGCCGCGGTTGCCCGCGAGGTGGATCAGCTCGTGAAGGCGCTCGGGCGCCGTGGCCGGGTTCTGGGCTTCCTGGCGAAGTGTCGTCATGGGCCTGATGTGTGCGGCCGGTCCCTCCGGGCTCATCACTGGTCTGCCGGCACGTACCTGCTGCTCTCCAGCAAGTACGTACTACGCTTGTCGGCCACGTGGGGCGGGCCTATGATGCGCGGACATCCGTCAGGGATTTTCCCGTGCCGTGGGGGGACTTTTTCGCAAGCCACCAAGGAGCACCCCATGAAACGCGCCCTCATACCCATCACCCTCCTGCTCGCCCTTTTCGCAGGATCTGGTCCGGCCGCCGCCGCGCCACCGATTCCAGAGGGCACGTCAACGGAAATACTCGACTGCCCTGGGTTCAAGGTCGAGGCCACGTTCTCGGGCTCTTACAAGTTCATACTTCAGCTCCATCACCTTCACGATTCGAAGCCCTACATGCTCTGGACCGAAACGGGGGTCGCTTCCACTGTCACTCTGACGGCCCTGACGTCGACACCGAAGACTGTCAGTTACTCAATCAACGGGAGCAGGAAGACGGCACTTCAGCTCGACCCCGTTGACTTGGTCTTTACGGCCACCGGAAGAAATCTGCTGGTGGTCCAGGCAAGTTACGGCATTCCGGGCATTTTCCTGTCAGTGGGCAAGGTGACGTGGACTCAGCTCGGTCCGGTGTATCCGAATGGTGGGCTCACCGGGCCGGGCCAAGTAACGGACGTCTGTGCGCTGCTGGCGCCTTAGTCGCGCTGTTACACTTCCCGGCCCGGGCCGCCGGTAGTGTGAGGCCCAGCGGCCGTCCGGCCCGATGATCCACCCGATACAAAGGAGTGCTCATCGCAGGCAAGTTTGAGGTCTACAAGGACAAGTCCGGCGGCTACCGGTTCCGGCTCAAGGCCGGCAACGGTGAAACGATCGCGTCTTCGGAAAGCTATAAGACCAAGGCCAGCGCGATGAACGGGGTCGAGTCCGTGAAGAAGAACGCCGGCTCCGAGGTCGTGGACCTCACCGAGGAGACCTGACCGGTCGACCCGCGGCCACGACGAAGCCCGGCCCTCCTGCTTTGGGGTAGCTGGCGTAACTGAGATGGAGAACCCGTTCCGCCCGACCCCCGGAGCCACCCACCGGAGGTCATCGGCCGCGCCGGGCTTCTGGACGAGTTCGACTACGACCTCAGCCTGGCTCCGGCTCTCCATCTTCAAGGGCGCGCGCGGAAAGGGCGTGCCGAAAGGTCATGCAGCCCGGTTTTTGGGTTGGGTGCGCATTTTAGTGGCACTTCGCATATGAGCGTGGTTAGGGCGGTCTGAGACCAGCGCCGCGGCGGAGGCCACCTGGAAAGCGAGCCCGCTCCCCTGCTCCGGGCACTGGAATCCTACCGCTGGCGCTAGAACTGGCCGTTGACCACGCCGGCGGGGTGCGTAGCGTGGTCCATGGGACTCATCTACGACGACCCGGACCTGGCGGCCCTCACGCTGACGCGGCTCGCCGCGGAAGAATCCGAAGGACCCGGCGCCCTGGAGAGGCGCATGCGTGACTATCTGGGCGAGCTGGAGCAACGCAACGGCACCGCCTACCTGGAGCTGGTGGCCATCACCCTCGCCCGGGTCCATTTCAAATCCCTGGACGATCTGGCCCGGGCCACCGGCGCAGACTCCGCAGCGCTACTGGACGCCGCCGAGATGGACGCGCTGGAGGCCTTGTAGGTTCTGGGCCCCCCGGTCGGGCGTGCCCAACGCGCTCACGAGCTCACGAGCTCAACTGCCTGGCCGCTCCGGCATAGGCGCATCCGAATTTATGTGGGGCACCCGTGCCCAGATTCATCTGAGCAGGGAAGATTTCCCTGCTCAGCATTTTTCCGCCGCTCATGAAAATGAAACGCAATGAAAAAGAATTCAGTTCTCGTCGACTTGACGTGCGACACGACGGCTGTGACACTTGTGACACCTAGAAATTATTTTCCTGGACCAGGAACGCAGTGCGTTCTCTTATGAAGGCGAACTCAACATGACTACCACTTTGTCCGCTTCCGTCGTGCCCGAAAATGAAATTGATGCGCTGAGCAGACTGCGGGCATCACTTCCGGATGGTTCGGAATTGGGCAAGGTCCTGGGAGCGATGAGCGATGGCTTACGTAGCGGTGTTGGCGTCACTGTCGCACGTGACGATGACCAGTTGACCCCCGCCCGGGCTGCAGCGATGCTGGGGATCAGCCGTACACACCTCTATAAGATTCTGGATGCCGGGCTGCTCCCCTTCCACATTGTGGGTGAGCGTGACCGCAGGATATTGATGGTCGATGTCCGCGAATACCTGACCCGCACGATGGCGTTCCGTGCGGCAGATGCGCAGTCCATCGCCAAGCGTCAGCAGCTTGAAGACGACCTGCTTGACTCGATGGAGTAGGTCGGCGGCCGGCGTTTCGATCTCCAGCTAAGCTGGGCGGATGCTGCTGGATAGACGAGTTACCCTGAGGTGTTTGGTGGAGGACCTTACTGCCGATTGGGATGATGCGAACCATCACCGTCACGCAAAGACTCTCCGTGCACTTCTCAGCAAATGTATCGCCGGCGAAGTTCCGGAATCCTCAGTAGCTGCCCAGCTCCGAAACATGCCACGCCTCAACGCCCTCGATCACCCGCTGGTCAGGCACTTCGACGCCTCTTTTGGCCGCGACCAGCGTTCGGAGTCGCGGGAAAGCATCTCCGGCCTTTCAGCACCGCATTGGTGGAAGCAGAAGACCTCCCGTTGGAGGGGTGCCGCTACAGACCATTCAGTCGTTGGCCCGAGCGCCGTTTGGCTGTGCGCCGCCGGAATCCGCCGCCAAGGCGACGCCGATGATTTTTACGCTGCCTTTATGCGTGACGTAACCCGCTCGGGTCCACATCCCTGGTTACCCTCAGCAGAAGATCTCCTGGCTGGAAAGGTCGACGACAAAATTCTGGCCTTGGATGCTTGGAAACTTCAGATACATTGCGGCGCCCTGGCACTGCTAGCCGAGGCAGTCCAGAGCCCCGGCGAGACGTCCACGCTGGAATTTCCAGCGCCATCCCGCGCTTCCTCGAAAGCCGCTATCGGGCAAATATCAATGAGTATCGAATCAGTGGACGTCGACGGCGTTGAGTTAGGGGAAGTCTTCCTCCTTGCCTCGATCCTCAACCGCAAGCAAATACAAGCAGTTGACCTTGCCGTTCAGATCGCTCGCGCGGCTCTGCAGAGCGACGCGGAAGTATGGCATTCGACGACTTACACAGACGACTCCTATGCATTTTCAGCTCTGATCGACCCCATCGCCCGGGCACATTCAGAGGAACTCGCCCGCTCAGGAAACCTTCCCGCGGAATCGGTTCCGGGGGGCCTCCGCATTGGCCTCCGCGCCCACTACGCCCGGAAACATGGGCTGGTTGACGCCCAGGTTGAAGGATCATCGGTTCTCAGTCTCTGTGGCTACTGGTTCGTACCCACGGTCGATCACACGGATCTCGAGACCTGCAGCGAATGCTCCCAACGGCATGACCAGATGGGTGTGGTCTAACCTCATCGCGGCACTGCCGCCCGGGCTCAGTCGGCTTCCAGGACGGCAGGGGAACAATGCTAATCCTGTGCAGACGAGGTGGCCCGCCCATGAGCGGGCCACCTCAAAATCAGCGGCTACTTGTCCTTGGGAGGATTCGGGTCGTTGCCGTAGGAGTTCTTCTCGCCAATGGTCCCGTCGAGCTTCTTGATCGTGTGCTCTACCGCATCCCGCTTGGCAGCGTCTCTGCCCGCGGCCTGCTGTTCGGCCTTTGTGCCACCTGCGGAGAATGCTTTATCCCTACCAACCCTGCGGCTCTTCCACTGCCCGTCTTCGTTGTAGGTTTCAATTCCTGTCTTTGCCATTAGCGCTCCCCTATCCAGCCCCAGGCCGATCCCGGCGTTGAGCGTTAACGTACAGCGCAGGCTTGTGGTTACAGGCAACGGCATGGCGTGTCCCAGTTCCTTGGAACTGGGACACCCTTGACGGGACACTCCCTCACAGATCTGGATCCGCAGCAGACCGCGCAATCCGAGCGTCCCGGATGTTGTTCCAAAACTCCCGACTCATTCGCCCGTCACAGGGATAACTTTCGGTACGGTTTAGGCATGGAAATTGGTTACGCCCGCGTGTCAACGGTGAAGCAGGACCTCACCCGGCAGCTGGACGCCTTAACGTCCGCTGGCATCGAGACGGTCTTCTCGGATAAGAAGTCCGGGGCCACCACGGACCGCGTGGGACTCCAGGACGCTTTGCGTCATGCCAGGGCCGGTGACGTGCTTGTGGTCCACACCCTCGACCGGCTGGGACGGACCGTGCGCGACACACTGAATCTGGTCCACGAACTAAAGGAACGCGGCGTTGGCGTTCGAACGCTGGCTGACCCCCTGCCTATCGACACATCCAACCCTGACAATCCCATGGCGCAGCTGGCGGTGGTCATGCTGGCACTCTTCGCGGAAATGGAACGTACTTATGCGGCCGAACGCGCCTCGCATGCCAGGGCGGTAGCCTCGGCCAACGGGCGGCGTACGGGACGGCCTTCCGTGATCGACGCGGACAAGCTGGAACACGCGGTTCTGCTGCGGGACAAAGGCTTGTCCATGAAGGAGATCACCGCCAAGACGGGGCTGAAACGTACCACCCTGTATCGGCACCTTCGCTGGTTGTGGCATTGCTGATGTTTATTGGGCAGTTGACCGCGGCGGGGATTCTTCTGGTTCTTGCCGGCATCACTTGGCTGACGGCGTGCATCATCCGGGGAATTGCACGATCATTCAGCAGACCCGGACCTCGATGAGAATGGCCCGCCCAGTCCGCCCTTCGTTCGCTCGTGGCCGCCGAGCCAGGCGGCTCCCAAGTCGACTTAGTTAGGTGACGACGACACGCGCGCGAAGCACGCAATAGTCTCGCCGACGATGACGTAGGCCTACGCTGTGAGGTCGGGAAGGCGAGGTGAAGCGCCAGGGAAAGTCGGGTCGGGAGACCCCGGCCCCGGCACAGGGGATGTCGGATCCGGAGAGTCGGGCAACGGTCCGGTGCTTCTGAGGCTTCCCATCGCCTTGCATTTTTCAGCCTAAACGCCCAATCAATAGTCAGCTGCTGGCCCAGATGCCAGAGTGGTCCGGCGACCGCAGGAAATCCTAGGACGAAGCCCGCTGCGCCGCCCAAGCTCGCGGCCTACCGGGGAAAGCAATGACTGGGCGGGCCACAAGGACTGCGCGTGGGAGCGTGAGCAGGCCCTCGGGGTGTGGATCCATACCAGCGTCCCGGGTGATCCGGATGCCGTGAAGGTCAGGCTCCTGGACGACGCGGTTCCGGGTGACGGGCGGGGAGGACCCGGGGCCGCCCCGCCGCGGTGACCGAAAACGTAGCCCTTCTTGGCGCCAGGCGGGCGAGGAACATTTGCCGGACCGCTACGCGGCGAGTCCGCCGTAGAGGTCTTCGGCCCGTTTGACCAGGTGGCCGGGCGCGTCGGCTGGCTCGCCGTGGCTGCCGCGTCCGAGGAAGACGACAGTACCCCGGGCCGCATCGGCAAGGTCCAGGCCGCAGTCGCGCATCAGCTCCGCGGCGCGCAGGTTCGGCGGAAGGCTGGCGATCACCCCGTCGGCATTGAGGCAGACATCCCAGTCGCCCCGGGTTACGGTTTCAATCTCCCCGCCGACCAGATCCTCCAGGGCCCTCCGGCCAACGACAATGTTCTGGACCCGGACAGGTTCGCTGGTCCTGACCGGAACTATCAGTGCTGTGCAGATGGTTCTCATTTTCAATCCCGTTGTTAATAACAATGGTGCGTTTCGCGCTGTTCCTGCCGAAGTGGACCGGCATCAGAGCTGTGCGCTGCGTGTGCTCATCCGTTGTGTATCCGTCTGGGGCGCTTCGTCCAGCCCGTCCACCCGCCAGCCCTCCTGGTAGTCCGGATGATGGCTGTAGACCGATGCGAGGCACATGAGCACATACCCGCTGGTTCCGCCTGTTTGTGATGAAATGTCAGTCACGAGCGGGACGTTGTCCAGAATCTTCCGTTTTGCCGCGCACTCCGACAGGACGCGCCCGGCCGACAGGGGCCATCCCGGGGACCCTGCCGTGTCGTCGGTTCCCGGCGTGTCCGGGGCCGTTGCGCGGGCGGCGGATTCGTCCTCGGCGATCCGTGCCTTCAGGAAACCAATGACGTCCGCCATGGCCCTTGTCCTTTCGACCCCAAAGTGTTCTCGTGGCAATAGCTATGGTGTGGCCGCTGCCGGTCCTGGAAGACAGTCCCCCGGGCCGTCAGAATCGGGGGCGGCCCTCCCAGCAGATGCTTCGGGGGCTTCTGCGCCGCCAACGTCCCGTGGCCCGCGGGTTTCCGCCAATAATTACGGCGGCCCGCGCACGGCGCCGACGAAGTCGATGAGTGCCTGGTTCGTGCCGGGGACGATTTCCGGGAGCATGCCGCGCCGGCGCCGTGTTCCTGACACACTCCCCAGTGAATTCGTCTGCGACCACCACACCGCACGCGCATGGACCTTTACAGGTCTTCGAACATGAGACTGTCCTTTGTTCGAACGGAATAATAGCCGGATGTTAGGCCCGGGCCCTTAGCACTGCCAGAGTCAATCGACCCGGCAACAGGCCACCGAAAGAACAGGTCCAGGCACCAACCGCGCCCGGCGATGCGGATCTCCCTGGTTCTCCCGCAGGTCGATTCTTCTCATCGGTGCGGGGCTCCAGCCCTTTTAGTGTGTTTGGCTGCGGAAAATGGCACATCCAGGACGCTGCCCCACGAACCCACCGCCGTGAGCATCCCGTTCCATCCACCGTGTCAAAGAGGGGAACTTACTCCGGGACAACTGGTCGGGGATTGCCTCGTCACGACGGCATGACACGGCTGCCGGTCTGGGCCGAGACCAAAGGCCCGCTGGCCGGCTCATCCGTTCTCCCTTCAGCGCTACGAACTCAACGACATCGTCAACGCGGTCAGGAAGCGCGCCGAGCTCCTCGGCCAGTCTCCACATCGCCGCATGCTCTCAGGCTCCCGTAAACAGCTGCCGTAAAAGATCCTGTGCGCCCGGGTCGACGACCGGCGCCAAGACCTGACGCCCGGCTGGGTCTTCCGGGATGCGGCACCCCGTGTTGCCAGGGCCATAGCGGCTACGCCCGGCTGAGCCGTGGGCGGCGGCCCATCGGGCCGGTCCAGGTTGCGGCAAGTGCCTCGGCAAGCCGGCGGGCGTCCTCTGCCCGTTCGGCGTCCGTGGGCGGGACGGTGCGGGTCTCGCTGGTGCAGTTCAGCAGCGCCGCCGTGACCTCCGCGACCCGGTCCGGGAACAGGCTGAGCCGGTAGCTGCCATAGCCGGAGTCCTCGACGTGATCCAGCGCCCCAACGATCAACACGGCGACCTGTGTCCTGCGCCCCATGCCGAGTTTCGTCAGCAGGGCCGAGACCATGTTCTTTATCGTCTTTTCTGAGAGCCCCATCTCCTGGCTGATCTGACGGTTGGTCAGCCCTCGGCCCAGACGGACGGCGACATTCATTTCCTGTCTCGTGAGGTTAAGGAGCCGCTCATCCGGGGTACTGAGTCTGGGGCGGGGAACCTCGCCGAGGAGCGCCGGCTGGAACCGGGCGCTGTAAGCGGTGTGCCCGGCCAGTGCGCGGCGGATGAGCCGTAGCTGTTCGCTGCTGTCATCCTGTTTGGACAGGCACCCCCACGCGCCGGCCAGGATGGAGTCGATCAGCACCTTTTCGTCGGCGTCCCCGGTCAGGAGAACACACCGGGTAGCAAGACCGGCCGCGGCGACGGCCCGGCATACCTCCGCACCGGACCCGTCGGGGAGATCATCGTCAATGACGGCCAGCTCCGGGCAAAGATCGGGGATCCTCCGGATAGCTTCGCGCGCGGACGCTGATTCCCCGACGATACTGAAACCTTCGGATTCCAATACGTGGCGCAGGCCCCGCCTGACGACCTCGTGGTCATCCAGCAAGTACACGCCCCGGCCGGCCCACGGGTGCTGCGGGGGGACTTCCGGATCTGCCATCATTGCTGCTCCGTTCCTTCGCCTTTGAGACCCAGAAGGCGTTGGTACTGGAGGTTTGAGTCCGGCTCCGCAGCCGCGAAGCCGAAACCCACCGCCCCACCCGGTGTCCCAGTCTCCGCGCGTTCCTGCCCGCTGACCTGAGGATCCCCACGGTAGACCAATCAACACCCGGACAAAAGCGCCCACACCCGGAAGCCGGGATCTCCACGCCCGGGTCCCGCAGCCGGGTCCTCCCTTCCGGCGGCCAATGGTGGCGTGCTTCTAACCCCGGTTCCCCTTCCTCGTTCCGCGGACCGGTGCATGTCGCAAGCGCACACCGGATGCCTGTGGACATCCGGACGTGGCTGTTCCAGAATCGGGAATGTGCCCAGGACCGAGCAGTACGGGCTTGTCTTCGACGGTGAACTGCCGCCGATGCGTTCCCTGCGCACGGCGTGGCTGCTGGCATTGTTCCTGGGCTTCAGCGGCGCGGACAGGTTCTACCTCCACAAGCCGGGTACCGGCACCCTGAAGCTGCTGACGCTGGGCGGCGCCGGCATCTGGTGGCTCATTGACCTATTCCGGATCACCAATGAGTACGCCGCCGACGGGGCATCCATGCCGTTGGCCGGGACCAACTCCCTGCGACGCGGCCTGCGCCTGGCCTCGACTGYCCTGGTCGTCACCCTCGCCGGTGCGGTGGTCTGCGTCAGCGCCGCCCCCGTCACCGGGACTGTCACCGCCACAGTTGCCGCGATAAACGCAGTGCTGCATCCGGCCCCGCCGCCCCCGGTGAAAGAATGGGYCACCGTCGCGGAGGCCTCCGGCACGAAACCCCCGGGCCCACTCGTAACCMTCACCGGCAGGCTYCACATCGAGTACACCTTCACCGGGGCCGCCATTGCCTATCTCCARCCCGTGAATGGACCGGCCCTCACCGTGTTGTCCCTGGCCAAGGCCGGCGCCGGGGCGATCGGCATCAGCCTGGCTCCGGGGACATACGCGCTGATAGTCAGCACAACCGGAGCCGTCTGGCACCTCACGGTCCAGGAATACCGGCTCCCCGGGTAGCGTCACGGTACGTGCCGTCCTGTACGGCAACGGCCAGGCGACCACCGGCTTTGGTACTGCCTTACCAGGGGCGCCGGACGTACACTTCCGGTATGGCCGCGAGACGTGTCGTTGAGATCGAACGGAAATTTGATGTCGAGGAAGAGACCCTCCTTCCTTCGCTGCAGGATTTGCCCGGTGTTGCCCGGATAGACCAGCCCGTGGAACACCGGCTGGAGGCCGAGTACTTCGACACCAAAGACCTGCGCCTGGCCTCCGCAGCGATCACCCTGCACCGCGGGAGCGGCGGTGAAGACGGCGGATGGCACCTGAAACTGCCCAAGGGACCGGACGACCGGACGGAATTCCGCGAACTCCTTGGAGAGCAGGCCGACGGCGTCCCCGAAACCCTCCTCCGGCTGGTCCGCGCGCACACCAGGGGGGACGCCCTGGTCCCGGTGGCACGGCTGATGACTACGCGCACCGTATACCGGCTCAGGAACAAAAAGGACGCCGTTCTCGCAGACATCAGCGATGACCGGGTCCAGGCTGAGGTACTGGCCCCCACCCATGGCACACGGCACTGGAGGGAATGGGAAATAGAAATCACCGCGGCCCCCCGGACCCTGCTCGAGGCCGGACAGGACCGGCTCGCCAGCGCCGGAGCCAGTCCGTCCACCCATGATTCAAAACTCGCCCGCGCCCTGAACCGGGACCCGGCACCCGGGCCGCTGCCGGTGCCGAAGCGGAAAGGACCCGCCGGCGATGTCATGCTCGCCTACCTCAGGGACCAGGTGAAAGAGCTCAAGCAACAGGACCCGATGGTGCGCCAGGACGCCCACGATGCGGTCCACAAAATGAGGGTAGCCACCAGACGCATGCGTTCAGTGCTGGCCACCTACCGGAAACTGCTGGACGACGCCGAGACGGTGAAAACCCTGCGCAACGAACTAAAGTGGCTCGCCGGCCTGCTCGGTGAGGCCCGCGACGCCGAGGTCATGCACGCACGCCTGAAGGAGATGGTTGGCCAGGAACCCAGCGAGCTGGTCATGGGACCGGTCACCCGCCGGGTTGATCTTGAACTCGGCGGGGCCTACCAAAAAGCCCATGAGAAGGCACTGAAAGCATTGGACGGAAAGCGCTACTTCCGGCTGCTCGATTCCCTCGATGCCCTCATCACCGCACCGCACCTCTCCGCGCTGGCCTCCGAACCGGCGCACAAGGTCATCCCCGGCATGGTCCAACGCGACGTCAAACGACTGCGCACCGCGGTCAAGGAAACCAAGCGGCATCCTGCCGGCACCGGTGACCATCCGGCCCTGCACGAGGCACGGAAAGACGGAAAACGCCTGCGGTACGCAGCCGAAGCAGCCGCCCCCGTCAACCCCAAGCAGGCCGCCCGCCTCGCCGACGCCGCCCACGGCGTCCAGAAAATTCTCGGTGACCACCAGGACAGCGTCGTCACCCGCCAGCTTCTGCGCAGGCTCGGCGCCGAGGCCTTCACCCTGGGCGAGAACGGATTCAGCTACGGACGGCTGCACGCGTTGGAACAAACCGTTGCACTCGAAGCCGAGGCACAATTCCACCGCGACTGGAAGAAATTCCCGGCCACCCCGCTCTGAGCAGACCCTGCATACTCATCGGGATCACCTTCCCGGGATGAGGTCCGCACCCCGGTACGGACAGAGAATAGGTGTACCTGCCAGTGGCAGGAGCGCCTGCCGCACCCCTTTCGGAGAGGAGCCTCCAGTGTCCAGAGCACACCCGATCCTTGCAGGATCTATCGCAGCCGGCGCAGCCATCGCACTGCTCACCGGCTGCGGCACGTCCAGCCCCGGCACCAGTGTCAGCAGCGCCAGAGCGGAAAAAAACGTTTCGCAGGCCTGCGCGGCTGCCAGTGCCTTCGCCGGATCCCTGACAAATTTCAAACAGACACTTAAACCTGGTGCCACGATAGAACAGATCAAATCGGCCCGGGAACAGGTCGCGAAGACCTACGACGACCTGGTCAAAGCCAGCCAGGACGTAGCCAAAGACGAGATGGACGCCGTCAAGAAGGCCGACAACAAGTTCGACCAAGCCGTCAGAGCCGTCCCGGATGACGCCACCCTGACGCAGGCGGCCGCGTCCCTGCGCGACGACGCAGCCAACGTCCAGGCCGCGGTCAGTGACCTCCAGACAGCAACTAAATGCTGACGCCCATGCCCCTTTCGGAAGATCCGCAGCCAGCCTCAGATCTCTCCCGGCTGCAGTCCCTAACACCACCGTTCCTACCGAAAGAAGGGAAGAGGACATGAGTTTCTGGGAAAACTTTTGGGAGATTTTCTGGTGGTTTTTCTTCTTCTACGCGTTCATCGCCTTCCTCTGGGCGTTGTTCGCCGTTTTCGGTGACCTGTTCCGCGATCACACGCTGAGCGGATGGTGGAAAGTAGTCTGGGTCCTCTTCCTGGTCTTCGTGCCCATTCTGGGCGTTCTGGTGTACGTGATCGCCCGCGGCAAAGGCATGGCCGAGCGGTCGATGGAACGGGCAAGGTCCCACAGGGAAGCCTCGGACGCGTACATCCGCAGCGTCACCGCGCCCAGTCCAACCGACGAGATCTCGAAAGCCAAGGCACTTTTGGACTCCGGAACCATCAGCGCCGACGAGTACGAAAGGATCAAGAGCAAAGCACTCATTTGAGACCGCCACGGCCCCGTGAGGCAGAAAAAATTGCCCAAGGCCAAGCATTGACCCTGAAAGTGGTGCTCGCTCCCCCAGGACATCCAAGGGAACGTCGACGACGGAATCACCCCGATCGGCCGGAAACCCGCGGAAGGAAACGGCCCGGCAGCGGCTCCGGCTGCGTAGAGCCTGGCCGATTCCCCGACCTGTCGGGGAATGCCGTCGCTTCCGGGACGTTGCAAAATTGTGCCTTTTGCCCAGAAAGATCGTGTGCGACGATGCGGTCATGAGCGAATACACCGAACCCGGGCCGGCACAACGTGCCGCCCCGCGGACGCGCCGCGAGGACCTGACCACACACCAGATGCGCACTATCGGGCAACGGCGCGCTGCCGCTGAGGAAAAGCTCGCTCGCCATCTCAAGGAAGCACACCACCTGGCCGGAGAACACCCTCCGGCCACGGAAAAATCTCCAGACGTCTAACCCGCCACATCAGCCCGCCCTACCCCGGGCCGCCGGACCGGCACTGACCCCAAGCACGGGAACCAGAGACGACGGATACCAATGAGCGCCCTCGCGCCGGAACCTCCCCCGGGCCCGCGCGGGGGTTTCTTCGTCGCTGGTGCCACATCCAGCGAAGGCTCCCGCCCAGACCGGCTCCGCGCTTGGACGCGGAGCCGGTCCGTCACGAAGTCGGCAAGAGGCGTGTGTCGGAGGCCCACGTTCGCAAGGCGGGCCACATCCCGGCACCACACTAAACAAATAATTCAGCTTTGCAATTACCGCCGCCGCGCCCTGCGCACGCGCTGGGCCGATGCCATCCTTGCCGCCCGACGGAGAACTCTCCGGCCTGCACAATGCCGCCAGTGCCAACGCAGAAGGGGCCCGGCGGCGTGGAGGGTCAATCCAGCCCGTGTCCGGTCCTCCAGCTGCAGCGAAACCTCCAGCACCGAAAAGGAAGCCCCCTTCGGCGGCGGCCGAGAACCTCGGGGGCCGGCGCCCGAAGGGCTTCACCGGGACTACTCAGGGGCTACAGACACAATGTTGATTCTGGTGTGGAACGGTAGACGCCACTTGGCACCTGGCCCATCGGGAGCCGGGCCAGAGAGAAAGCCGGAACCGATGAGCCGGAATACCTTCAAATTTCTGGGGCTGGGCCGCGCGGCACGACCCGCGGCGCTGATTCTTGCTGCGCTCCTCGCCGTGGCGGCCACGGCCTGTGAGCCCACGCCGCCAGAGGGCGGACCACCGCCGGGAACGGGCAACACAACGGCCACCCCCGGCACTCCTACGACAACCCCCTCCTCACAACCCACACAGGCCTCGGGGAAGCCCGGCCACGTTTTCGTGATCAACCTGGAAAACCACGACTACCAGGATGCCTGGGGCGCCGAGTCGGCGGCCACCTACTTGTCGAAGACCCTGCGCGCACAGGGCGTGCTGCTCTCCCAGTACTACGGGATAGACCACAACTCCCTCCCCGACTACCTGGCCCAGATTTCCGGGCAGGGCTCGAACGCCATGACGCGCGCCGATTGCCCTGTATATGCCGAGTTCCAACAAACCGGGACATCCGAGCCGGGCCAGGTGCAGGGTACCGGCTGTGTGTACCCGGCCTCGGTTCCCACCCTTGCAGGCCAGCTCAGTTCCGCCGGCAAGACCTGGAAAGGCTACATGGAGGACATGGGCACGCCCTGCCAACATCCCGAACCCGGCTCCAAGGACGATCACCATAAGGCGACGGCGGGCGACCAGTACGCAACGCGCCACAACCCGTTCGTGTATTTTGAGGAAATCACCTCGTCCCCGGACTGCCAGAACAACGTGGTGGACTACACCCACTTCGCTGATGACCTGAAGTCCACGGACACGACACCAAACCTTTCCTACATCACACCCAACCTGTGCAACGACGGGCACGACAGCCCCTGCGTCGACGGCAGCCCGGGCGGTCTCGAAAGCGCCGACGGCTGGCTGCAGCAGCAGGTCCCCGCCATCCTGGACTCCCCCGCCTACAAACAGGACGGGATGCTGGTGATCACCTTCGACGAAACCGAAGCCAAGGCCTCCGGCCCGTCGGGAGTCGCCGGAGGCACGGCGGGCGGGCGCGTCGGGGCGCTGGTGATCTCGCCGTTCACCAAGGGGGGAACGACGTCGGACACGATGTACAACCACTACAGCCTGCTTGCCAGCATCGAAGACATCTTTTCAGTACCCCGGCTCGGATACGCCGGGGCAGCCGGCCTGAACAGCTTCGGCCCGGACGTCTTCAACGCCCGGTAACCGCCCGCGTCACCGAATCTCCACACATTGCCGGTCCCATATCCGGGGCCTTCCGGCCAACAACCCCCTGCCCGGGCCCGAAGCACAGCGCGACCGCCCGGCGGGAAGATAGATCTCGGGCTATGACATTCGCCAGCGCGCCACAGCCGCCCTGGCCGCGGCACTCGCCGGGACCACCTTCGGGCCCGAACGGAAAACCTGAAGCACCGGTCCCATTCCTCTCCGTTCGGATTACCCTGTTGGCAAGATCTTCAAAGAGGAGGGCCTAATGAGCGACCCGGATGAACTTGCCGCCATCCAAGCGCGGCTCGCCGCGGACGAGAGCGAATACGCGGACGGGGTCGTCGACCAGAACGTCCGGGACCGGCGCTACCTCCTTTCAATGGTGCGGGAACAACTGGCCCGGCTCGAGAAGGTGGAATCCGTGGCATCCGACTTCGCTGAGCGGGGCGAGCGGATCGAAGAGCAGTTTGACGGCAACGGCTCCAACCACACGATCCGGGCTGCGGGTCTGGGCGACGGGTACCGGGAAGCTGCCCGGACGATCCGCGCCGCGTTGGAGCCAGCGGTGAATAAGCCAGACAGCGACACAACAGCAACCCCGATCCTGAAGCGCCCACCCGAACACCAGCTTCAAGCGGGCTCCCCGCCGCTGCCACCGGAGACTCTGGCAGGATAACGGCCCGAATGCCCTCATCGAATGCCCTGAGATCCGGGGCGTACCGTCGCCCCCCTTGTTGCTGCCCTGCGCGCGGTGTTCGCGCAGAACCGGGGAATCCTGGCAGATATGATTGCCGAGGCGGACGGTATTGGGGGCCCGGCGCGGGTGAAGAACCGCTGTCCCTGGCGCGGCGCTCCATGCTGCTGCTTTTCGCGGCTGGCTTCAAGGGCCATCAGGACCGGGCGGAACGGGCACTCAGGACCTGAGCCGATCAGCTAACCCTGAGACGGGCGCCCGGAAAGGCCAAGGAAACCTGCAGGTCAGCGCCCTACTGTTGCGTCGTGGCACAGCAGCCCAGGCAGGGGCACGCCACAGCGTCATTTCTCCCTCAGAATGACGATTAGCACTCCAGAGACCGTCTCCATCCTCCGCTGATGATGGAGACGGCCTGAGGGGCAACGCGGCGAAACCAACCCGCCGATGAGGAACGCCCCGCGGTGCCGCCGGCCGTTCCGCAGACGATCCTTTTCAAGACGGTACGGCCAGCCCGGCGGTGGCATGCATGACTGAGGACTTCGAGTGCCATTTCAGAGCTTCACTCCTGACGAGGTTCCCGAAGATTTGTTGTGTCGTCGTGCGGAAGTGCAAGTCGCCTGAGAGCTCCTGTGGCGTCACCCGGACTTCGTGGTCCCGGCACACCTCGAACATCTGGCGAGGATGTTCTGCGTCGGCTGCCGGCCATCGAGCAGAGGAGTCCGGCGTGACGTCTGACCGGCGCTGTTTTAGGGGACTGAAAGGGTGCGTGTGAGCTGCTGGGCTGAACGCTGGACCATGTGAGCGAGGGCCTCTACGTCGAGTTCGGGCAGGCGGAGTCTGGTGACGGTGGCGGTGATGGATCCAGCGATGGTGCCGTCGACGAAGTAGGGGGCACTGACGCCGAAGGCGTCGGGAATGCGCTCACCCTCGCCGGTCGCCCATCCGCGCTCCCGTATGGTTTGGAGATCGTTTTCGAGGGCTCGCCGGTCTGTTTGGGTGCGTTCGGTGAGGGGTTCGAGCGTGAGCGCGTCAAGATCACCGGGGGGACAGTGGGCGAGAATGGCTTTCCCGCCTGCGCCGGCGTAGAGGGGAATAGCCACACCTGAAGCAAGACCGTAGTGCAGAGGCCGGACGCCGTCCACCACTGTCGTCATCACGGCCTGTCTGGTGTCGGCATGGAATTGGATGAGTCCGATGGTTTCACCGGATTCCTTGGCAAGTCCGCGGAGAATGGGATGTGCGACAACAGCTGTGTCCACCGAAGGACCCAGATGGGCTGCCCAGTGAAACAGGCGGGGGCCGGGGTGCAGTGTGTCGTGGTGCTGCAGAGCCAGTCCTGTGGTCAGGGCGGTGGAGACCAGGCGGTTGGCGGTGGCTATGTTGGCTCCAATTCCGCGCGCGAGCTCGTAGCCGGTGGGCAGCCCGTCGGGTTCGGCAACCAGCGCGGTGACCAGACGGGCAAGGCGTTCCACGGCAGTGGAACCGGGAGGGTACGTGATGGGTGTCAGATTCCCCGATGCTTGATTTCCGGCACATGTGGCTTCGATGTCGCGGGCCGCTTGCCGCGCCATCGGGCCGAAGCGGGCAAGGTCCTCGTCGCCGGTGAGAAAGCGTGGACGGGTGATCGAGACGGATCCGGTCAGTCCGTGACATTGAAATGACGCTGCAGCACCCGCGGCCAGGGGAAATTGCTGCCCGACGCTGATCGTGTATCCGGCGCGGCGGTCCTCGGTGAGGAGTCGTTCCAGTTCGGCGCGCTCGGTGACGGTATCGGGAGTGTGCGCCTCCAGCTGCCGTTCACCCAGGGCGCCGATTCCCAGTCGGCCCAGGATCGAGCGGCCGGTTGCGCCGGCGTGGAGGGGCAAGACCGTCCCGGGCTCGAGCAGATACTTGATGGGTCCGGGCCGCCGCCGGCAAGCGACAACAACGGCGCTGGGTCGTGGTGCGTCGTGAACAGCGATAAGGACAGTCGCATCGGATTGTTCGCCCAGGCGTTCAATGATCGCTTCAGCGCTGCGCAGCAGCGGGTGGCGTGCGTGCAGTGCGGCACCTAGGACACGCAGCCGCGGTCCGACCTGATAGTTTCCGTTGCCGCTGACGGCCGCCAGCCCGTGTTCTTCCAGGCCGAGCAGGACACGGTTAACGGTGCTGCGGCTCGCGCCCAAGGCCAGTGCGAGTTCACGTACGCCGGTCGCATCTGGGCGGGTCACCAAGGCGTGCAGGACCTCAACAATGCGCTCGTTCCCTGCTACGCCACTCTCGCTGACCACGGTTCCACCACTCTCTTGATACTCCGGGTCCCCCTCGGGGCCGGATCTGCTTTCACCACGCTACCGTCAGCGAAGGCGGCAGCGTGGAGGGACAGACGCATTCGTCCCCGCCATGGGCGCTTGACAGCACACCATGGCGCACATCACACTTGAAATACATATTAGGACACTGTCCCATTTTTTATAGGAGCAAAGATGCCCCAGGTTAGTCAGTCCGTTCCCCCGGTAGCGGACGCCGTTCATCTGAAAAAAGCGAAGAAGGCCACCGCTGTCGCGGCGTTCGGCACCTTCATCGAGTACTACGACTTCAGTGTCTTCGGCTATGTCGCCGCGACGCTCGCCGTGGTGTTCTTCCCCAGCGGCGATCCGGTGGCGGGCCTGCTCAATACCTTCCTAGTCTTTGGCACGGCCTTTCTGGTCCGGCCGCTGGGCGCGATCTTCTTCGGACGCATCGGGGACCGCTACGGCCGGCGTGCCAGCCTCATCGGCTCGGTCATCCTGATGAGCGCAGCTGCCGGGTTCACTGCGCTGCTGCCGACGTACGCGCAGATCGGTATCTGGGCACCGATCCTGCTGGGCCTGCTGCGGATGCTGCAGGGTATGTCCGCAGGCGGTGAGATCGGCGGCGCGGCCACCTATATCCGCGAGTGGGCCCCGGTCGAGCGCCGCAACCTCTATATCTCCTTCATTCCCAGTGTTGGTGTCCTCGGCAAGGCCGGCGCTGCGGGACTGGCCGCCCTGGCGGCCACGTTCGTGCCCGCGGCGGAGATGGAGTCGTGGGGATGGCGGATCCCGTTCCTGCTCGCGATCCCGCTGGGCATCCTCTGCCTGATCATGCGGCTCAAGATCGAGGACAGTCCTGAATTTACCCAGAGCGCGGGCAAGGGCCAGACGACCCGGACCCCCGTCGCTGAATTGTTCCGGAACCACCGCTCGCGCCTGACGAAGGTCTTCTTCATCTCCCTTGTGCAGAACATCGGCACCTACCTCGGCACCGTCTACGTGGCCGTCTACTTCAGCACCGTCCTGCACTTCTCCAAAGCCGAGGCAGCGACCATAGTCCTGATCGCCGTCACCGCCGCGGCGCTTCTTATCCCCCTCGCCGGCCAACTCGGCAGCCGCATCGGCAGCAAACGCCTGCTGACGGCCTCCTACATCGCCTACATCGCGCTCACGTTCCCCTCCTTCATGCTCATGAATGCCGGCTCGGTGTCGCTGGCGATCTTCGGACTGCTCCTCGGCATGGTGCCCTACGCCCTCTGCCAGGCCGGCACCTACGCGGCCATGCCGGAGTTCTTCCCCGTCGAGGTCCGCCACACCGGCGTCGCCTTTGGCCACAGTGTCGGGGCCGTGCTCGGCGGTGCCGGCGCCCCGTACGTGGCTACCTGGCTGATCGACAGCACGGGCAACAGCATGATCCCGGCCTACATGCTCATCGCCTTCGGCGCCCTGGGCCTGGCCGTGCTGCTCGGCACGGTACGCAAGAACACCCTGACCCCTGCCTCCCATCTCTACCGCTAGGAACACCGTGCCGACCTTTTACGTCTCTGACGAGATCCACACCGATGTGCTGGCAGAACTCAGCGCGCTGGGCCAGGTCCATCTGGGCTACGGCCCGGACGCCGTCCGCTACCAAGACGTCCGCGACGGTATTGACGCCGTCCTGCTGCGCGCCGAACTCTTCGACCGGGAAAAGATCGACAGTTCCCCCCGGCTGCGCATCATCGCCCGCCACGGAGTAGGAACGGACAACGTCGATATCGAGGCGGCCACCGACGCAGGTATCTGGGTGACCACCACTCCGGGCAGCAACAGCCGCGCCGTCGCCGAGCACGTCTTCGCCCTCCTGCTCTCCCTGGCAAGGAAGGTCCCCTACGGGGCCGCCCAAACCACTTCCGGGCAATGGGCGTCCGCCAAACCCCAGATGAACGGCTTCGAACTGCACGGCCGCACCCTCGGACTGCTCGGATTCGGCAACATCGCCCGCATGGTCGCCGGAATTGGGCAGGGATTCGGCATGCATGTCCTGGTCCACGATCCCTTCGTAGAAGAATCCGCCATCCAGGCCGCAGGTGCCTCTCCGGCGACTATCGATGAGGTTCTCGCCGGCTCTGACGTTCTCAGCCTGCACATGCCGCTGACCGAACAGACCGCCCAAATCATTGATGCCGAGGCCCTGGCACGAATGAAGCCAGGATCGGTGTTGATCAACACCTCCCGCGGCGGCCTCATTGATGAACAAGCCCTGGCCCGGGCGTTGCAGGACGGCCATCTGGGCGGGGCCGGGCTCGATGTCCTTGAAGGGGAGTCCGTGGACATGAAGGACCCCATCGCACACTCCAAGATCCAGATCGCAGGGGTGCCGAACCTGATCGTGACCCCGCATGTCGCCGGCCAAAGCGAAGAGGCCTTTCTTGCCGCCGGAAGCGGCGCGCTGCAGGCCATCCGGCAGGCCCTCGCCGGCCAGCGGCCAGCACACGCAGTGAACACCATCGCTGCCCCCGCCCACGCCTAACAGAGGGAAGAACGTCGTGCCGTCCCACCAGCCGGCGCGCATGCCCGGCCCGAGCCAATCCCTAGAACCGCTTCATTGCGTGACGCAGCGGCCCAAATTCGCACCGATCGAGCTAGCGAGAGACACCATGTTTATCGACGCATCAACCAAATCACTCACCGTCAGCCCCCGTCCAACCAACGCTCCCTCAGGGCTCATCAAAAGCCTGAAGAGGTACCCCACAGCCAATGTCGGTGACGCCATGGACCGGCTCAACCTCATGGACACCGGCATCGCATCACAATGGGCCAACGCCCGGTGTGTGGGTCCGGCACTGACCGTGCTGACCCGGGAGGGCGACAACCTGGCCATTCACCGCGCCCTCGACGACGCCGAACCCGGTGACGTGCTGGTCATCAACGCCCTCGGAGGAACAACACGGGCCGTATTCGGCGATCTCCTGGCCGAAATCTGCCTCGCCAAAGGCATCGCCGGTGTCATCATCGACGGACTGACCCGCGACCGCGCGGCAATAAGGGAACTTGGCCTGCCCGTCTGGGCCCGCGGGGCCTCACCGGCAGGACCCGCCAAATACGGGCCCGGCGCCGTCTCCGTGCCGGTGGCCTGCGGCGGCACCGTCGTCAACCCCGGCGACCTCATCACAGCCGACGATGACGGGGTCGCCGTCATACCCGTCGAACGCGCCCAGGGCATCCTCACCAGGCTCGCAGACATCGACAAATTCGAGGAAGATCTCCGGGTGAGAATACGGAACTCCGCCGTACATGCAGCAGCGCCGGCCATGGCAAGCACCAACTAAGAACCCCAGCGGCGCTCATCGTCCAACCCGCCGCCATCACCACCTCCCCGACTCCCGGCCGGGATGTCATCGACAGAAACACCGGTGGCCTCTGTGGCATAAGCCCAGAGGCCACCCCCGGCCACGCCGCATCAGGTCCACTTCCGCATCGCCCACCAAGACCGAGGAAAACGAGAGATGACCAGATACCGCCATCACGAATGGGCACGCCTCATCGGCGCCCCGGTCGAAATCCAGAAACATGGTGACGTCATCCGCACAGGGATCGTCGACGACGCGATGCCCGACTCCTCCATGATCTGGATAGCATCCGACGAAAAGTCCACCAGGACACTCTTCGAAGCCGCTCAAGGCTTCCAGGTCTGGGTTGAACCCAGACAACTCGAAGGAATCTCCTCCTACCGCATGACCACTGGCGCCCTTCACGACTAAACCGCTTCGAGCCGGGAGTGCGGTCAGCAAATCGTGCACCGTCCTGCATTTTGTCAACGGCCGTCTGCATCAAACGGCAGCTACTACAGCGGCTGAGGCCCACTGAAGTCGATTTCGGCGCTATCTCCAGCATCTCAAATACGATCGATATCTTTAGTCCTCCGGCTGCTGTCCGCCATGTAACCCACGAGGGTTTGGGGCTCTGGTTGCTTCGTTGTGGATGGGTTAGCGTCTTGTCCGTCCACGAGGCAGCTGACGGGAGCGGCAATGCGGGTAACAAAGGTGCTAGATCCGGCAAGCAACGCGGTGTCTTTCACTCTGATAAGCCAGATCGGAGTGGTGGAGCCGGCGGAGCGGTATCTGCGGTATCTGGCCGATACCGAGCGGTCACCGAACACGATCAAGGCCCACGCCCACGATTGAAGGACTGGTTCGTCTTCCTGGACGAATACGGGCATAACTGGCAGTCGGTGAAGCTGGAAGACGTGGGGGCGTTCATCCGGTGGCTGCGGCGACCACCGGACATGCGTGGCCAGGTCTTTTCAGTTCTTCCGGCGATCGGGCACCATTGCGGTGAGGCAACGGTGAACCGCAAGCTTTCCACCGTGGCGGTCTTCTATCAGCACGCCGCCCGCCATGGCCTTGATCTGGGCGAGCTGATCACGTGCTGGGACCCGGGCGCCCGCCAGGGAGGGTGGAAACCCTTCCTGCACCACATCAGCAAGGGGGCGGCGAAACAGCGCCGGGTGGTGAAGCTTCCCGTGATGGCAAGGATTCCCCGCCTGCTGGCCCCCGACGAGATCCAAAGCATTCTGGATTCGTGCGGACACCTCCGGGACCGGCTGCTGTTCGCGCTGCTGCACGACGCCGGTGTCCGGATCGGTGAAGCCCTGGGCCTCCGGCATGAGGACATCGCCGTCGCCGAACGCGAAATCACGATCCGCCGGCGCGACAACACCAATGGTGCACGCGCAAAATCGCCCCATTCGCGCGCTGTCCCCGTCAGCGCCGGACTGATCCGGCTGTATGCCGACTACCTTGACGTCGAATACGGTGACCTGGATTCCGACTACGTCTTCGTCAACCTGTGGGGCCGGCCCTACGGGCAGGCAATGACATATGCCGCCGTCCACGACCTGGTGCGGCGGCTCCGGCGGCAGACGGGCGTAGCGTTTGACCCGCACTGGTTCCGACACACCTATGCCACCCGCATGCTCCGGGAGAACGTCCCGGTCGAAGTGGTCTCCAAACTGTTGGGCCATGCGAGCCTGACGACGACGGTCAACACCTATGCCCACATCTCCAGCGATGACGCCCGCCGCGCGCTGACCGATGCGGGCTGGTTCGTCTCCAGGACGGTGACGATATGACCACCCTGCATCCCGTGCCCTCACGAAAAAACCCGGCAGCGGTCCCTGGCGCGGACAGCAGCTTCGACCCACCGCCGCTCCGGATGGGCCCCATGGGGAAGACCGGGTCGGGCGCCGGGCCGTGGGATACCGAGTTTCCCAAGGATGTCTGGCATGCCAGAGCCCTCGGTATCAACGCCCGCAGCCAGGTCACAATTCACTTCGAAAACATCACCCGGCCCTGGTTAAAGCAGTTAGCCAAACAATGGGCCCGCTGGCGGCTGACGACCGGGTTAACGATTGAATCCGCGGTGCTGGGAACCAAAGCCGTGGAAAGCTTCAACGCCTTTCTGGATTCAACGAGGATCCCGGTCACCGGCACCGCCGACATTGACCGGGAGGTGATCGAAGGGTTTCTGGCTTACCTGCAAACCCACAGCGCCGGAGCACCATCGCACCGGATCCGGATCGGCCAGTTCAACACCTTCCTCCTCACCATGCGCCGTCACGGATGGGTGTCCGATCTGCCCAGTACGGCCCAGATTTACACCGAGGACTATCCCAAAGAGACGGTCCGGCAACCCCGGGCACTGAGTGAACACGTCATGGCCCAGCTGGAAAACCCCGAAAATCTCGCCAAAATGGCCAGCCCGCATCACCGGCTGATCACCGTGATTCTGATCCGTTGCGGGCTGCGGATCAGCGACACCGTGGCCCTGACCCGGGACTGCATCACCCGGGACAAAGACGGCGCCCCGTATCTGCGGTATCTGAACCACAAGATGAAACGCGAGGCGCTCGTCCCCATCGATGAGGAACTCGAACGGGCCATCGCCGAGCAGATCATCTACGTCAACGGCACGGGCAATTCCGGGACACGCCTGCTTTTCGCCCATGACATGGTGGACGTTTACGGCGCCGGACACATCAGCGCAGGCTCATACAGCACCGCTCTTCGGCGATGGGTCAAAGACTGCAACGTCACCGATGAAAACGGCAGC
The DNA here is from genome assembly GCF_056401395.1 of Arthrobacter sp. P4_F11. Classification (NCBI taxonomy): domain Bacteria; kingdom Bacillati; phylum Actinomycetota; class Actinomycetes; order Micrococcales; family Micrococcaceae; genus Arthrobacter; species Arthrobacter sp. P4_F11. The sequence goes on from NZ_JBFUJK010000002.1 coordinate 331,971, forward strand.
CCTGCAGTGGTCAGCCCGCACCGTTTCCGCCACACGCTGGGCACCAGACTGATCAACCTCGACGTCCCGCAGGAGGTCGTACGCCGGATCCTGGACCACGACTCCCACCAGATGACCGCCCACTACGCCAGACTCAGCGATACAACCATCCGGCGGCACTGGGAAGCCGCACGGAAAGTCAACGCATCCGGCAGCGTCGTCGAACTGGATCCCGACGGCCCTCTGGCCGAGGCCGCCTGGTCCAAACAGCGTCTGGGCAGGGCGACCCAGGCGCTCCCCAACGGCTACTGCGGTCTCCCGGTGCAGAAGACCTGCCCGCATGCCAACGCGTGCCTGACCTGTCCCATGTTCATCACCACGGCAGACTTCCTCCCGCAACACCGCGAACACCGGACCCAGGTCGTACAGATCATCTCCGCCGCCGAAGCCCGGGGCCAGCAGCGGCTGGCCGAAATGAACACACGGGTACTCGGGAACCTGGACCGCATCATCCAGACTCTCGACAACGAAACGCACTCAAACCCTGACCATCTGCACGAGGAGGCCAGCCGTGCGGGCAGATAACAGCCATCACATCCGGCAGGCTGCGGAGCGCCGGCACGAACTCACGCGCTCCAAAGCCGTAGCGGCATTACGTGAACTAGAAAAGCAAGGAGGAGCCGTCACCTTCGAAGCCGTAGCGGCTGCCGCCGGGGTATCCCGGTCCTGGCTCTACACCCAGGCCGACCTGCGCGCCGTCATCATCGGACTGCGCTATGACGGCGCGCCCCGACAGCCCCGCGCAAGCCGAAGCAACGCCAGCACGGAGTCCCTGCGCGCCCGCCTCAACGCATCCTTGGAACGTAACCGCGAGCTCTCCACGGAAATCGAACACCTCAGGCACCAACTGGCCCTCGCCTTGGGACACTCGCGGCGACGGAACCCCGATGTTCGCTAACGCAACCCTATGCGGAACAGATCGCCGTGTTTGAGTCGATCAATCCAATACCGCCGTGCCTCCCTGCTCGTAGGTGAGAGGCAGACGTGAACCATTTATGGCTTCTACGGCATCGTCGATTCGGCGTTTTTCATCCTCCGATAATGGCCATTTGTCCTGGGCGACGGTGATGCGCAGACCGCCTGAGTACATGTCTGGGGCGACACCCGTAACGAGGCCCTTCATTTATGGGCTTTTGAGCACCTTGCCACCTGCGGCGAACAACTGGGAAATAGAAGCTGCGGCTGTACGGGTGATCACTTGCAGATCGGGAAATTTTGAAGCTACTTCTGCGATGCTTTGCCGCACCTGATCACTGGGCGAGACAACAAAGATCGCTGCTCCTTCGTAATGCGAGCACAGCGCAACCCCCGTTGTCTGGTCGTTGTGCTCATCAACGATGGCCTGAAGCGCATTTCCCAGGGCGCTCACTCTGGGATCCGCCTCGCCAAACCATACTTGTTGGCCTGACTCGTCACGGGTGATGCAGTCGGTTCCGTTCGTTTCGCCAACTCCCGCCGGTGTCGTCCGAGGCACGTTTGCAGTGGTAGTTGATGCTGCCTGCTTTGCAGCTGATACGGGTGGTTGAGTGTCGCCGACTGGGCCACAGCCGACAAGCACAGCCATGAGTACGATCATCCAAGCGATTGCTCTGACATGGCGTCTGTTGACCCTGAACGACTCGGCGGAGCGGTAACGGCGACTCATGTTCAGTTAGTCCCCTCGTTTAATGGTCACGCATGTCGGTTGCCCGAAAATGTATGCGGAGCATATCGCCGGCCGAAACCCCGAACAAGAGTTCTTGGAAGGCTGTCCAGTGCCGGTGCACTGGATGTGCCTCAAGGGCGTGACAACCAGTGCGGGTACTCGCTGCCTGTCCCTTTTAGTCGGTGGATAGCTGTCATCCTATTTCCACTGCCGTCTTCGCAATCGCTGGTTTCCACACCTTCTGAAATTGAACGTACTCCCACGGGGAAGCATCTCGAGTGCATCACGATTTTCCGTCTGATCCTCAGAGGCGGAGTCCGGTCTGAGATGCGTCGTGGGCAGTTTCCAGAACGGATGCGCCGCGTCATCTGGGCACGGACCGAGACGGACTAAAGATATCGACCGTATTTGAGATGCCAGGGAGACGACCGAAACCGATTGGGCTTCGACGCTGCAGTGGTTGCCGTTTGGTGCAGAGACGTTTGACGGCGGCCACGGCGGCTGAGTGGGCGATTTTCCCGCTCACCAGATCCTGATGCCAAGCGTTCCGCCACGGTCAGCAGCGCCGGATTGTGGGCATGGATCGCAGCGCCCGAATCGGAGGACATATCGTCGCCGTCCAGTCCGTCATCCCTGCGGCGCAGCCAGTACGCCCAACAATCTCCCCCGCCATGCTTGCTCTTGAAACGAATGCCCAGAGGCAAGCTCCCGTCGTCCAGCACCTGGTCGCGGATCCACGTGGCGATAATGGTCGTCGCCGCCCGGTTCTCACCGTGGAGGACGCCGAGGGTGAGCTGAGATATGCCGAGTTCATCGCTGATCTTCTCGCCGATACCGCCCCCTAGACAATATGAAGTGTGGTGGTTGCCTGAAGTAGGACTGGAACCCCGGGTTCAAAGAGATTCGTGGGTTGCCGGCCCACGGTCTGTTCCGCATTCTGGTGCGGGTGTGGACTGGTAGAGCCACATTTGAACGTCTGGAGGTTCCAGCCATGAACAAGCGTACCTACGTCGGTTTGGATGTCCATGCGCGCAGTGTCAAGGGTTGCGCGATCGACCGCGAAACCGGTGAAATTCTGCGCCAGAG